>JANLUZ010000158.1:0-21301 GCA_031363755.1 Polaromonas sp.
GCTTCCTCGCGATGTTGCCGTACAGCGACCAGCACCGCACCCTGTAAGGAGCCCACTCATGCAAATCATTCTGCTCGACAAAGTCGTCAACCTGGGCACCCTGGGTGACATCGTCAAAGTCAAAGACGGCTACGCCCGCAATTTCCTGATCCCGTCAGGCCGTGCACGCCGCGCCACCGCCAACAACAAGGCCGAGTTCGAAGCCAAGCGCGTCGAACTTGAAAAAGCCGCTGCTGCCAAGCTGGCCGAGTCACAAGCCCGAGGCGAAAAGCTGGCTGGCCTGACCGCCAAGCTGACGCAAAAAGCCGGTGTGGACGGTCGCCTGTTCGGCTCCGTCACCAACGCCGACATTGCTGCCGAGCTGACCAAGCAAGGCTTCCCTGTGTCGAAAGCCCAAGTGCGCATGCCCAACGGCCCGCTGAAAACCGTGGGCGAGCACCCGGTCAGCGTTGCGCTGCACACCGACGTCACGGTTGAAATCACTGTGGCTGTCTACGGCGAAACCGCTTAACCGCTGTTTTTGTTCTTCAAAAGCCGCTCTTCGGAGCGGCTTTTTTCATGGTGCAACGCCTTGTGCGGCCCGGCGCACCCTGTCCACAAGCAACAGCGCGCTTTCGACCGAATTTTCACGAATTCTGCACAGCTTTATCCACAGGCAAGTGCCGGGCACGGCGTAGGATGATCGATCCGCTTTGCTTTGCCTCAAGACCCCAACTCATGTCCGCCATCATTCACGCTTCCACCCACTACGACGAACCCGGTTTCAGCGGCGACCGGCAAATTGCCCAGCTGCGCATTCCGCCACACTCCATTGAGGGCGAATCCAGCGTGCTGGGTGGCCTGCTGCTGGACAACGGCGCGTGGGACCGTGTGGGTGACTTGCTCCGCTTTGAGGACTTTTACCGCCACGAGCACCAGCTGATTTACGCCGCCATCGGGCATTTGATCAACGCCACCAAACCGGCCGACATCATCACGGTGTTTGAGCGCCTGCAAAGCCTAGGCAAGGCCGACGAAGTGGGGGGCTTGAGCTACCTCAACGCCCTGGCTCAGTACGTGCCCAGCGCAGCCAATGTGCGCCGCTATGCCGAGATCGTGCGGGAACGCTCCATTTTGCGCAAGCTCGTTAGCGCCAGCGACGAAATCGCCACGGCGGCCTTCACCACCGGCGGCAAGCCCGTGTCCACAATCCTGGACGAGGCCGAGCAAAAGATTTTCAAAATCGGCGAGCAGGGCTCCCGCTCACAACAAAACTTCCAGAGCATGGACACGCTGGTGGTGGACCTGCTCGACCGCGTTACCGAGATGTCGGAAAACCCGAATGACGTGACCGGCGTGCCGACAGGGTTTGTCGATCTGGACCGCATGACGTCGGGTTTTCAGGCCGGTGACCTGGTGATTCTGGCGGCGCGGCCCTCGATGGGAAAAACCGCATTGGCCATCAATATCGCCGAACACGTCGCGTTGCATGAAGGCCTGCCGGTGGCCGTTTTCTCGATGGAGATGGGGGCGTCTCAACTCGCAGTACGTATCGTCGGCTCGATTGGTCGCATTGACCAGACGCACCTTCGCACCGGCGCGCTGACCGATGAAGAATGGCCGCGCCTGACCGAAGCCATCGAGAAGCTGCGCAACATCTCGCTGCACATCGACGAAACCGCTGGGCTGACGGTGAGCGAGCTGCGCGCCAACGCCCGGCGCTTGTCACGCCAATGCGGCAAGCTGGGGCTGATCGTGGTCGACTATTTGCAGCTCATGAGCGTGTCGGCCAGCATGAATGACGAGAACCGCGCCACCGCCGTCGGCGAGATTTCACGCGGCTTGAAAATGCTGGCCAAAGAGCTGCAATGCCCGGTGATTGCGCTGTCGCAGCTCAGCCGCGGGGTGGAGTCCCGCACCGACAAGCGCCCCATGATGAGCGACCTGCGCGAGTCAGGCGCGATTGAGCAGGACGCCGACATCATCATGTTCATCTACCGCGACGAGTACTACACCAAGGAAGCCTGCAAGGAACCCGGCGTGGCCGAGGTCATCATCAGCAAACAGCGAAACGGCCCCACTGGCACCGTCAAGCTCGCGTTCATCAACCGCATCACCAAGTTTGAAAGCCTGGCCAGCGGATCGCATGGCGACTACTGAGGCGGCGAGGGCTAACAGGCGCATCACGGGGCCGCTGCCCGGCCAGCTGGTGCAGCCGAGGCCGATATGGAACTGAACAGCGACATCGTCTTCTCGCCAGCACGGCCAGCCGCCACCGTCATCATGCTACGCGACGGCCTGGACGGCCTGGAGGTGTTCTTGCTCAAGCGCCACGTCCTGTCAGACGTGATGGGCGGCGCCTTTGTGTTTCCAGACGGCAAGGTGGATCCGCAAGATGCCCAGCTCGACATGTCCGCTTATCTTGACTAAATCCCAGAGTCGCTGCACAGCAGCTTGAACGAGCCGGATATTGACCCGACGACCGCCGCTGCGCTGTACGTGGCGGCTGCGCGGGAGGTGTTTGAAGAGTCCGGCATCTTGTTCGCGCTCGGGGCCACGGCCGACCACGCGGCGCAGGCCACAGCGCTGGCCCGTGACGGTTTTCCGTTCGACGAAGTACTGGCCAGGCTGCAATTGCGCCTTCATACCCAGGGCTTGGCACCCTGGTCCCGCTGGATCACGCCCACCATGCCGTCCGTGAGCAACAAACGCTTCGACACCCGCTTTTTCGTGGCCGCCGTGCCGCCCGGGCAAACCGCCGTGCACGACAACGTCGAAGCCACCGACAGCACCTGGCTCACGCCCCGCGCCGTACTGACGCTGTATCGCAACGGGTTGATCGTGCTGGCACCGCCGCAAATCATGATGCGTGCGCCTCTGGCGGGCTAAAGCACCGTGCAGCAAGTTTTGCTCGACGTTCGCCGACCGGGACGAGACGATCAGGCTTTTGCGCTGTAGCGCACGGTTGGTCAATCAAGGCAGTGCGACCTCGATGGGGGCTAGATTTACTATTATTTTGATAGCTAGCTAGGCAGATGCGTTAGGGGCTACGAGCAGTTTTGGCTTGAAAAATGCCTTTTTTCAGGTTTTACCGCCGATTTGGGTCGCTGGTGCGCCCTCAGCGAGACCGATCGACCAAAGACGCTTGATTTTTAACAAGCGGCTAACGCTGGACGAGCCCGCCCGACGAACCGCTTAGGCGGCTCCCCGCTCAAAAAGAAGATTATTTGCCGCCAGCGAACAAGTGTGACAGCAGTCTGCAGCTGCGGCGCTCAAACACCTTCGATGATTCGGATATCGCGTTCGGCGCCGTCGCCAAGAGCGTCCAGAGCCGCCTGATACGCCGGGCTGTCGTGGGCGGCGACGGCTTGTTCGACACTGTCGAATTCGATCAGCACGCATCGCTGCTTGAGTCCGAGTTCAAAGGCTGCCGCCGGTTCACCACGCGCCAGGAAACGGCCGCCCGCCCCTGTGAGTGCGGGCCCCGCAAGTTTTGCGTAGGCAGCCACTTTTTCGGCATCGCTGATGGAACGGTAGGTACTGACCCAGTAGGTTTTGGTCATATGGTCTTTCTTCTTGATGTGAAATGGGTTTAGGGCATACCGTTTGCGGCTCAGCGGCTCAGTCGCTCGGGGTGGGCTGAGTCTGACGCTGAACACTGGCAAATGTGCGTGCCCCTGCCTCGTCGGCTCCGTCTTTGTCAAAACGCCTTGTGAAAATAGTTTTTTGCCCGTCCTGAGTTCATCTGTTCTGCGTTTCACACGGTTCGCAACAGCATCCTGTTCGCTACGTTGTTGATAGCTACACAGGCATTAAACGCCTGGACTAGCGGCCTATTTAGCATCGAAAGCAGCGGTTTTAGCGCTGAAAAAAACTGTTTTGGCGCTTGGCGCACCTCAAACGCTCATGTCGTCGCCACCCGCTGCCTGCCCCGCAGCCTCCACAGCGGCTTCCCACTGTGCCAGCAGGGCCGGTTGCCGCAGCCGCTTGATGGCTTGCTGCAGGTGCGGGTGGTCTGCCAGGCGGGTGAGCAGCTGGCGTTTTTGCCGGGGGGTGAGGCGGCTGTCGAGGATGGGTTGCAGCCACTGCTGGGCTGCCTGGGTGGCCACACCTCGAATGACGTTGGCAGCACCGGCCACCGGCAGGCCAATGGCGTTGCAGAAGTCTTGCAGCCGGGTGGGGTTGAAGATGGGGGCAGTGTGTTGCACGTCCGTGCCGGGCATCAGCCGCAGGGCGTGGCCGCGTGCGCCGTTGTACAGCCCGGTGGCGGTGATGTCGTAGGCGGGGGCCAGCTCGCCATGCTTTCGGTCAGGGTAGAGCAGGCCGATATTTTTAAGGTGCATGTCGGCATTGCACAGCAGCTCATTGACTTCAATGCGGCGCAGCAGCTCATACGCGGCGGGCTGGCCACCCCGGGGCAGCGCCATCAGCACGGCGGCAATGGCGGCATAGGACTCGGTGTATTTCTGCTCGGGTACCAAGCCGAAGACCTGCGCGAAGTCCTCGAAGTGGATCTTGCCACTCGGGCCCCGGTCAAAGCGGGTCACGGCCAGAAACTGCCCGGCCACCTCACTGCCCAGGTCGTAGCGGTGTGGGGCGGACAAGGCCGACAGGCTCACCAGCTCAAACTGGCACACCGCCACACCGGCCAGCGCGGCCAGGCGCATGCACAGGCTCTCAAGCTGGGGCATGCGGGGGTAGTCGGGTGAGGGTAGCTTGGCAATGATGGCGGCGTCCCCGCTGGTGGTGCGGCCCACAAAGCAGCCTTCGCTGTCCTGGTTCACGCCGATCTTGGGCTGCACGCCTGAGATGGACAGTGCATCTTGAAACGGCTCGGCCCACACGGTGGCCTCCAGCGCGTCCTGGTTCTGCGTGACCAGGCGCTGCAGCGTGGCCCGGGGCAGGTCTTCCCATTCGGCAGTGACAGCTCCCGGCATGTTTTTGCCACACGCGGCAATCATGGCCATGTGGTCCAGCGGGTCGATGTGCGCCTCGTCGGCCACAAAGCGCCTGAACACGCCCTCGGGCAGCAGGTTTTGAAAGAAGGGCGGTAACTGCTCGTCGCCTTTGCTGCCGCGCACGGTGTTGAACTCGGGCCGTGTCATGTCCAGCCAAAACGACTGCTGTTGCGCCGGGTCTTGCGCGCGCATCGACTCGGACAGCACGTCGGCCGCGTCCCACCCCAGCCGGGCATAGGCCTCGTCGGCCGCAAAACGCAAGATGCTGGGCAAGCCGGGCTGCTCGTACTTGAACAGGCAACCGATGCGCTGGCCGTGCAGCTTGATGACCAGTACCGGGACGTTCATCATTCGCTCTTTTTCAGGCTGGCGAGCCGCTGCTGCACCGCCGACATGGCGTGCGTGGGCTTGTGAGGAGCCCCGGTGGTGGGCATGCCCACATCCGGCAGCGTGCGCTTGAGCGCGCGCGGTACCGTCAACAAATCGAGCTTCAGCACCTCGATGACCGCCAGCAGGGTGGACACCTGCACGTCGTTGCCTTTGAGCAGGCGGTAGACCGCCTGGCGGCTAACGCCAGCTTTTTCTGTCAGCTGCTGCCGGGTCAAGCCCCTCGCGAGACGGGCCGCCTCCAGGTGTTGAACAAGGTCGAGCGGAGTGGTCATGGTGTTGCGTATTCGGTCAATTTATTGACAGCTTATCGTATTTACGATATTGCATCAAGTTGCGAATTCGATACGTATTCATAGATTGACTGTATTCGATACGAGGTAACGGCCATATTTGATTGACGCCAACCCGTTGAAAGCGGGCTTCCCTCGGTCAAACCGCCGGGCACCATTGGCCTGATTCGGGGCAGATGCAGGCTGCTGCGCCGTTCAGCAACACACACGGTTCGGCCAAAGTCGTCGCGGTACGGGGGTCGGTGTCAAAAGTGACTCCGAGCACGCGGCTGACGTCGGGGTTTTCAATTGAAAGCTCCCAGGTCAAAAACACCAGCGCGTCGTCCTGGTCGGCTGCAAAGTCGGCTACGTCAAAGCCGCCGCTGCTGCGCCGGATCACCGCATGCCTCTGGCTGGTGTCAAACACCACCACGGTGCCCCGCTTCAGCGGGATGCGCAGGCCAGCGCCGGGAAAATGCACATCCAGCCCTGCGTCGTCGCTCAAAAACAGGTTGCAAAACGCTGAATCGCCGTACTGCGCGCCGTCGTGGTGGTACTTGGCGCCCCGGCAGGCCATCAGGGCGATGTGGCTCTCAGCCAGCACGTCTGGCAAGCCGATCCCGTGCGCCCAGTCAGTGGCGGCTTGTAGGCAGCGGCGGTAGTGAGGCGCGTTGGCCCGCGTGCGGTACTGCGCCAAATTCAGGGCTTCAACGTCGCCAGGTGCCAGGGCCAGGTGCTGCGCAACCTCACGCTGCCAATGCGACGCCAGCAGGGCGGGCACGGCCGGAACTTCCACTGTGCCAGTCAGCACCACGTCGCTCACGCTTCGGCTAGCCATGGCCTCACCGCGCCAAAAATACGACGTCGGAGTGGGCATCTGGTTCTAAGCGCGTGGTGCTGCCGCCAACGCTACCGAACGCACTCAAACCCCAGCTGATCTTCGGCCAGCCGACGGGTCAGCCGTGCGTGCAGGCCGCGTTGCTGGCATTTAGCTTCAGCCAGGTCCTGCGCTTCCGGGCGGTTGCGTTCGCGGGCCTTGACGACGATGAGCTGGTCTGTGGTGCTGATGACTTCTGCAGCGCAGCCCGCAAGCAGGATGCCGATGACAGCGATGAATTTTTTCATGGGGCTCTTGCGGTTGGATGGCTGTTGAATAGCGGTTGAGTAGCGGTTGAATGGCGCTTGCAGGAGGAGCTTAAACACCCCAATCGCTATTAAATACATAGCTACACAGGCAGTAAATGCGTAGACTATCGGGCCTTTTTAATCATATTTGCTGCTTCTGACACCAGCGCAGGCCCCTGGTAGATCAACCCGGTGTAGATCTGCACCACATCGGCCCCGGCGTTGATTTTGGACACCGCGTCGGCACCGCTCATCACCCCGCCCACGCCGATGATGGGAAAGCCCGTGCCCAGCGCGGCGCGCAATTGGCTGATGACGCGGTTGCTGGCGCTAAGTACCGGCGCGCCGCTCAGGCCGCCCGCCTCAGTGGAATGGGGCTGGCCAGCCACGGCGTCGCGGCTCAGGGTGGTGTTGGTGGCGACCACGCCGTCCATGCCGTGGCGCATCAGCGTTGCGGCAATCACGCCCACTTGCGTGTCGTCCAGGTCAGGCGCAATTTTGACGAACAGCGGCACGCGTTTACCGTGCTCGGTGGCCAGCGTTTCTCGGCGCTCGGCGATCTGGCTAAGCAAGGCATCGAGTGCAGCGTCGCTTTGCAGGGCGCGCAGGTTTTTGGTGTTGGGGCTGGAGATATTGACCGTCACGTAGTCAGCATGCGGGTACACGCCATTCAGGCAGATCAGGTAGTCGTCCACCGCGTTGTCGATCGGCGTAGCGGCGTTTTTGCCGATGTTCAGGCCCAACACCAGCGGCGTGCTGCTGCTGGTTTGCCGCACTTTGGAGCGCTTGACGTTGGCAACGAAGGCATCCAGCCCGTCGTTGTTGAACCCCAGCCGGTTGATCAGCGCGCGGGACGCGGGCAGGCGGAACATGCGCGGCTTGGGGTTGCCACTCTGCCCCAGCGGAGTGACGGTGCCGACCTCGACAAAGCCGAACCCCATGGCGGCTAAGCCGTCGATGCAGCGGGCGTTTTTATCCAGCCCTGCCGCCATGCCCACCCGGTTGGGAAAGCGCAGGCCCGCCAGTGTGACCGGGTCATCCACCCGGCGGCTGCTGTACGCCAGCGCCAGCGGCGTGCCCTGGGTGTGGGCCAGGGCGGCCATGGTCACGTCGTGGGCGGCTTCGGCGTCCAGGCCAAACAAAAAACGGCGAGCCAGCGGGTAGGGGAGCAGAGACATTTGATAATCGCGGAAAGTGGCGGGGTGTCTGATTGTCGCGAATCGCGTTTCACACACACCGCTGGTCCATCTTTCACTTCAACGATTGCCAAAATATCACCATGACGCAAGACGAACTCAAAACGCTGGTGGGTCAGGCGGCCCTGAAATATGTGCGGCCCGGCAGCATCGTGGGCGTGGGCACCGGCTCCACGGTCAATAAATTCATTGACGCGTTGGCTGGTATCAAAGAAACGATTCGCGGCGCGGTCTCCAGCTCGGTCGCGTCGACCGAGCGCCTGCAGGCGTTGGGCATTGCGGTGTTTGACGCCGCCGAGGTGGACGCTTTGGCGGTCTACATCGACGGGGCCGACGAGATCGACCACGCGGGGAACATGATCAAGGGCGGCGGCGCCGCGCTGACGCGCGAAAAAATCGTAGCCGCTCTGGCACGCCAGTTCGTCTGCATTGCCGACGAGTCCAAGCTGGTAACGACGCTGGGCGCGTTTGCCCTGCCGGTTGAAATCATTCCAATGGCGGCGCGGCGCATCACCGCCGAATTCGCAAAAATAGGCGGCACCGCCGTGCTGCGGATGAAAAATGGCGAACCACTGTTGACCGACAACGGGCAGCACATTCTGGATGTCACCGGGTTGAAAATTGCCGACCCACTGGCTTTCGAGTCCGACGTCAACCAGTGGCCTGGCGTGGTCACCGTAGGCGTGTTTGCCCACCAAAAAGCCCAAGTCTGCCTGCTGGGCACCGCCAGCGGCGTGACCGTGCTGACGTTTTGAATCAGCTTGAACGCGTCAGAACCGGATCCCTGAAGGATTAGTGTTGGGCTGGATCGGGGTGGCGGGCGCCACGGGCGCTTTGACGGTGGCCGACGCGGCTGGTGCAATCACCTTGGCCACCACCAGCGGTGACGGCGCAGCGGCCCTGTAAGCCGCTGGCAGCGCAGACGAGGCGGGATAGCCCGCCGCGTTCAGATACTGCGTCCATTCCGCATCTGAAAAGCCTTTGAGCTGTTGGCTGCCGATCGTCAAAAAAGGCAGCGCGGTTTCACCGCTCACGCGTTGCAGTGCCTGCAAGTCGTCGTTGGTGTTCACTGTTTTTTCAGTGAAAGGAACACCGCGCGCCAGCAGCATGGCCCGCGCCGAACCACAGGGGCTGCACTCATTGCCGGTGTACAGCGTTACCGGGTACTTCGACGCGACCTGCTGCAACTCGTAGGGCAGGCCACTGACGTTACCCGAGGGTGCGCCGCCCGCGCTGCCGGACGCGGACTTGGCTTTGGGGTCTGCGGGCGGCTTGTCTGAAAAAGTAACTTTACCGTCGGGCCCGACGATGCGGTAGACCTGTGCCTGCGCTCCCAGGGGCAGCAGGCACATCAGTGTCAGCAACAGCGGCAATGCGCTGGACCGCTGTGCGCGTAATGGCTTGGACGTTTTGAAAGTCAGGGTCATAGGTAGCATGGTTTCTCCCGTCAATAAAGTTGTTCAGGGTCAGTCGGCAGGGCTCAATGGGTTGTCATGCCCTGGTGGCGCAACAGTGCATCAATCGAGGGTTCACGGCCCCGGAAGGCCTTGAACGACTCCATCGCCGGGCGAGCCCCGCCAGATTCCAAAATGGCTTCGCGGTATTTTCTACCCGTTTCAACCGTCACGGTGGTGGTGCTGTGGGCGTCAAGCGTCCGGGCGGTTTCTTCAAAGGCTGCATATGCGTCAGCCGACAATACCTCGGCCCATTTATAGCTGTAATACCCGGCCGCATAACCGCCGCTGAAAATGTGGCTGAAGGTGTGTGCCGTGCGGCTGTAGGCCGGTGCCCGAAGCACCGACACCTCCCGGCGCACGTCGCTCAGCAGCGCCATCATGTCGTCCTGCGGGTTGTGTGTGGTGTGCAGCAACATGTCGAACAGTGAAAACTCAACCTGGCGCAGCGTCTGCATGCCGCTCTGAAAGTTTTTGGCAGCCAGCATTTTCTCGAACAAGGCGCGCGGCAGCGGCTCACCGGTGTCGACATGGGCGGTCATGTGCTTGAGCACATCCCACTCCCAGCAAAAGTTTTCCATGAACTGGCTCGGCAACTCGACCGCGTCCCATTCCACCCCGCTGATGCCGGAAACATCGCGCTCATTGACCTGCGTCAATAGGTGGTGCAGGCCGTGGCCAAACTCGTGGAACAGCGTGGTCACGTCGTCGTGCGTGAGCAATGCGGGCTTGCCGCCCACACCATCGGCAAAGTTGCACACCAGGTGGGCAATCGGTGTTTGCAGCTTGCCGTTGTCGGGCCGCAACCAGCGGGCGCGCACGTCGTCCATCCATGCGCCGCCGCGCTTGCCGGTGCGCGCGGGCTGGTCAAGGTAGAACTGGCCCACCAGCTGGCCGGCGCGCTCAATGCGGAAAAACGCCACGCCTGGTTTCCATACCGGTGCGCTGTCTTTTCGAATCGCCACTTCAAACAGCGTTTCAATAATTTTGAACAGACCCGCCAGCACTTTGGGCGCAGTGAAATACTGTTTGACCTCTTGCTCGCTGAAGGCGTAGCGCGTTTCCTTGAGCTTTTCGCCGATGTAAGCGTAGTCCCAGGGCTGGGGGTCGGCCAGGTTCAAGCTGTCAGCGGCGAATTCGCGCAGGTCGGCCACGTCATTTTCAGCATAAGGCCGGGCGCGAACCGCCAGGTCACGTAGAAAAGCCACCACTTCTTCGGGCGATTTGGCCATTTTGGCCACCACCGAGACTTCACCAAAGTTGGCAAACCCCAGCAACTGCGACTCTTCAAGCCGCAGGGCCAAAATTTCTTTCATGATGGCGCTGTTGTCGAACTGGCTGAACTCGGCGGGTGCCTGGTCGCTGGAGCGGGTGACGTAGGCGCGGTAAAGCGTTTCACGCAGTGCGCTGCTGTCGGCAAACTGCATGACAGGCAAGTAGCTGGGCATCTTGAGCGTGAGCTTGTAGCCGTCCTTGCCCTCGGCTTCGGCGGCGGCGCGCGCGGTTTGCTGCACGTCACTCGGCACGCCTTTGAGCTCGTCGGCCGACGCGTAATACGCAAACGCTTCGGTGGCGTCGAGCGCGTTTTCGCTGAACTTCTGGCTCAGCTCGGCCTGGCGCTCCTGAATGTCAGCAAAGCGCTTTTTCGCGTTGCCGGTCAGCTCGGCGCCCGACAGCACAAAGTTGCGCACCGCGTTCTTGTGCGCCTGGCGTTGTTCGGTGTTCAGGCTCGCCACATCGATAGCCTTGTATTTGGCATACAGCCGCTCGTCGGCTCCCAGGCTGGCGAAAAATTCAGTGACACGTGGCATGGCGGCGTTGTAGGCGGCGCGCAATTCGGGCGTGTCGGCCACGCTGTTCAGATGACTCACGGCACCCCAGGCTCGGCTGAGGTTCTCAGTGGCCACGTCGAGCACGGCCGAAATGTCTATCCAGCGAGCGGGGAAATCCGCAGCGGTCACGGTTTCCAGCGCTGCGCTGGCCTGCTCAATCAGCACGTCTACCGCCGGGCTCACATGCTCGGGCTGGATGCGGTCAAACAAGGGGGTGTCAGTGAAGTCGAGGAGTGGATTGGTCATGACAAGTTAGCTGGGGCGGGTGTTAAAAATCTAAAGAGAAAATCTGAAGAGAAAATCGGGAGTCAGGCCCGTCAGCTGGGCCAACGCGCCAGATACTCCCTGCGCCGCGCAAAAAAAAACCAGCAACAAGCGCTGGTTTTTGAGTGGGTAAATGCGAAGGGGGGCGTGCCGCAGCGCAGGACGCGCTCAGTCTTGCGAGCTTTTCTTCAGGCTGCGCTGCTTGGGCGGCTTGGCGCGCTTGACGGTGCCGCCCGGCGTGAGGCGCTGGTTGCCCAGCACGCGCAGAATCTTCACTTCCGGGCGTTGGCCATAGCGGGAGCTGTTTTTCAATACCTTCACATCACGCGGGCCAGCCATGCGGTCGACGTTGGTCTTTTTTTCCTTTTCGACCATGGGGCGCCACAACACGAGCAGCTTGCCAATATGCTGGATGGGGGCTGCGTTCAGCTCGGTCGCCAGCGTTTGAAAGATCTGCTCGCGGCTGGCGCGGTCATCCGACTGCACGCGCACCTTGATCAGGCCGTGGGCGCTCAGGGCGGCGTCGGTCTCTTTTTGAACGCCGGGTGTCAGGCCGTCAGAGCCAATCATCACGACAGCGTTCAGGTGGTGCGCATCCGCGCGGTGGTCTTTGCGTTGGGCAGGGGTAAGTTGTATTTGAGCCATGCCCCAATTATCGGGGCTAGCCGTCAGAGGACAATGGCGCCGATGAAAGTTAATACGAAGACGGCCGTGAGCACGCGTGCCAAGGCCATTTCCAAAGCCACGGCCGACACGGCGCGGCAGGGCGTGGCGGGCACTAAAACAGTGATGAAATCCGACTCTAAAGTAGATGCGCGCGCGGGCGGCAAGGGCAAAAAACTCAACAAAGCCTGGCTGCACGACCACATCAATGACCCGTATGTCAAACAGGCTCAGCGTGACGGCTACCGGGCGCGGGCCGCTTATAAGCTGATGGAGATCGACGAGACACTCAAGCTCATCAAGCCGGGGGACTGCGTGGTGGACCTGGGCAGCACCCCTGGCGCCTGGAGCCAGTATGTTCGCCGCAGGCTGTCGCCCACGGGAGCGGCCGTGGGGGCGCTCAACGGCCGCATCATCGGGCTCGACCTGCTGCCCATGGACCCGATCGAGGGCGTGTCTTTTATTCAGGGTGATTTTCGTGAACCCGATGTGCTGGCGCAGCTGGAGCTGGCGCTGGCCACTGACAAAGGCCCGATGCGCGTGGACCTGGTGATTTCCGACATGGCCCCCAATCTTTCAGGCATCGAGTCGGCAGATGCGGCGCGCATCGCGCACTTGGTGGAGTTGGCGGTGGAGTTTGCGCAAACCCGCATGAAGCCGGACGGCGCGCTGGTGGTCAAACTGTTTCATGGCAGTGGCTACGACCCGCTGGTGAAGCTGTTCAAGGACACCTTCAAAGACGTTAAACGCATCAAACCGAAAGCGTCACGGTCCAACTCCTCGGAGACGTTTCTGGTGGGGCTGGGTTTGAAGAAAATTGCAGCCAGATCTCTCGAAGTGACGTAAAAGTCCGTAAAAGCCGCTTGAAAGCGCGGGGCTAGTCCAATGCACACGGTGTGGCCTCTTGAAACGCCTAAAATAAGACGCACGTGGCACTCATCGCTACACAGGAGTCCTCCTTGAACAATCAGTGGTTTTCCAAAATTGCAATCTGGCTGGTCATCGCCATGGTGCTGTTCACCGTTTTCAAGCAATTTGATACGCGCGGCAGCGCAGGCTCCGGCTACCTCGGTTACTCCGAGTTCCTGGAAGAAGTGCGCGGCAAGCGAATCAAGACCGCCACCATCGCTGAAGGTCAGGGAGGCACTGAAATTTCAGCCACCACCACCGACGACCGCAAAGTTCGCACCACAGCTACTTACCTTGACCGTGGTTTGGTGGGCGACCTGATTGCGAACGATGTGAAATTTGATGTTAAACCCCGCGAGGAAGGCTCCTTGCTGATGACGCTGCTGGTGAGCTGGGGCCCTATGCTGCTTCTGGTGGGGGTGTGGGTGTACTTCATGCGCCAGATGCAGGGCGGCGGCAAGGGCGGAGCGTTCAGCTTTGGCAAATCCAAAGCCAAGCTACTGGATGAATCGACCAATCCTGTGACGTTTGCTGATGTGGCGGGTTGCGACGAAGCCAAGGAAGAGGTCAAGGAAGTCGTGGACTTTTTGAAAGACCCGGCAAAATTCCAGAAACTTGGCGGACGCATCCCACGCGGTTTGCTGTTGGTGGGCCCTCCGGGTACCGGTAAAACGCTGTTGGCCAAATCGATTGCTGGCGAGGCGAAGGTTCCTTTCTTCTCGATCTCTGGCTCTGACTTTGTTGAAATGTTTGTCGGCGTGGGTGCTTCCCGTGTTCGCGACATGTTCGACAACGCCAAGAAAAACGCGCCTTGCATCATCTTCATCGACGAGATTGACGCGGTGGGTCGCCAGCGCGGCGCTGGCCTGGGTGGTGGCAATGACGAGCGTGAGCAAACACTCAACCAGATGCTGGTCGAGATGGACGGCTTTGAAACCAATGTCGGCGTGATTGTGGTGGCTGCTACCAACCGCCCCGACATTCTGGATGCTGCCTTATTGCGCCCAGGCCGTTTCGACCGTCAGGTGTATGTCACGCTGCCTGACATTCGGGGCCGTGAACAAATTTTGAATGTGCACATGCGCAAGGTGCCGTTGGGTCAGGACGTAAGCCCCATGGTGATTGCCCGCGGCACACCGGGAATGTCGGGTGCTGACCTTGCCAATTTGTGCAATGAGGCCGCGCTGATGGCTGCCCGCCGCAATGCGCGCACTGTCGAGATGCAAGACTATGAAAAAGCCAAAGACAAGATTTTGATGGGCCCTGAGCGCAAGAGCATGGTGTTGCCTGAGGAAGAGCGCCGCAACACGGCGTACCACGAGTCCGGCCACGCGCTGCTTGGAAAAATGCTGCCTAAGTGCGACCCGGTGCACAAGGTCACCATCATCCCGCGCGGTCGTGCCCTGGGCGTGACGATGAGCCTGCCTGCGCAAGACCGCTACAGCTACGACCGCGAGTACATGCTCAGCCAGATCAGCATGTTGTTTGGCGGCCGTATTGCCGAAGAAGTCTTCATGAACCAGATGACCACCGGGGCGAGCAATGACTTTGAGCGCGCGACCTCATTGGCCCGCGATATGGTCACGCGTTATGGCATGACCGAAGCACTGGGCCCCATGGTCTATGCCGAAAACGAAGGTGAAGTGTTCCTGGGTCGTTCAGTGACGAAGACCAACACCATGAGCGAGTCCACCATGCAAAAGGTCGACGGCGAAGTGCGCCGCATCATCGACCAGCAATACGGCATTGCCCGTAAGTTGATCGAAGATAACCAGGACAAGATGCACGCCATGGCCAAGGCCTTGCTCGAGTGGGAAACCATCGACGTGGAGCAACTGGACGACATCATGGCGGGCAGAACGCCGCGCCCGCCAAAAGACTGGACCCCGCGCAACCCGTCGGTGGGTGGAAGCGGCCCCGGTCCAGGCGGCAGCGGCCCGGCGGTGAACACCGACCCGGCTCCCAGCGCTGCCTGAGACAGCTCTGAGCGATCCGCTGACTTGAACGCGGCACGTTGATCAAAAACAACCGGGGTGCGTCCCCGGTTTTTTTATGGCGTCGGCCGTATTCCCAAATACTCACCATGAAAGCAACCAGCCTGTGATCTGGCAAACCTCGCGTTATTCAATCGATTTGACTCACCCCAAGGTCATGGGCATCGTGAATGTCACGCCCGATTCCTTTTCGGATGGCGGCCGCTATTTGTCCGCCAGCGGCGGCGTGTCGGCTGCGCTGGCGCACTGCGAACAGCTCATCAGCGAAGGTGCCGATCTGCTTGACATCGGCGGGGAGTCCAGCCGCCCCGGCGCGCCACCAGTGCCACTGGACGAGGAGCTGGCCCGCGTCCTGCCAGTGGTTCGTCATGCCGTGTCGCTGGGGGTGGCTATTTCGGTCGACACCTACAAGACTCGGGTGATGGAGGCCGTGCTGGACTTGGGCGCAGACATCATCAACGACATCTGGGCGTTGCGTCAGCCTGGTGCGGCGTCTGTGGTGGCCAGCCATGACCGCTGCGGCGTGTGCCTAATGCACATGCACGGCGAGCCGCAAACCATGCAGGCTGCGCCGATGCAGGGCGATGTCGTGTCGCAGGTGCGCCTGTTTCTTGAATCAGCGGCGAATCATTTGCAGGCGGCGGGCGTTGACCGGCGCCGCATTCTGTTGGACCCTGGCATTGGCTTTGGCAAAACCGCGCTGCAGAACTTTGCGTTGCTGGCCCGGCAAGCGGAGCTGATGGCGCTTGGTTTTCCGCTGTTGGCGGGGTGGTCGCGCAAGTCGTCGCTGTCCGCCGTGGCACCCTGCGATCCTGCCAAGACTGCATCCAGCCCTGCGGCAGACCGCCTCGTGCCCAGCGTGGCGGCGGCGCTGTTGGCGGTTGAGCGTGGGGCGCGCGTGGTGCGTGTGCATGACGTGCGCGAAACCGTCCAGGCGCTCCGCGTGTGGGCGGCCGCCCAACCTCTGCCGTCCGGGCATTGCAGCTGACTTTAAAATCTTACGGGGCACGCCTGCGTTGCTGACGCGGCCCCACAACAACAAGCCCCCCCGAGACACCCATGACACGACACTATTTTGGTACCGACGGCATTCGCGGCACCGTGGGTCAGTCGCCCATCACCCCTGACTTCGTGTTGCGCTTGGCGCACGCGGTGGGGCGCGTGCTCAAGCGCACTGAAGCACGCCCCACGGTCTTGATCGGCAAGGACACCCGGATTTCGGGCTACATGCTGGAAAGCGCGCTCGAATCCGGTTTCAATTCTGCTGGCGTTGATGTGGTGCTGCTGGGCCCACTGCCTACGCCCGGCGTGGCTTACCTGACCCGGGCGCAGCGCGCCAGCCTGGGTGTGGTCATCAGCGCCAGCCACAACCCGTTTGAAGACAACGGCATCAAGTTCTTCAGCGCACAGGGCGCCAAGCTCAGCGACGAATGGGAGCTTGACGTGGAGGCTGCGCTGCTCGAAGCGCCGGTGTGGGCCGACTCCAGCGCGCTGGGCAAGGCACGGCGGCTCGACGACGCTGCAGGCCGTTACATCGAGTTTTGCAAAAGCACATTCGCCAACGACCTGACCCTGAAGGGGCTGAAGATCGTGGTGGACGGCGCCCATGGGGCCGCCTACCAGATCGCGCCCAAGGTTTTTCACGAGCTGGGCGCTGAGGTTATTGCCATCGGCTGCGCTCCCGACGGCTTCAACATCAACCAGGGTGTGGGTGCCACGCATCCTGAAGCGCTGATCGAAGCCGTCAAAGCCCATGCCGCCGATTACGGGATCGCCCTGGACGGGGACGCCGACCGGCTGCAAATTGTGGACGCCGAAGGCCGTTTGTTCAACGGCGACGAGGTCTTGTACCTGATGGTCAATGAGCGGCTCGCGCGCGGCGAGAAAGTGCCTGGCGCTGTCGGCACCCTGATGACCAACATGGCGGTAGAGTTGGCGCTAACAGCTCAGGGCATCGAGTTCGTACGCGCCAAGGTTGGCGACCGCTACGTGCTGGAGGAGCTTGAAAAACGCGGCTGGCTGCTGGGTGGTGAAGGCTCTGGGCACCTGCTGGCGCTTGATAAACACACCACGGGTGACGGCCTCATCAGCGCTTTGCAGGTGCTGCAAGCCTGCGTTCGCAGTGGAAAAACCATCGCCCAGTTGCTCAGCGACGTCACGCTGTTCCCGCAAACCCTGATCAATGTCCGGCTAAAACCTGGCCAGGACTGGAAAAACAACGCCCGACTGGCAGCAGAAACCCATGCCGTCACCGCAGAACTGCAAGGCACTGGCCGACTGCTGATTCGCGCCAGCGGTACCGAGCCTTTGCTGCGTGTGATGGTCGAAGCGCGCGATGCTGTGCAGGCGCTGGCTTGCGCCGAACGGGTGGCTGAGACAGTGCGGGGTTGACGGGCTAATTTTGACGAAATAGTGCTGTAGCCAAGGTGCTTATTGCCTGAGCAGCTATGAAATCAGGAGCACGCCGGACACTGTCTGCAGACTGCGATGCGCTGATGCAACAACCGGATGGGTCTGAACATCCATGACGGTTCGCCATCCGGTTTTTGCTACTAAATTAGTAGCTATACAGGGAGGAAACGCCTGGACTAGACCAGGATTTGATCTAAAAATTGCCACTGCGAGACTTTCCCGCTCGTCGTTGCGGGCTTGACCCGCAATCCATAAAACGGTCACCTTGTCACTGCCTTGCGGATTTATGGGCTCCGGATCGTGTCCGGGATGACATGTCAATAGCGCGTTGTCGTGATCGCCATCAGCGCTCAAGGGCTGGCGGGCGCAACACCCTGCCACCCGCCGCCCAGTGACTGAATCAGCGCCACGGCGGTGGTTTGCCGGTCGGCCATGGCTTGCACCAGCGTGCGGCGTGCCGACAAGGCCGTGGCCTGGGCGGTGATGACCTCTGTGAAGCTGACCTGTCCGGCGCGGTAGCGGTTCAGCGTTTGTTGCTCCACCTGGTCAGCGGCAAGCGAAGCTTGCTGGCGCAGCGCTTGCTGCGCCGCCAGTACGCGGGTGGCGGCGAGCTGGTCTTCCACGTCGGCAAAAGCCGTGAGCACGGTTTGGCGGTAGCGGGCAACGGCTTGTTCGTGCGCAGCTTGTGCCCCGTCAACACGGGCGCCGGTGGCCCCGGCATTGAACAGCACTTGCACAGCCGACAGGCCCAGCGCCCAGGCACCGCTGCCTGCCGTGAACAGGTCTGCCACGCGGCTGTCGCTGGTGCGGGTCGAGGCGGACAGGCTCAGGCTGGGGTAGTACGCACTCTTGGCAATGCCGATCTGTTCGTTGGCTGCCGCCACGCGGCGCTCGGCCCCGGCGATGTCGGGGCGGCGCTGCAATAGCGTGGACGGCACGCCCAGTGGCACGTCGGGCACCACGGGCCGCCAGCTGTTGGCAGGCAGCGGCGCCAGGCTGAAGTTGGCTGGGGCCTGGCCCACCAGCACGGCGATGGCGTGTTCCAGCTGGGCGCGCTGGCGCACCAGCCCCACGTCATCGGCCTGGGTGTTGGCCAGCTGGGTTTGCGCTTGCAGCACATCGGTTTTGGTGGCGATGCCGGCGTTGTAGCGGTTTTGAGTAATGGTCAGCGTGCGCTGAAAGCCTTCCAGCGTGGTGCCCAGCAAGGCCTTTTGGGCGTCCAGCTGGCGCAGTGAAAGGTAGTTGGTGGCCAGCTCCCCTTGTGCCGACAGACGGGCGGCTGCCAGGTCAGCGGCGCTGGCCTGGGCGCTGGCGCTGGCCCCGTCTACCGCACGGCCCAGGCGGCCCCACACGTCGGGCTCCCAGCTGGCGCCGATGCCGAGCTGGTAGTTGTTGCCCTCGCGGCTGACGGAGCCCGCGCCATTGGCTGCGCTTGAGCTGCTGCGGTCGCCGCTGCCGTTGAGCGAAACCGCAGGGAACAGCGAGGCGCGTTGTTCTCGCACCAGCGCCCGCGCTTGGGCGTAAGCAGCTACCGCAGCAGCCACGTTCTGGTTGGAGACCTCGACCCGCGAAGCGAGGGTGTTGAGCTGCTCGTCGCCAAATAGCTGCCACCAGGGCTCACGCTCCAGCGCATCGGCGGGCGCAGCGGGCACCCACCCGTCGGCTTCCTTGAACTGAGTGAACTGGGTCAGGTCCACTGTGCTGGGCCGCTCGTGGTCGGGCCCCACGGCGCAACCGGTGGCCAGCAAGGCCAGCAGCATCACAGGGAACGCGTGGGACCGGGCAAATCGGGCAGGGCGCATGGCAGCTTTCACGGGGAGCCTCATTGAAGTTGTGGCGCAGGCGCCTGGGGTGGCACCAAAGGCCCTGACCCGGGTGGTGGGGTGCCGTGTTCACCGGACGTCGCCTCGCGGGCCAACGCCTGTTCGGCCGGGCCGCGGGTGCGAAAACGGTCCAGCAGCACATACACCACCGGCGTGGTCAGCAGGGTCAGCAGTTGGCTGGCAATCAGCCCGCCGATGATGGACACCCCCAGCGGCTGGCGCAGCTCCGAACCCTCACCGAAACCAATAGCCAGCGGCACCGCGCCAAGGATGGCGGCCAGGGTGGTCATCAAAATGGGGCGAAACCGCAACAGGCAGGCTTCACGCACCGCGTCCACGGCCGACAGGCCGCGCGTACGTTCGGCTTCCAGCGCAAAGTCGATGATCAAAATCGCATTCTTCTTCACGATGCCGATGAGCAAAAACACGCCAATCAGCGCAATGATCGAAAAGTCCATCTTGAACATCAGCAACGCCAGGATGGCACCCACCCCGGCTGATGGCAGGGTCGACAGCACGGTGATCGGGTGAATCAGGCTTTCGTACAAGATGCCCAGCACGATGTAGATCACCACCAGCGCGGCCAGGATCAGCATGGGCTGCTCGCCCTGAGACTGCTGCGCGTCGCGCGCGGCGCCTGAAAAACTGCCGCGCACATTCACGGGCATGCGGATGTTGGCATCGGCCTGGCGCACGGCCTGCTCGCCGTCGGCCAGGGTGCTGCCTTCTGCCAAGTTGTAGGACACGGTGGTGGACAGCTCGCCGTCTTGATGACTGACCGACGATGCCGTGCTTTTGTCGGCAAACCGGGCAATGGCCGACAGCGGCACCATGGTGGTCGGGCTGCTGCTGAGCACCTGGCCGGTGGCCTGGTCGCGCAGGCCGGGGTTGGCTGGTGCCGTGCTCGTGCTTGTCGTGCTGGCACCAGCGACCACAGCCGCCGCTGCTGCCTTGGCCGGCACGTAAATGTCTTTCAGCGCCAGGGGGCTCTGGATGTAGCGCGGGGCCAGCTCCATGATGACGCGGTACTGGTTCAGGTCGGCGTAGATCGTGGACACCTGGCGCTGGCCGAATGCGTTGTACAGCGCGTTGTCCACATCCCGCGCGCTGATGCCCAGGCGCGCTGCGCTGTCTTTGTCTACTGTCACGTACGTTTCCACGCCGTTTTCCTCCAGGTCGGTGTCGATGTCGGTCAGGACGGCCTGCTGCTTCATTTCATCGGCCAGGCGCTTGGCCCATAGCGTCAGGTCTGTGGTCGAGTCGCTTTTCAGCGGGTACTGGTAGGTGGAGTTGGTTTGGCGGCCGCCTCCGCGCAGGTCTTGCACCGTGTTCAAAAACAGGCGAATGCCCGTGACTTGCGCCAGTTGCGGCCGCAAGCGGGCAATCACGGCGTTGCCCGTGTCGGTGCGCTCGCTGGCCGGTTTGAGGTTGATAAACAGAAAACCGCCACCCGCCCGCGAGCCACCGGTAAACCCCACCACCGTGTCCACGGCCGGGTCTTTGCGGATGATGTCCACCAGCGTTTGCAGCTTGCCCTTGACGGCCTGAAACGAAATGCTGCGGTCAGCGCTGAGGCCGCCGCGAATCTGCCCGGTGTCTTGCTGCGGAAAAAAGCCTTTGGGGGCCAGCGCAAACAAAAACACATTGAGGCCCACCACGGCCGCCAAAATCAGCATGACCAGCAGCTTGCTGTCCAGGGCCCAGTCGAGGCTGACGGCGTAGCTGCGGTGGATGCGGTTAAAGCCGTTTTCAAACCACCGGGCCAGCCACGCCAGGCGGCCTGGTTTTTTGTCAAGCGCCTCGCGGTGCGGCTGAAGCAGCCAGGCGCACATCATCGGTGTGGTGGTCAGGGAAATGACCAGCGAAATCATCACCGCCGCCGACAGCGTGACCGCAAACTCGCGGAACAGGCGGCCCGTTTGCCCACCCATGAACAGCAGCGGGATGAACACCGCCACCAGCGAGACGCTGATCGACAGCACGGTAAAGCCGACTTCCTTGGCCCCCAGCAGCGCGGCCTTGAAGCGGTCCAT
>JANLUZ010000170.1:0-23866 GCA_031363755.1 Polaromonas sp.
TGTTCGGGCGTTTTTCAGTGCGGGTTGGGGTCATGGGGTGTGCGGGGTGCGAGGGTTGGTGCTGCGGCGCAAATGTGCCGATTGACACATCGAGGCGCGTCGCCGGGCCGCTGCGAGCCGTTTCTATCGAAAAAATCCTGATTTTCAGGTCTTTCATGCCGCTAGCCCAGGCGTTTACTGCCTGAGTAGCTATCAAAAAGGGAGTAGCGTGTGGTGCCACCAACAGGAATCGAACCTGTATCTAGCGCTTAGGAGGCACTCGTTCTATCCGTTGAACTATGGCGGCTTTTCGGGCTGTCGGATTGTATGCGGTGGCTCAGTCGTAATGCACGGTGTAGATCAGGTCCACCGCGCTTTGCTGGCCGGCCTGGGCACGCACGGCGAAGCGCTTGGACAGGTCGTAGAAGATGTACAGCGTGCCCAGCGCGCCGGACACGCTGCGCTCATAGGCGGCGTAGAAGTTGCGCGAAAAGCGTTTGCCCAGGGTCACCGCTGCGGCTGACGTGGTGCCGTCGGCGTTGCTGGAGTTGCCTTTGAACGACAGCTCGTCAAGCCCCAACGATGACGCCAGGCCGCCGCCGGTGTCACCCGTTTTGCTGCCCAGCAGTGCCAGCGCGGCTTGCTGCAACAGTGCTGACTCCGCGCCGCCGCTGGCGGTGGGCTTGCCGGTGATCAGCCACGAGAGCTTTTCGGCGTCCGGCAGGTCGGGCTGGGCATACAGCCGAATGCGGGGCAGCAGGGCGGTGCCGTTGATTTGCACCCCCACGCGTTGGCTGACCTGAATGGCGTCGGCGCGCAGGGCCAGAATGTCGAGCGTGGGGTTGTCCAGCGCACCGGTGAAGCGCAGCACGCCTTGCTCCACGTCGAGCCGCTGGCCGTAGGCGCGGTACTGGCCGCCCACGGTGTTGAGCGTGCCCACCAGCCGTGGCCCGTGGGTGGCGTCGCCGCTGACGGTGAGACTGCCGCTCACGCGGGTGTCGATGCCTTTGCCGCGCACCCGAAAGTCCTGGCCCAGGTCGAGCTCAACCGCCAGCTTGACAGGGCGGCTTTGCTCGGCGGTTTGCAGCGGCGCCTCAAGCGCTTGCTGCTGTTCCTTTTTTTGCTGCGCGACAGCAGCTGAGGGGGTGAGCGTGGTGCCCGCCTTGGGTGTTGCAGCAGCTGCAAGCGTGACGCCCGATGCGCCAGGGACCTTGCGCACCACCACGTCATTGCCGAGCTGCGGGGTGCTTTCGTCGGGCAATTCAATCAGCGCCTGGTCGACCACGAGCTTGCCCGTCACGTTCGCGTTGGCCCCTTGCAAGCGAGCCTGAATGTCGCCAGACACCGTCAATTGCCGGTCGGTCCGGATGCTGGCGCGCAGGCGTGTGAGTTTGGCGTTGAGCAGCACGTTGGGCTTGCCGTTGACCAAGCCAGCCTCGCCCTGCGCAGACAACATGCCGCCGCCGCTGGGCCCACCCGCACCGTACAGCGTGAATTCGTTGATCAGCAGGCGCGTGCCGTCGAGCCGGGCCCGCAGCTTGCCGTTGCCGAACTCAAAGCCATCGACCACCGAGCGCAGCGCCATGTCGTCGGCCTGCAGGGTGCCCGCCAGCTGTGGTGCGCCGCGCGTGCCGCTGATGGCCACGTCGGCCGCCAGTGAGCCGCGCAGCCGCCAGCCCGGCGGCGCCAGCACCGACCAGACGCCGACTTTGGGCAACTGGGCGCGCAGCTGGCCGTTGAGGGGGGCGCTTACGGGCCAGGTCCAACCACCCAGGCCCGGCTCGTCAGGGGCGGAGGTGGCAGCGCCTGGTTTGTCCGGGGTGGCTGACGAGCTGGCGGGTTTCGCCGTGCTGGCGGCATCAAGGCTGCGCGCCGCACGGCTCAAACGTGTAGTCAGCGTGCCGTCCGCGCTGCCCGCACGCTCGCTGTCCCAGCGCAGGGCCAGGCGCAGCGCGTCGCCGTCGTTGGCGACAGACATCTCGGCCTGACGAATGCCGGCGCTGAATTTGGACGAGATGCCCTCGGCGCTGCTGGCCTGCATCACCAGATCACCACTGGCGCGTGCCAGCCGGGCTTTAAGCCGCAGCGTGTCGGTCAGCGCGGCGTCCCATTCGCCGTTGAACAGCAAGTCGCCCGACACCCCGGTGCTGGCCAGCAGGTTCGCCCAGGCCAGGGGCAAGCCGGTCACGGTGCCGGCGCTGGTCAGCGCGTGCGGCCGCCAGCGTACCGGCTGCCAGTTGATGAGGGCGGGCCCGGTTGTGGCCGCTGCGCTAGCGGCTGATGCGTCGGCACCTGGGGCCTGACGCACCGCAGCCGGTGCCGACAGCGCCACCACGCCCGCGCTGCTTTCAAATCCGCCCGAGGCGCCGTTGGCCGCCAGCGGCACCCACCGGCCGCTGACCGGGCCGCGCGTGGCCAGCGTCCAGGCACTGTCGGCCGATGCGCTGCCATCTTTGTCCAGCCTGCTGCCCAAAGCCGGATCGGCAAGCGTGACGACGAGCTGCTTCAACGAACCCTGCCAGCCCGAGGTGGCGAGCGTGGCGCCCGCGCTGCTGCGACCGCCATCAGCGGCCAGTTGCAGCGTGACGCGCCGCTGGTCGATGGCCAAGCTGCCACCGGCGCTGAGCTGCGCCTGGCTCAGCTTGCCCGACAGTCGGGCTTGCACGCCCCGCAGCTTGACTGTGCCCGTGGCTGCTTTTTCAACCGACGCAGCGTCAACCGGTATGGCGTTTGTGGGGGCCTTGCCGGATGTTTGAGGCAGGCGAAGGTCAAGCTGAGGTACGTCCAGGCTGGCCACCACTGCCGGGTCGCGCCATCCACCAGTCCAGCTGGCAGCCAAGCTGCCGCTGCCGGTGGCTTTGGCCGCCAGCACAGGCGCTGGCATGCCGGGCAGCGATTGCAGCCAGCCCAGCAACGCCGCCGCGTTCTGGCCGCGAACATTCAGGCTCCCGGTGCCACGGGTGGCGTGCAAATCGCCCTGCAGCTGCGCCTCCAGCCCCGGGGCGACCACCGCGAATTGCCCCCTGCCGCCGGGCTCGAAAGGCTGCACAGACCCCTTACCGACCAGTGACGCATCACTGGTGCGCACCTGCACGTCGGACAACGTCAGCGTGCCCCCCGCCGCGAACGCGTGCCAGCTTCCGGTCGCGCTGGCATTCTTTAAACGCAGCGCGCTGCTGCCCAGCGGGGCTGGCTTTGCCCGGGCGGTGGCGCGCCGCTGTGCAGGGGCTGGCACCAGGCCGCTGCGTGCGGGTGCGGAAGCCTTCGCTCCCTGAAGCTGCACGTCAAACCCGATGGCCTCGCCCACGGTGCGAACGGCGGCCGTGCCGTCCAACGGGTAGGGGGCCATGGCAGTGTGTAGCAAGGCGGGGTTGACGCCTGTCAGGGCGGCTTGCAGCGTCCAGTTCTGGGGGGCACTGGGTGCATGCGGTGGATTCGCTGAATGGGGTGAATTGGATAAATTGGACGCAGGGCTCACAGGCGCAGACGCCGCCTTGCTGGTTTCGGGCGAACTTGCGGCAGATGGCGACCACTGCCCGCTTGCCACAAGGTCGCCGCCGCCGAGCCGGGCTGTGAGCGACTCAAGCGTCACCGCGCCGTCGCGCCATTCACCTCGGGTATCGACCTGCTCAAGCGGTAGCCGCTGCTGGTCCCAGGGGCCGCTGATCGCGTTGGCAACGTGCAGCTTTACCGCCCAATACTGCACTTTCGCCGCGGTTGCCGATGCGCTGGGCACGGTTGCCACAGGCTGCACATTGGCGGTGCCGGTCAACAGGGTTTGGGGGCCGTTGGGCACAAAGGCCGCCACATCCAGGTCACGAAAGCTGGCGTCGGCCTGCAGCACTGGTTGTGCGGCCCAGGGCATGACGCGGGCTGTCAGCCTGGCTTGCGGGTCAATCGGTTTCGGCTGGGGTGGCGCGGGCTTGACGGTGGCGCCAGGCTTTTTGGCGCGCACGGGTGTCGGCGCGGCGGCTGGCGGTGCCGTGGCCTGGATTGCGGCATTGACTTGTAGATCGGTTAGCGGGCCTTGTGCGGTGATGAAAGCCTTCAAGGGCACGGGTGTGGCGGTGCCTGCAGGCTCTGATGCCGGCAGGCTGGCCTGCACGGCGCCGTCGAGTCGTGCCGTCAGCGTCATGGGCGCATCGGCCAGCAGCGTGACCGTGGCCTTGTAGGTGCCCGCAGCGATCTGGATGCCGGAGACGACCACGGCGTGACGGTCGCCGTCAAAGCCATAGCGCCCGGTAAGGTTCGTGGCGGCAAACATGGGTCGTGGCTCGGTGCCACGCGCGGCGCCCTGAAAGTCAATTTTGCCGATGGCCAAGGCATCCAGTGTGATCGGCAGGGGAAGCCGCAGCGAGGTGGGTGGCCCGGCAGGCGCCTGGGTTGAAGGCGGGCGCTGGTCGTCAATCGCCAACCGTCCGACCTTCAGCTCGCTGATGGTGAGCTCCCCCTGCAGCAGGCTCAGGGGTTGCCAAGCCAGGTGCACATCCTCGGCCCTGACCGCCAGGCCATCTGGCTGCCATGCGAGCGTGTCGATGTGCCCGCCTGATCGCAATGCGCCGGTTGCGCCTTGCGTTGCCAGCGGTTGCGCCTTGCTCGCCCAGCGCAGCGTGGTGGCCAGCGAGCCGTCCGTGCCTGCCCACCACCACAAACCGCCTGCCATCACCGCCACCAGCGCCAGCATCCCAAACAGCGCCCACACCAGGGCGCGCAGCCACCACCAGGCGGTGCGACGCCGTGCTCCCGCCCTCGCTGACCAGGCGGTGCGTGGCCGGGCGTTTGTCGTCTGGCCCTGCGTCAAAAGACAAAACCCACGCTGACATGCAGGCGCACTTGCTGCACCTTGACCCCATAGGCCAGGTCTATCTGCAGCGGGCCGATGGGGCTGCGCCAGCGTACACCGGTGCCCACACCCACTGACGGGCTCAGGTCGCGGACTGCATCGCCGACGGCGCCAGCGTCAATGAAAAACGTGTTCTCGAATTCGCTGGGCAGGCCGTTGCGAATCAGCGGACGCTGCCATTCGATGCTGCCCACCGCCAGGTAGCGGCCGGGGCCGGTGACGCCGTTGGCCAGTTTGATGCCAATATCGCGAAACCCATAGCCACGCACCGTGCTGTCACCGCCCGTGCGAAACAGCTGGGTGCCGGGAATACCGTCTGCGTTCCTGGCGATCACCGCGCCGGCTTCAGCCCGCATGGCAATGCGGCCGCTGCTCAGCGGTTTGATGCCCAGCCAACGCCCCACCACGCGCGAAAACGGCTGGCGAGAGGTGTTTTCAGCAGAGGCCAGCGTGGTTCCGGCACCGAGTTCAAACCCCAGGCCGTAGCCCCGGCTGGGGAAGGGCAGGCTGTCGAAGTAGCGGCCCGTCCAGACATAGTTGGCCGTGATGGCCGAGCCGTCACCGGCTTGCGCAGCGGCATTGGCATGCAGCCCGGCACCCTGAACCTGCGCGCGGTCGTACTGCAGGAACACCGACCTGTCGATGTGGTCGCCAATTTTGGTGCGGCCAAAGCGCAGTTTGGCGGCCTGGGTCTTCAGGTCGTCGTCGTTGAGGCGCTCAACGCGTGTCAGCGCCGACCAGCGCCAGTAGTGGTCGTTGGGAATGCTGGTCCATTCGGTCTGGGCAAAAGGCGCTTTGGTTTCCGCCTGGATTTTGGTGACGGCCCGCCAGCCGATGCCCGGCACACGCAGATGGGTGTGTTCTAACGATGCGCGGGGTCCGCTGTCAGTGGTCAGGCCGACCCCGAGGATGACTTTTTGCAACTGGGCTTCGCGCACCTGGACTTCGACCGGCGCAGCTACCGGGTCACCATCGGGGTCTAAAAAAACATAGGCCGAATCGAAATAACCGCTGGTCGCCAGGCGTTGCTGCGCGTCGGTCAGCTCTTTCTGGTCGTACTCGGCTCCAGGCGTCAGGCGCGCCAGCCGGGGCACGAGCACCGGGTCATAGCGCTCCACGCCAGTGATTTTGAGCGGGCCCAGGCGATAAAGCGGCCCGGAATCCAGTGTCAGCGACAGGTTGGCCGCCGCATTTGGCGCGTCGATATCGGCCAGGCTGTCGGCCACCTTGCCGGTGGGGTAGCGGCGCGTTGTCAAGGCGCGCAACGTTTGTGTTTTGGCGCTGTCCCAGGCGTTTTGGGTGAACGGCTGGCCTGTGGGCAACTGCCATCCCCGCTGAATATCGCTACGCTGAGCTGATGCGCCGGGGTCTTGCGACGTGGCGATGTCGCCCGAAAAGTTCACGTCAACGGCGCCCGCCAACGTCGGCGCGCCCGGCACGACCGTAACCACCACCGTCTTTCTGGGCCTGGACTTCGGGCTTTGCGGGCCTTGCGTGTCTTGTGCGATGGTCACCTCGGGGCTGAAGTAACCGAGCGTTCCGACCAGGTCACGCACGTTCTTATCGGCGAGCACCACCAGACGCGCCAGTTCGTTGTCGTCCAGGTCTGAAACGGCGCGGTAGCGCTGCAATTCAAGGTGTTTTTCAAGCAGCTGTCGAACGCCGTCCGGGGCGCGCACGGTGATATCAAACGCGGCTGATGCGCTTGCTGCAGCAGGCGTACCTGAGGGCCTGACCATGCCAGGGGCCACCTCGGCGCCTTGGGCCACCGCTGGCGTCGGGACGGCGTTGTTCAACAGAGCCGCCAGCAGAGTCAGCTTCACCACAGCCATCGCCGCGGCACCGCCTTGCAGCCGTTGAGAAAAACGAAAAATAATCACCGAAGCAGTTTACTGGGGCCATCTGCACGCTCTCGGTGCGCCCAGATATCTTGCGTCGGCCAAGGCCAACCCGTGCTGTAGGTCAACAGCTGCTGTGGGCGTCAACCGCTATTTCGACAGCTGCCGCATCGCGTCTTCCAGGCCCTTGACCGTCAGCGGGTACATGCGTTGCTGCACCAGTTGCTGGATCACGCTGATGCTTTGCCGGTACTGCCACACGCCTTGGGGTTCAGGGTTGATCCAGGCGAACTTGGGGAAGGTGGTGGTCAGCCGCTGCATCCACTCGGCGCCCGACTCTTCGTTGTTGTATTCCACGCTGCCGCCGGGCTGCAAAATTTCATACGGGCTCATCGTCGCGTCGCCGACAAAGATCAGTTTGTAGTCTTTGTTGTACTTGCGCAGAATGTCCCAGGTGGCGAATTTTTCGCTGAAGCGGCGGCGGTTGTTCTTCCACATGAAGTCATACACGCAGTTGTGAAAGTAATAGAACTCCAGGTGCTTGAACTCTGATTTGACGGCTGAAAACATCTCTTCCACGCGGTGGATGTGCTCGTCCATGGTGCCGCCCACATCCATCAGCAGCAGCACTTTGACGTTGTTGTGGCGCTCGGGCACCATTTTGATGTCCAGCCAGCCCGCGTTGGCGGCGGTGGAATGAATGGTGTCGTCCAGATCCAGCTCTTCGGCGCTGCCCAGGCGCGCAAACTTGCGCAGGCGGCGCAGCGCCACCTTGATATTGCGGGTGCCCAGCTCTTGGGTGTCGTCGTAGTCCTTGTAGGCGCGCTGGTCCCACACTTTCACCGCGCTTTTGTTGCGGCTTTTTTCCTGGCCAATGCGAATGCCCTGCGGATTGAAGCCGTTTGCGCCAAAGGGCGAGGTGCCGCCGGTGCCAATCCATTTGCTGCCGCCTTCGTGGCGCTCTTTTTGGTCTTCAAAACGTTTTTTGAGCGTTTCCAACAGCTCGTCCCAGCCCATCTTTTCGATCTTGGCCTTGTCCTCGGCGCTGAGTTCGAGTTCCAGGTTTTTGCGCAGCCACTCCAGCGGCACTTCCTTGGTGAAGTCAGCCACTGTCTCCACGCCCTTGAAGTAGGCTGCAAAGGCGCGGTCGAACTTGTCGTAGTGCTTTTCGTCCTTCACCAGAATCGTGCGGCTTAGGTAGTAGAAGTCGTCGATCTTGTACGCGCCTTCGCCGTCACTATCCTCATTAGGTGCACTGTTGGGGCCGACCACGCCCGCTTGCAGCGCCTCCATCAGCATCAGGTATTCCTTGACGGACACCGGCAGTTTGGCGGAACGCAGGGTGTAGAAGAAGTCGATCAGCATGGTCGCCTCGCAGGCTCAGGGGGTCAATGTGGATGGCTGGCGCGGTTTGTTCAGCAGGTAGGTCAGCTGCGCCTTGGCCTCGGGCCATTCGCCAGCGCGCATGCTGTACACCACCGTGTCGCGGATGGTGCCGTCGCGCCGCAGCGCGTGCCCGCGCAGCACGCCGTCCTTTTGCGCGCCCAGGCGCTCAATGGCTTGTTGCGAGGCGAAGTTGAAGTTGTCGGTGCGCCAGCCCACCACGTGGCAGCCCAGCGTCTCGAAAGCGTGGGTCAACATCAGCAGCTTGGCGGTGGTGTTGACGTGCGTGCGCTGGCAGCGGGCGGCATACCAGGTGTAGCCAATTTCCACGCGTTTGAGCTCGGGTACGACGTCGTGAAAACTGGTGGTTCCCAGCACCTGCTGAGTCACTGCATCTGTCACCGCGAAGGCAAGGCGGTTGGCTGTCTTCAGCGCGGTGTCGATATAGGCGCTAGTTTCATGCGGTTCAGGCACCGACGTGATGCGAAGCTTCCACAGCTCGCCATCTTGCGCCGCAGCGCGCAGGCCGAGTTCATGCCGTGCCGCCAAAGGCACCAGGGCAATGCCTCCGAGTTGCAGGGTCACGGGCAACGCAAACGCCATGGTCATTCCTTGTCGGCGGGAGCATCACTGCGGTGCTGGCCCTTCTTGATGGCGCGAAGCAGGCGCCAGCGTCTGGCGATTTGCAGACCAGCGCCGCCGCCCAGGCCGACCAGCACAATGCCGAAAATACTGCTGTTGGAGTAGCCCGCATCAAAAATATTCAGGCCCAGCAAGCGGCCTAGCCAAAAGCCGATCAGCGCGCCGCCGACAAAGCCGACCGCGTCGGACAGGCCTTCCAGAAGCATGGATTTGGAATTCATCGCGTGGCCCGATCAGCGGTTGTTGCGCTGCATGAACACCAGCTTTTCAAAAAGCGTCACGTCTTGCTCGTTTTTGAGCAACGCGCCCACCAGCGGTGGCACTGCCACCTTGTCGTCTTTGCTTTGAAGGGCTTCCAGAGGAATATCTTCAGCCACCAAAAGTTTGAGCCAGTCCAGCAATTCGCTGGTCGAAGGCTTTTTCTTCAAGCCTGGCAGGTTCCGAACCTCGTAAAAGGTTTTCATGGCGGCCGCCAGCAGCTCTTTTTTCAAGCCGGGGAAATGCACGTCGACGATCTGCTGCATCGTGCCCGCATCAGGGAACTTGATGTAGTGAAAAAAGCAGCGGCGCAAAAACGCGTCGGGCAGTTCCTTCTCGTTGTTGGACGTGATGAACACCAGCGGCCGGTGTTTGGCCTTGATGAGTTCGCGCGTCTCGTAGACATAAAACTCCATGCGGTCGATTTCGCGAAGCAGGTCGTTCGGAAACTCAATATCGGCCTTGTCGATCTCGTCGATCAGCAATGCGACTGGCGTGTCGGACATAAAGGCTTGCCATAGCACGCCTTTGACGATGTAGTTGTGAATGTCCTTGACCTTCTCGCCACCATCGACGCTGCTGAGCTGCGAGTCCCGCAGGCGCGACACTGCGTCGTACTCGTACAGGCCCTGCTGCGCCTTCGTTGTGGATTTGATGTGCCACTGCAGCAGCGGCAAACCCATGGCCTCGGCGACTTCCTCGGCCAGCATGGTTTTGCCAGTGCCTGGCTCGCCTTTGACCAGCAGCGGTTTCTTCAATGTCGCGGCGGCATTCACAGCCAGCATCAGATCCTGGGTTGCAACGTAGTTTTTGGAGCCTTGAAATTTCATGGTCAGAATCAGTTGGGGTTTGGGTAATTGGTGCTGGCCATTAAGGTGACTCAGCCCTGCAGGCGGCTTTGCGATGCGGCAGGTGGCAACCCTATAATCCGGCGGGTCGGGTTATACGTTTTTCACCTTTTCTCATTCGATTGTGCGCGCAAAATGAACAAGCCTTCGTTCAAGATTCTCACCACGGTATTCGCTTTGACTGTCTCCTTTGCGTCACTTTCGAGCTTTGCAGAAGACCTCAAAGGTGACGTCAAGGCCGGTGAAATCAAAATTTCCATGTGCATCGGCTGCCACGGAATCAAAGGCTACCAGGCCTCGTTTCCTGAGGTCTACAAGGTCCCGATGATTTCAGGCCAAGGCAGCAAATACATCACTTCCGCGTTGAACGCCTACAAAAAAGGCGAGCGCAAGCACCCCACGATGCGCGGCGTAGCCGAAGCCCTGTCAGACCAGGACATTGCCGATTTGTCGGCCTATTACAGCCAGCATGGCGTGGTAGCGGGTGCCGAGTTGGCTGCAAAGGCCAGCAAAGAGCCAAGTGCCGAAGTCCAAGCGCTGTTGAGCAAGGCCAATTGCGCTTCGTGCCATGGCGCCAATTTCGGCGCCCCGATTGATCCGTCCTACCCCAAAATTGGCGGCCAGCATGCTGACTATCTGTATGTAGCTCTGAAGGCCTACAAAACCGAAAACAATGCGAAAGTCGGCCGCGGTAATGCCATCATGGCCAGTATGGCCAAGCAATACACCAATGCCGAATTGAAGCTGCTGGCGGGCTATGTGTCGTCGCTCAATGGTCAACTTAAGACGGTTCCGCAAAGCGAATTCCGCTGAATCCTGATGCCTTTTGATGCGTTTAAAAAAGCCGCTCCTGAAGCGGCTTTTTAACGCCGGTTGCAAAACGGGTGGGTTATCAGTCCTGCGTGGCGCGACGCTGAACGCAGTCGATGTACGCGCTGCCGTCTGGTGGCTTGCCCGCGCGCTGGCTCTCCCACACCATCTGGCCCAGGCAGTCCATGGTGTCGTGGTGCGCGTCATGCAGCGAGTCTTTTTTGGCGGTGAGCAGCTCAACGGCTTGACGAATGCCGCGCGGCTGGTCGATGGAGCACTGCTCGCTGATGGACAAATGCATCGACATGTGCAGGAAAGGATTGGTTTTCCCGCCCTCCACGTCATACATCGTGGCCAATGCGGTGTCGATGTCAGCCAGGTCGGCGTGGTATTCCGGGTGCTCGTTGATCCACATGCCTGCGATGGTTTCAAGAGCATCCATGGATTGCAAGGCCTGGGCTTTGGCGTGAACGGCACAAAAAAATCGCCGGACATCGGCTTGGGAAGGCGTAAACATCCCAAAAGGCTATCACACGGCGGTCGCCCTTTGTGACCGTGCGGTATTAGCACACACCGTGTAAAAGTGGTGTCTGTACGCGCACTTGCAACGTGCATGCCGCCGTGACAGCACAAGCCTGAGCGCTTGTTTATGATTTGCTAACGGCTCAAAATTGCAACCGTCAAAAAAACGCCGTGCTCGTGTGCGACAAGTGGGCCGGTGTCACGTCAGGAGAGCTCTCGATGATCAACAAGATTGCCCACTCGGTGGCCGAGGCGCTGGCGGAGGTGAAAGACGGCGCCACCGTGCTGATTGGTGGGTTTGGCACGGCTGGCATCCCCAATGAATTGATTGACGGCCTGATTGCGCAAGGCGCCAAAAACCTGACCATCGTCAACAACAACGCTGGCAATGGCGAAGTGGGGCTGGCGGCGCTGCTCAAAACCGGGCGCGTGTGCAAGATCATCTGCAGCTTTCCGCGCCAGGCTGACAGCCAGATTTTTGACGGTTTGTACCGCAGCGGCGCGCTGGAACTGGAGCTGGTGCCACAGGGCAACCTGGCCGAGCGGATTCGCGCGGCAGGCGCGGGCATTGGCGCGTTTTTCTCACCCACCGGCTACGGCACCGAGCTGGCCAAAAACGCCGATGGCAGCGCCAAAGAAACGCGTGAGATCAACGGCAAACGGTACGTATTGGAAATGCCGATTTACGGCGATGTGGCGCTGATCAAGGCGGAGACCGGCGACCGCTGGGGCAACCTGACCTACCGCCAGGCCGCCCGCAACTTTGGACCTGTTATGGCCACCGCCGCCAAAAAAACCGTCGCTACCGTGCACCAGATCGTTGATGTCGGCGCGCTGGACCCGGAGCACATCGTCACGCCCGGCATCTATGTCCATCAAATTGTAAAAATTGACCGCACGGCCACCCAGGCTGGCGGCTTCAAGCAACCCGCCTGATCCCTACCGCCACGCCATCAAGAAATTTGTGATGACTTATCAAAAACGCAGCAAAGACCAGCTCGCCGCCCGCGTGGCGCAAGACATCCATGAAGGCGCCGTCGTCAACCTCGGCATTGGCATGCCCACCCTGGTGGCCAACCATATTCCGGCCAGCCGGGAAGTGGTGCTGCACAGCGAAAACGGCATTCTGGGCATGGGCCCGGCCCCGGTTGACGGCGCCGAAGACTACGACCTCATCAACGCCGGCAAACAGCCCGTCACGCTGCTAGCGGGCGGGGCATTTTTCAGCAGCGCTGACAGCTTCGGCATGATGCGGGGTGGGCACCTGGACATCTGCGTGCTGGGCGCGTTTCAGGTGTCCAGCACTGGCGACCTGGCCAACTGGAGCACCGGCGAGCCGGGCGCCATCCCGGCGGTGGGGGGCGCGATGGACCTGGCCATCGGCGCCAGGCAAACCTGGGTGATGATGGACCTGCTGACTAAAAAAGGTGACAGCAAGGTCGTCAGCCAGTGCAGCTACCCCCTCACCGGCATTGGCTGCGTTAAGCGCATCTACAGCGAGCTCGCCACGCTTGAATGCACGTCCGAGGGACTCAAGCTGATCGACGCGGTTGATGGCCTGACGCATGCCGAATTGGAGCGTTTGCTGGGCTTGCCGGTCGCGGTCTGACGCTGCGCGCACCACCTTTTTCAACTACCCCCCGTTTTAGAGAGACCTTCCATGGCCCGACAAGCTTTCATCTGCGACGCCATCCGCACCCCCTTCGGCCGCTACGGCGGCGCGCTGAGCAGCGTGCGCACGGACGACCTGGGCGCGATTCCGCTTCGGGCGCTGATGCAGCGCAATCCGAACGTGGACTGGGCGGCCGTGACCGACGTGATCTACGGCTGCGCCAACCAGGCCGGTGAAGACAACCGCAACGTGGCGCACATGGCCTCGCTGTTGGCGGGCCTGCCGATCGACGTGCCGGGTGCCACCATCAACCGCCTGTGCGGCTCCGGCCTGGACGCGGTGGGCACAGCAGCCCGCGCCATCAAGGCTGGTGAGGCCACGTTGATGATTGCAGGCGGCGTGGAAAGCATGAGCCGGGCCCCATTTGTAATGCCCAAGGCCGAAACCGCCTTTGGCCGCGCCAACGCTGTGTACGACACCACCATCGGCTGGCGTTTCATCAACAAGCTGATGAAGGAAAAGTACGGCGTGGACGCCATGCCCGAAACCGCCGAAAACGTGGCGACGGACTTCAACATCAGCCGCGAAGACCAGGACCACATGGCGCTGCGCAGCCAGCTCAAGGCCGTGGCGGCGCAAAAGTCGGGCTACTTTGACGCCGAAATCACGCCGGTGACCATCGCGCAGAAAAAAAAGGGCCCCTCCGGTAGCCAGGGCGACGCCCTCATCGTCAGCCAGGACGAGCACCCGCGTGCCACCACGCTCGAATCGCTGGCCAAACTCAACGGCGTGGTGCGCCCCGATGGCAGCGTGACGGCTGGTAACGCCAGCGGCGTGAACGACGGCGCCTGCGCCTTGCTGCTGGCCGACGAAGCCACCGCTGCCAAAAATGGCCTGGTACCGCGCGCCCGCATTGTGGGTATGGCAACTGCCGGGGTTGCCCCGCGCATCATGGGCATTGGCCCGGCGCCCGCTACCCAAAAAGTGCTGGCGCTGACCGGTTTGACCATGGCGCAGATGGATGTGATCGAGCTGAACGAAGCCTTTGCGGCGCAGGGCCTGGCGGTGCTGCGCTTGTTGGGCGTGGCGGACGACGACGCGCGCGTCAACCCCAACGGCGGCGCAATTGCTCTGGGCCACCCTCTGGGGGCGAGCGGCGCGCGGCTGGCCACCACCGCCGTGAACCAACTGCACCGCATCAAAGGTCGCTACGCCTTGTGCACGATGTGCATCGGCGTGGGCCAGGGCATTGCCGTGATTCTTGAGCGGGTGTGACCACCGCAGCCAGTTCGGCATGGCAGCACTGCGCTATGGCTCAAAAAAAGCCGTTTTCAGGTGAATTTTTGATCAAATCAGGCGCTAGCCCAGGTGTTTATTGCCTGGCTAGCTATAAATAAAATAGCAGATTGGACGACTAGCCACCCCAGACGCCTAGGCTGGGCTGTCGGCCAGCCAGGCCGCCAATGCGGCAAACAGCTGTGTCATGGGGCCGCTGAGCGCGTCGATGGCCAGCTCAATGTCAGCGCGGTCGCTGCCGTGCCGGATGGCCATCTCCACCACATCGGCACGCGCCGCCACCACGTGGGCGCCCACTGTGGCTGACACGCCCTTGAGCGTGTGCGCCACCCGCTGTGCCGTGGTGGCGTCCTGCGCGTCCAGCGCGCTTTGGATGGCCGTTACCGCGCCTTTCTGGCCCGCCACATACTTGCGTAGCATGGTCAGGAACAACGGCTTTTTGCCCATCATGTGACTCAGGCCGGCGGCAACGTCCAGCCCATCGATGCCGTAGGGCAGATCGTCAGCCAGACGAGCCAATGGCGTCGCCGTAGTCGTCGCCCAGACATCGGGCGATAGGTCAAAAGAGAAGTCGATCAGGGGCTCCAGCGTGGGCGCGCGAGGCTTGAGCCACTGGTGCAGCTTGGCCCACAGCACCTCCGGGTCAATCGGCTTGGACAGGAAGTCGTCCATGCCCGCGTCCAGGCAGCTCTGGCGGTCTTCGGCGCGGGCATTGGCGGTCATGGCGATGATGGGCAGGTTGCGCAGTCGCCCTATCCGCCGGATGGCCCGTGTCGCCGTCACGCCGTCCATCACCGGCATTTGCATGTCCATCAGCACCAGGTCGTAGACGGCGCTGTGAACCATCTTCAGGGCTTCGGCGCCGTCTTGGGCGACTTCGACCACCAGCCCGGCGTCCCCCAGCAGTTCGCAAGCGATCTGCTGGTTGATTTCGTTGTCCTCAACCAGCAACACGCGCGCGCCTTCCAGGCCCAGCGAGCTGTCCTCCGCTTCGAGCAGCGCCGGGCGGCTGGTGCGCGCTTCGCGGGCGCGGCCGCGCGCGGCATGGGCGCCCAGGGCTTCCATGGTGGTGTCAAACAGCAGCGATGGGCTCACGGGTTTGACCAGCAAATTGGTGATGCCGACTGATTTGGCCTCCACCTGCATTTCCTCGCGGCCATGGGCGCTGACCAGCACCAAAATGGGCTTGGTGGTGAGGCTCAAACCCTGAATCAGGCGAGCAGCCTGCACACCGTCCAGGCCAGGCATGCGCCAGTCCAGGTAGACGATGTCAAATGGGCGGCCCAGCGACTGCGCCATTTCAACGGCATCAACCGCCGACTGGCCCGAGTCCACGTCCACCACCTCAAAGGTCATGCCCTCAAGCATGGCCCTGATCGCCAGGCGCGCCTGTTCGTTGTCGTCTACCACCAGCGCGCGGTGCCCGCGCAAATCAGGCTTGGGCAGCAGCGGGCGGCGGGCCTGCTGGCTCAACCCCAGGCGCACCGTGCACCAGAACTCACTGCCTTCGCCGAATCGGCTGCGCACGCCAACCTGGCCGCCCATCAGCTCGGCCAGATTTTTGGCAATCGCCAGCCCCAGGCCAGTGCCGCCAAACTTGCGGGTGGTGGAGCTGTCGGCCTGCGAAAAGCTCTGAAACAGCCGGGACATTTGTTCGTCGGTCAGGCCCACGCCGGTGTCGCGCACGGCGAAGCGCAGCAGCACGTCGGTGTCGCTTTGTTCGACCACGCGGGCTGAAATCACGACAGAGCCCTTGTCAGTGAATTTGACTGCGTTGTTGGCGTAGTTGATCAGGATCTGCCCGACCCGCAGCGAATCGCCAACCAGCATGTGCGGCACGTCGCGCGCCACGTCAAACACCAGCTCCACGCCTTTGGCGCTGCATTTTTCGCCCACAAGTGTGGACAGGTTGTCCAGCACCTTGTCGAGCTCGAAATCCACCTGCTCGATGCTCATCTTGCCGGCCTCGACCTTCGAGAGGTCCAGGATGTCGTTGATGATGCCCAGCAGATGCTGGCCCGAGCGGTGCACTTTGGTGATGTAGTCGCGCTGGCGCGGTGTCATATCGGTTTTGAGCGCCAGATACGACATGCCGATGATCGCGTTCATGGGGGTCCGGATCTCGTGGCTCATGTTGGCCAAAAAGTCCGATTTCAGATGGGTGGCTTCCTCGGCCGCCTCTTTGGCCAGGCGCAATGCGTCGTCGATCTTCTTGCGGTCGGTGATGTCTTTGAAGGTAACGATCCGCAGCGAGCGGTCGTCGTCCCGGGCCATGAAAACCGACACTTCGACATCGATCGTGCTGTGGTCGCCACGTCGGTAGCGGGCCTCAAAACTGATCGGCTCCGACGAGGTTGCGAAATGCCGTTGCACGCTTGACAGTCGTTGTTCGCCGTCCTGGGCGTGCAGCATCCGGGTCGGCAGGCCAATGAACTCTTCAATGCGATAGCCCAGTTGATGGCAAGCCGCCTTGTTGGCGTAAACCACACAGCTGGTGTCGGGGTCTACCCAGAACAGCGGGCCGGTGTTTTCCACAACTAGGCGGTTGAACAGCAGCTTTTTTTCGGCACGCTTGCGCTCTGTGATGTCGCGAAACTGCAACACCACGCCAATGGCTTTGCCCGCCACAAAGCGCGGCACGATGGTGCGCTCAAGCACCCGGCCATCCTTGAGCTCCATCTCATCAAAACTGACGGCTTGCTGGTCTGTCCAGAGCGCGTCCATGCGTGCGACGTACTCGGCCTCGTCCCGCACCATCACGGTCAAATACATCATCAGACGCCGTTCCTGGCCCGGTTTTAAAAGCGTGGCGGGCGGCTGGCCCCACATCTCGACGAACTTTGGGTTGAAGTACTTGGCGCCGCTGGCGTAATGAATGGACAACACGCCGTCTTCGGAGGCGTCCAGCACATGGGTCAGAAATGCGTTCGAGGCAGCAAGGCGCTTGATCTCCCGAGCCGGGTCGATGGGCCGTGTGTCGGCCTGGCCCAAGGGGAGAGGCAACTCCGGGCGCGTCTGAAAAATGCGGGGCAATAAATATTTCATGGCGCACTCAAAGCCTCTGGTGATGCGTCGGCCTGCAGCCGGTTGGCCAGTTGCCTGAGCGCCTGCGCAGCCGCTGCGCGGTCAGTGTCGCTGACCGTTGCTGACTCAAACAGTGCCTGCAGGCGGTCCAATTCGTGTTGAAGCCCGTGGGTCTTTTCGGCTGCAGCGCTGCGAAGTCCGCGCACTGAATGCGCGGGAATCGGTCTGGCAAAACCTTTGGCGGAAATCTCCAGCGCCGGGTCGGCGTCAATGTCGGTTTTCACCAGCGCATAGGTTTGCGCCGAAATCAGGACCCCGCCAGCCGGGGCCGCCTGCTCCAGCCGCGCGGCCAGGTTCACTTCAGAGCCGATGATGGTGTATTCCATCCGCAAATCGCTGCCGAAGTTGCCCACGTCGCAAAAGCCGGTGTTGATGCCGATGCGGATGCGAAACTCCGCGCCGGGAGTACTGCCGGGCCACAAGCCCTGCAGTGTGGCCATGCTGGCCTGCATGGCAAGCGCCATCTTGATGCACTGCAGCGCGTCTTCCTTGACACCCCGGCTGTGCGGGTCGCCAAAAAAAATCACCATGCCGTCGCCGATGAACTTGTCAAGCGTGCCGCCAAAGTCTGCTGCAATGCGCGACATCTCCGAAAAGTAGCCGTTGAGCAGCCGCGTGATCTCTTCGGGCTGCCAGCGCACAGTCGATTCGGTGAAGTCCTTGATGTCCGAGAAAAACACCGTGAGTTGCTTGCGCTTGGTGTGAATTTCAGCGGTTTGCGAGCCCTCAAACAGCGACTGATAAACCTGCGGCGCCAGGTAACGCGACAGCTTTTCAGACAGCGCCTGAAGCCGCCGCACGCTGTAACTGCGTTCCAGATGCGACTGCACGCGCGCCATCAACACCGGGGGGCTAATGGGTTTGGTGATGTAGTCGACCGCGCCCAGGTCCAGCCCCAGCTGCTCTTCCTCAATGGTGCTCAGCGCGGTGAGAAAAATCACCGGAATGCTGGCGGTGGCGCTGTGCTGGCGCAAGCGGCGCAGCACCTCGTAGCCGTCCATCTCCGGCATCATGATGTCGAGCAGGATCAGGTCAGGCGGCGTGCTGGAGTTCGCCATCGCCAGCGCGTCAGGGCCTGAGGCGGCGGTGAGCACCGCATAGGTGTCCTCCAGCAGAGAGCGCATTAAAAAAAGGTTATCGTCGGTGTCGTCGACCACCAGCACCTGTTTGAGCGGCAGGGAGGGTAAGGAAGGCGCGTGATGGGGTGTCGTTGGCATCATGGGTTGGGGGAAAGCCCGGTCGATAGAGCGAAGTGAATATTGGGATGACTGATAAATTCGCCAAATGATTGATGGGTAGCGTCTATTTTGTTGATGACAGGGCTAAGCCCGCCATGCCTCGGTCGTTCAGGATGTCTGACGTGTGAAAAACGTTCGTTAGTCCTGCCAGCCTTTGGCGACTCCTTGTGGCCCGCGCTCGGCATTTTGCGCGCGTTCTTGCGCCATTTGTGACTCCAGCTGCTGGCGGCCCTGTTTGACAACATCAATAACTTTGGCGCGGTCTTTATGGTGGGGGTAAAGCTTTTCAAACAAGGCTAGGTTGTGACGGCGAAAGCGCATGGCGGTTTTGCGGGCTTCGTGGGGCGGGTGGCCCAGCAGCTCCAGCACGCTTCTGGCGCTGCGCAGGCTGGACTCGAACAGTTCACGCTCGACCAGTTGCACGCCGCGGTCGCGAAGATTGTTCCAGTGCGTCACGTCGCGGGCCCGCGCCACAATTTGCAGGTGTGGGAAGTGCGCTTTGGCGACATCCACAATCTTCAGCGACTGCTCGACGTCGTCCACGGCCACCACCAGCACGCCGGCCGTGGGAGCCCCGGCAATGCGCAGCAGGTCCAGACGCGTGGCGTCGCCGTAAAAAACGCGGTAACCAAAAGTCCGCACCGACTCGACCATGTCGGCGTCGTGGTCCAGCACCGTGGGCGCAATGCCCTCGGCCAGCAGCAGGCGGCCGATAATTTGGCCGTAGCGGCCAAACCCCGCGATGATCACCGGCTTGGCCTGCGGCTCGGAGATTTCATCGAGCTGCTTGCCTTTGGCTTTGGCATAGCGGCCCAGCAGCAGTTTGTCGACTACCACCAGCAGCAGCGGGCTCAGCAGCATCGACAGGGCCACGGCGCCAATCAGCAGTGACGCGGTTTGCGGCGACAACACCTTGGCGCCCGCAGCGGTTTGGAACACGACGAATGCAAACTCACCGCCCTGCGCCAGCAGCACCACAAACACCGGCCGCTCCTGGTAGGGCAGCTTCATCCACCAGCTCAGGCCGTAGATCACCGCCAGCTTCAGGACCAGAAAGCCGAACAAAATGGCGGCCATCAGCCCGGGTGACTCACGCAGCACGCCAAAATCAATGCTCATTCCGACAGCGATGAAGAACAGCCCTAGCAGCAGGCCTTTGAACGGCTCAATGTCGGTTTCCAGCTCGCGCCGGTATTCGCTGTCGGCCAGCAGCACACCGGCCAAAAATGCCCCGAGCGCCATCGACAAGCCCACCGTCAGCATCAGCCCGGCAATGCCCAGCACCAGCAGCAGCGAGGCTGCCGTGAAGATTTCAGGCGTGCCGCTGTTGGCGATCCAGCGCAGCACGGGCCTCAGCAGCAGCCGACCGCCCAAAATGATGCCGCCGATGACCACTATGATTTTGATAGCTTCCCAGGCAGTATTTGATTGGGCTAGCGCATCATTTGGCTCTGAAACGAGGCCCAGAAGTGGCAGTAGGGCCAGAATCGGGATCGCGGCGACGTCCTGGAACAGAAGAATCGAAAAACCGGCCTGCCCGCTGGACGTGGGCATCAGATTGCGCTCGCCAATGGCCTGCAGCGCAATCGCGGTGGACGACAGTGCCAGCCCCAGGCCGGCCACCAGGGCCGCTTGCCAGCGTACCCCAAACAGCAGCGCTGCGGTGGTGATGAGCGCCGTACAGCCCAGCACCTGGGCGCTGCCCCAGCCGAAAATCGGCCGACGCAGGTTCCACAGGCGTTTCGGCTCCAGCTCCAGCCCCACCAGAAACAGCATGAGCACCACCCCAAACTCGGCAAAGTGAAGGATATCCTGCACATTGCGCACCAACCCCAGCCCCCATGGGCCAATGGCCATGCCGGCTGCGAGATAGCCGATGATGGCGCCAAGCCCTAGTTTTTTGGACAGCGGCACCGCCACCACGGCAGCGGCCAGATACACAAAGCTGTTCGTCAGCCAGACGGGTGCGGCTTCCATGTCAGCCGCCTGCCTGGCGGGTGGCCGCTGGTCTGTCCTGCGGCCGGTCTTTCAGGGGCACGACGCAGGCCGGGCACTGCTCCAACTCGTCCATCTCGGGCCAGTCGGGGTAGCTTTGCAGCCGATCGGCGAAGGTTTGCACATGGGTCGTGAGTGCTTCAGGGCTTTGGTCGTGCGCCCCGTGCAAGATCAGCGGCGGCAAAAACCGCATGCTGCAGACAGCGGCAGTTTGTTCATACGGCGGCAAAAACGCCTCAAAAAAGTAGCGGTTGTAGCCCTGCGGGTGATAAGAGCTTTCGGGGCCGCCCGTGGTGGCAACCAGCCAGAGGTCCTTGCCTGCCAGCGCGCGGCCCGACACCGTGCCATCGTTGTGGCGACCGTCCCCGTAGGCCCAGCCGTAGGTCAGCACATCGTCCAGCCACAGCTTTTGCAGAGCAGGCATTGAGTACCACTGAATCGGGTGCAACAGCACCACCAGCCGGGCTCGCGTCAGTGCGGCCTGCTCTGCCTGCACGTCAATGCTGTAGTCAGGATAGCTGGCATAGAGGTCCTGCACCAGCACCCGGTCTAGTGACCGGGCCGCGTTCATCAGCGGCAAGTTGACCCGCGATTCACGCCAGGCGGGATGGGCGGCCAGCACGTAAATGTCCAGGGCAGGCGAGGACTGCAGAGGGGCGGGGGCGGTTTGAAGATCGGTGGGCATCCCGTTACGATAGCGGAAATATGTCCCGGCCACTGCCAAGCCAGCTCGCAAAGTTCGAGGAACACACCATGACTGTTGTTGTCGTCGCCAATCCCAAAGGGGGGGTCGGAAAATCCACGTTGGCCACCAACGTGGCCGGTTACTTCGCCAGCCAGGGCCATGCCGTGATGCTAGGTGACGCCGACCGCCAGGAATCGTCCCGCCTGTGGCTGAGCCTGCGCCCGCCTGCGGCCAGGCCAATCGCCAGCTGGGACGTCACAGCTGACAACATCATCAAGCCGCCCAAAGGCGTCGCGCATGTGGTGCTTGACACCCCGGGCGGACTGCATGGGTGGCGCTTGAACGACGTAGTCAAGCTGGCCGACAAAGTCATCGTGCCTCTGCAGCCCAGTGTGTTTGACATTTTTGCGACGCGGGCGTTTTTAGACCAGCTGGCCGAGCACCGGCGCGCTGGCAAGGTGCGCGTCGGCATCGTGGGCATGCGGGTGGACTCCCGCACGATTGCCGCGGACAAGCTGCGCGAGTTTGTCGACAGCCTGGGCTTGCCGGTGCTGGGCATGGTGCGCGACACGCAAAACTACATCCACCTGGCCGCGCGGGGGCTGACGCTGTTTGACGTGGCGCGGGGTCGGGTTGAAAAAGACCTGGAGCAGTGGGCCGGCATTTGCGCGTGGCTGGACGAGAAATAAGCAGCAACGCGGCATCTGGAAGGTCAGCGGCTTGGTGTCGCTGCGCCGACACGCTCCGCTGGTGGCAAGCGTTAGAGTGTCTGCATGAAAATTTTTGAAACGTTGTCTGATCTGGCGGCGCTGGTTGGCCAGGACGTGGCCATCAGCCCCTGGATCACCATCACGCAGGCACAGGTCAACCTGTTTGCGGACGCCACTGGCGACCACCAATGGATCCATACCGACCCGGACAAAGCGCGTGCAGGCCCGTTTGGCGGGCCGATTGCGCACGGGTTTTTGACCCTGTCGTTGTTGCCGCAGTTCTTTGCGGCGACGTTCAAGGTGAGCGCCTCGCGCATGGGTGTGAACTACGGGCTGAACAAGGTGCGGTTCACGTCACCTGTGCCCGTGGGCAGCCAGTTGCGCGCCCATTTGCATCTTTTGGCGGCAGAGCCTGTCGATAACAGCGGTTTTCAACTGGCTTGGCAGGTGAAAGTCGAGCGGCAGGGAACCGAAAAGCCGGTGTGCATTGCCGAGTCGCTGGCGCGTTTGTATCCGTGATCAGATCTTGACCCGTTGACGGGACGGGATCCAGCCTTCAAAACTGGACAACAGGCTGTTGATGCGCGTAGCCGCTTCGCTCTGGGAATGCAGTCGGGAAATGCACTGGTGAAGTTCGTTGCGCAGTTGCCAGAGTTCGTCCGCAGTGGAGGCGCCGTCGATGCGGTAGCCCACACGTTGGGCGTTTCGGTCGTCGCAATCTTTCAAAAGTACGCCGAACTGCAGCTTGATCTGGTCCACCGGAACGCGTGGTGCGGTCATGAAAGGCATGTGCAGTTGAGGAACGGTGTGGCTGAAGAATCGATTGAGGACCAGTGTCATGATGTCATCGTCCAGTTGCGGTGCCCAAAAAGCAAAACGATGTCTGCCCGACCTCATGGTACATCAATTTGATAATTGAAATCAAAATTATCGATTTAAATGAATTTTTACGACAATTTGATCAATTCGCCTTGCCAAAGGCGTTTTGCCGCCACGCTTCAAATACCGTCACTGCGACGGCATTGGACAGATTCAGACTGCGCTGTCCGGGCCGCATCGGCAGCCTGAGGCGTTGCGTCAGCGGGAATCGCTCGCGCAGTTCTGGCGCCAGGCCACGCGTCTCCGCGCCAAACACCAGCCAGTCGCCAGGTAAAAACCGGGCGTCAAAAACAAGGGCTGCGCCCTGCGTCGTCATGGCCAGCAAGCGATCAGCCGCCGGGTTTTCGGTGGCCAAAAAAGCCTCCCAGTTGGTGTGGCGACGTACCGAGGCGTACTCGTGGTAATCCAGAGAGGCACGCCGCATCTGTTTGTCGTCCATGGAAAACCCGAGAGGCTCAATCAGGTGCAGGCGGCAGCCCGTATTGGCCGCAAGGCGAATGATATTGCCGGTGTTAGGAGGGATTTCCGGCTCGACGAGAACGATGTTGAACATCTGTCGATTGTCGCTGCGCCGCACTGTGTGGCAGTCACGCCTCAGTTCGGGCCAGTACCAGCACGGTGACACGCGCGGCCCGGGCCGTCCGCAGTGCCAGCGCTGCGGCATTAATCGACGCGCCGCTGGTCATCACGTCGTCCACAAGCACTACATGGCGGCCAGCCAAGCTCCCTGCGTTCAAGGGATCGACGGCAAATGCGCCCCTGACATTCGTCAACCGGCCACTTTTGGGGAGGCTGCTTTGCGGGGCAGTGTCCCGGATGCGCAGCAGCAAGCTGGCATCGAGCCGCGCGGGTGTGTCACTTTGTGCAGCAAGACTTTGCGCTAGCAACCACGACTGGTTGAATCCGCGCGTCTGAAGCCGCTGGCGCGACAGTGGCAGGGGAAGTACCACGTCGTCTGCTGTCAGTCCCTTCAAGCACTCAGCGATCGCCTTATATTCAAGCATCAAAGCGGCAAAACCTGCAGCCCAGCCCGTCTGGGACGAGAACTTGTACTGGGCGATAAGCCCTGACCAGGGAAACACATACGACACCGCCACGTGCGTGGCGTCCACGGGCGGCGGGTTTTGTTCGCAGCTGATGCAGTCCAGGGGGAGCCGCCGGGTGCCGCCAGACAGGTCGGCGGGCATCAGCAGCGCACATTTGCGGCAGCGTCTTTGCGCCGGCATGAACCGGGCGCGGCACGG
>JANLUZ010000147.1:0-15735 GCA_031363755.1 Polaromonas sp.
TTTGGGCATAAGCCAAGCGTTGTTGCGGATCTTTCAGTCGCGTCAGCAGCACCAGGTTATGCCCCCACGGCAATTGTCCAACAGCCTGTTGGACAATTGCCGCATCCGGCCATGCCTGGGAAAAAGCCCGCATGTACATCAGGTTGGCGCGGGAAAAACCCTTCATTTCCGGAAAGGCAGTGCGCAAATCCTGCGCCAGCCGCTCGATCACCTTGGCCCCCCAGCCTTGGCTGGACTGCCGCGCCAAAATGTCACCTCCAATGTGCCAATACAGCAGCACCAACTCCCGGTTCACCGCAAGCGTGGCGCGTTGCTGGGCGGTGTGGATGCGGTCCTTCAGGTCGGCGAGCCAGTCGGCATAGCCGCTAGGCGCGGGGGTGAGTTGCACGGGTTTCTCGCTCATGCCTTGCTCCTTTTTGCGGCCTTCACCGCAGGCTTGGCCGCCGCCATCTGGGTGTACAGCTCAAACAGCTTTTCCAGCCGTTCGGTGTCGTTTTTAAAGCGGCGCCCGATGTAGATGCGCTCCAGCGTCTCGTCATTGCGCGCATGGGCGGCGCGCAGGTTGTCGGGCATGGCTTCTGGGTCGTACAGGTCGGCAATGGTGGCGGGGAAATGCGCTTCACGGGCCAGCAGAATGTTTTCAGCGCAGGCGGTCAGGTCGGCTTTGTTTTGCTCGGTGAGCAGGGGGACGGGGAAGGTGTTCCAGCCTAGGGTGTTGGAGTAGCGGTAATCTGTTTTTATCTTGCCGCAGACCGTGGCAATCCAGACGAGGTGCAAGCGGGTGGCGATTAAGGCCATATTCCATAGGGGAGCGTCATAGAGACCATAAGCTGCATTGGTCAACGTACTCTTGTTGTCAGTCAAGCCAACAGGTAAATATGACCTGCTCTCCGAAGAATGGATTGGAACAACAATTGTCTTTTCTATCCCAATACGCATTAATTTCAACTGATGTGGGCGCTTGGCAAGAATGGTTCTTGCCCCTTTATCCGGGCTTGCCAGCCGCAGCTCACGCACAGCCTCTACGCGCATGTACAACGCAGGGATCTCGCGCGCTTCGTCCAGATGCTCGTCTTCAATCCACACACAAAACCGCGAGCCGCCGTTGATGAAGTCATGTGATCCATAAATGCGTCGAATGAAGCGTTCGCATTGCGTTTCAGACAGCCCAAGCAAGTTAAGCTCGTCACTGTTGAGTAGCAGATTGCCACCATCGCTGGGTTTGTTGCCAAACTCCATAGCGCACAGCCCGGACATAGGCATGCTCTGCTTTTCAATGATGATGCGGGAGCCAATAGTGAGATAAGGCGTGATTGATGCGCCTTCGCGTATAACAACTGTGCCGTCATCCTGATGTTCATATACGCGACGCGGTGCTCCGGAGGACGCACCGATGCCGACCACAGCCACCGTGACGCCAGCATTGTGGCTAGCCAGATTCGTCCATTTAAACGAAGCGTACGCAAAAAGAACATCGCAGCCTGTGTCAAACACCATCGGCCACAAAATCGGTACGGACTGGCCCTGGCAAATCGAGTTCGTGCTTACGAAGGCCGCAACGCCACCAGCATTCGCAATGTAGTCTGCTGCCTTGATGAACCAACCCGCCACATAGTCCAAAAAGCCTTTTGAATTAGTGCGCCCATTAACAACATCTCGAATCTCCGCTTTCTGCTCAGTCGTCTGCCAAGTATTGCCAAGATACGGCGGATTCCCACAAATAAACGTCTCCCCACCCTCATTCACAAAATCCATCTCCGTCTGATCCAGCGGCGTACCAAACAAATCGTCAGCCACTACCTTCACGCCCGTCCCCGTCGGCGGGCAAATACTCAACCAATCGAGCCGCAGCGCGTTGCCACACACAATCCAGTTCTGCGCGTCCAGCGGCAAAAACTCGGCCAGCGCGTCCTTCTGCCCCCGGTATAAAACGTCGCACTGAAACTCCGCAATGATCAGCGCCAGCCGGGCAATGTCGGCCGGAAAGCTGCGCAGCTCAATGCCCCGAAAGTTGGTCAACGGGATCTCGGTGCCCAGGTGGGCTTCACCCCGGCGTTCGTTGATCACGGCTTCAATCGCCCGCATTTGTTTGTAGGCAATCACCAAAAAGTTGCCGGAGCCGCAGGCTGGGTCAAACACGCGGATGCGGGCCATGCGGCGGCGCAAATTGAGCAGCTTGGGCTTGCTGTCACCAGCGGCTTCCAGGCTGGCGCGCAGGTCGTCTAAAAACAGTGGGTTCAGCACCTTGAGGATGTTGGGCACGCTGGTGTAGTGCATGCCCAGCGCGCCGCGCTCTTCGTCGTCGGCCACCGCCTGAATCATGCTGCCGAAGATGTCGGGGTTGATTTCCCGCCACTTCAACACCCCCGCGTGCAGCAAATAAGTGCGGGCCATGCGGGTGAAGCGGGGCACCTCGGTGCTGCCAGAAAACAGCCCGCCGTTGACATATGGAAAGCCGTTGGCCCAGTTGGGCAGGCGCGCTTCGGCGTGGGCGCGCTCGGCGGGTTTGACGTTCATGGCGCGAAAAATGGTGCTCACCACGGTGTGGGTGTTGCCGCCGCTGGCTTCGCTGTATTGGCCCACGGTTTGGGTGAACAGGCCTTCGCCGTTGAAGATGTCGGTGTCTTCGGCAAAAAAGCAAAACACCAGTCGGGCCATGAAGTGGTTCATGTCGGCCCGGCGCTCTTCCAGCGCCCAGCCGGGGTTGGCTTGCAGCAGCTCCACATACAGCTTGTTCAGCCGCCCGGTGGCGCGCACGTCGATGGGGTTGTCCTTGATTTCCTTGATGGTGGAAATTCCCGCCAGGCCGAGGAAAAACCCGAAATGGTCGGGGAAGTCGGTGTAGGCGCACGCCAATGTCTCGCCGCTGCCCAGGTCTTCTGCCTCCAGCGTGTGCCCGTCGGTGGCCAGGATGAACTTGGCTTTGGCCTTGGTGGTGGCCGGGCTGGCGCGCAGGGCGCTGAGGGTGCTGCCCACTGTTCCAGGGGCGCACACGGCCAGATGGATGTTGCTGCGCTGCAGCACGCCGCCGGGCACGTCAGACGTGTTGTTGTTGCCGCTGCGCAGGCGCTTCAGGGTGGTGTCTTTGTTGCCAAAAGCGGCCAGAAAGGTGAAGGCGAATTCAGCGGCGTCAAAGGGCTGCAGCGCCAGCTCGGAAATGGCGCTTTCAATTTCAACGGCGTTCATATGGCGCGGGGCCCGGGTTGCGGCGGGGGGGTGGTCGTGGACATAGGCGTGACTTTAATCGCCAGCGGGGTGTACCCGCGCCCGAACCCGGGTCCTCTCTAAGGTTGCACCACCGCCGTCTGGCAGCCTGCTCACCGGGCAAGGCCATCCTGCCTAAAAGCCTGTTTTGCTCCTTCCTGCAGCGGGGAAAGGAGCAAAATTTCAATTTGCTATATAAATAATAGCTAGCCAGGCAGTAAATACCTGGACTACAGAGCTATTTGATTAAAAAATGGGGCAAAAACCGGCCTGATGTCACTTCAGGCGCTTCAAAAACGCCAAAAAAGCGCTTTCGGGCTCTTTCAAGCCGGTTGTGCGGGCGCCAGTGCGGGCGGCAGTTCGGGCGGGTGCGCGGGGCGGTTTGCTCTTGCCTTGCACTGGCGGTGGCGTGGTCATTAGCGCCAAAACCTGGGGGTGGATGTACGACTTGCGGCAAACCGCCACGGTGTTGCCCAGCAGCTGCGCCACTTCGCCAATCAGGCGGTTGGCCAGCGTTTTGCTGACAGCGGCTTGCTCGGCGGCGTCGAGTGCCCGGAACAGTGCCAGCGCGGCGGCGCTGCCGTGCCAGGTGCGAAAGTCTTTGGCCGTGAACTCGCCCCCGCTGACTTCGCGCAGGTAGTCGTTGACATCCGAGGAGCCGACCCCGTGCGGCTCGCCGTCAGCGTCCATGTACTTGAACAATTCCTGGCCGGGCAGGCTTTGGCAGTGTTTCACGACCCGGGCAATGCGCTTGTCCGTGAGCCCCACGTCATGCAGCACGCCGCTTTTGCCTTTGAAGCGAAGGCGCAGGCTGTCGCCAGCCACCGCCACATGCCGCTTGCGCAGCGTGGTCAGCCCATACGACTGGTTGGTGCGCGCGTACTCTTCGTTGCCGACGCGCACTTTGGTGGTGTCGAGCAGCCGGACCACTGCTGCGATGACGGGTGTGCGCTCAATGCGCGCTTTGGCGGGCAAGGCCAGGTCGCGCGTCACGCGGGCTCGAATGCGGGGCAGCGCCGCCCCAAAGGCCAGCATGCGGTCAAACTTGGTCTCGTCCCGCGCAGCCCGCCATTCGGGGTGGTAGAGGTACTGCTTGCGGCCACGCGCGTCGCGGCCAGTGGCTTGCAAATGGCCGTGCGCTGATGGGCAAATCCATACATCGGTGTAGGCCGGTGGAATCGCCAGCTGGTCGATACGCCGACGCTGCCCTGCGTCTTTCACAGTTTGGCCATTGGCCAGTTGGTATGAAAAATGGGCGCCACGGCGAACGCGGCGAATACCGGGCGTGTTGTCGTTGCTGTACTGCAGGCCGGCTGGCAGGGGCAGCAGGGTGGGTAGGGCCGTAGCCGCTGATGCGGTTGAATTCGGCGAGGAATCAGTGGCGTTGTTGCCATGCAGCAAGGTTGTGTTCAGCGTCATGTGGCCGGTGGGGGAAAAGGTTTTTTGAGGCGGGCGGTCGGTCTGGATGCCGTAAATTAACCGATGCACGGCCCGGCAGAAAAAGCTTTCGCAGCTGTCCTACGCAGGCTTGCGGTTTGGTGCCATGCCAGGTAGGCGGCTTCAGCGTGTCGAATGAGACTTGTGTGTTGCTGCGGCCGCAGCCGCGCTACCAAGAACCCATTTTGAAAGCCCGCCATGACACACAAAAAGCCCGGTCTCTACGCCAACATTCACGCCAAGCAAGCGCGCATGGCCCACGGCAGCAAGGAACACATGCGACAACCAGGCGATGACGGCGCGCCCAGCCGGGGTGACTTCGAAAAAGCCGCACAAACCCAAAAGGTGAAAAAAGCACCGGCCAAAAAGTCGTGAGGTGCTTGGGTCGGGTCGGCGGCTGGGCCGGTTGATGCGGCCTATTGCGCCATGAAATGGTCGCCCCGAGCCGGGTCGTTGGGCTTGTCTGTCCAAGCTCAGGGCGAACGGAAACTTAAACGCTCCAAGGCTGGGTTCAGTCTGCCGCCGCCTCGACCAAAAACCGCACCCGCTTGACGCCTTGCCACTCGTCAGCGTCCAGGCGGAAAGCCAGCGTGACGCGTTCGGGCAGTTGTTCGGTGTGGCCAAACCACATCGCGTCCACCGGTTGGCCCTGGTGTTTGAGCTTGAGGGACAGGTGTTTGTCGCCTACCAGGCGCTGCGACACCACCTCGACTTCTTCGCTGAAGGTGGGGGCGGCAAAGCCCTGGCCCCAGACGGCCTGGTGCAGGGTGTCCACCACGTCGGCGCGCCGGTACTGGGCGGGCAGGGGGCCGTCGGTGTCGAGGCGGCGGGTGAGCGTGGCGGCGTCCAGCCATTCGCGGGCAACCTGTTGCAGGGCGAATTCAAAGGCCTCGAACTGCGACTCGTCAATCGTGCAGCCCGCCGCCATGGCGTGGCCGCCAAAGCGCAGCAGCACGCCGGGGCAGCGTTTGGCGACCAAGTCCAGCGCGTCGCGCAAGTGAAACCCGGGAATCGAGCGGCCGGAGCCCTTCAGCTCGTGTTCTTTGCCTGGGGCGGCGCTGGCGGCGAACACAAAGGTGGGGCGGTGCAGTTTGTCTTTGATGCGGCTGGCGACGATGCCGACCACGCCTTCGTGGAAATCCGGGTCAAAAATCGCAATGGCGGGCGGGGGTTCGTCATCCTCGTCAATCATGGCGTCGGCAGCCAGCTGGGCTTGCTCACGCATGCCGCCTTCAATCTCGCGGCGTTCGCGGTTGATGCTGTCCAGCAATTGCGCCAGCTCGTCGGCCTTGCGGGGGTCGTCGGTCAGCAGGCATTCGATGCCCAGTGTCATGTCGGCCAGCCGCCCGGCAGCGTTGATGCGCGGCCCTAAGGCAAAGCCAAAGTCAAAGGTGGTGGCCGCATTCGCCTTGCGCCCGGCTGCTACAAAAAGACTAGCAAGACCGGCAGGTAAATGCCCGGCCCGGATGCGTTTGAGGCCCTGCGCCACCAGGCGGCGGTTGTTGGCGTCCAGCTTGACCACATCGGCCACGGTGCCCAGGGCCACCAGCGGCAGCAAAACGTCGAGTTTGGGCTGGCTGGCGGCAGTGAAAACCCCGCGTGTGCGCAGCTCGGCCCGCAGCGCCAGCAGCACATAAAACATCACGCCCACCCCGGCAATCGACTTGCTTTCAAACCCGCAGCCGGGCTGGTTGGGGTTGACGATGACGTTGGCGTCGGGCAACCCGATGCTGCCATTCATCAGCGCGGGCAGGTGGTGGTCAGTCACCAGCACTTGCAGGTCCAGCGCCTTGGCTCTGGCCACGCCGTCGAAGCTGGCAATGCCGTTGTCGACCGTGACCAGCACATCCGCACCCGTGGCCTTCACGCGCTCGGCAATCGGGGCCGTCAGGCCGTAGCCGTCCACCACGCGGTCAGGTACCAGGTAGCTGACGTGCGCAAAGCCCAGCAACTTCAGCCCGCGCAGGGCCACGGCGCAAGCGGTTGCACCGTCGCAGTCGTAGTCGGCCACCACGCAAATGTGCAGTCCGCCTTGCAATGCGTCGGCGAGCAGCACGGCGGCGGGGCCGGTGCCCAGCATGTTGGCGGGCATCAAGAGCCGGGCTAAGCCGTCGTCCAGCTGGTCAACCGAATGCACGCCCCGGGCGGCGTACAGCTGTGCCAGCAGGGGGTGAACACCGGCTTGCTCCAGCTGCCAGGCGCTGCGCGGGGGGACGTCACGGACGTGGATTTTCATGCGCAGGCCATGTCCATCAGGAAATTCGGAGTTGCTATTAAGTTCATAGCTGCTCAAGCAATGAATACGTGGACACAGGGCTGAAAAGGCTCTTAATTTGGCTAAAAAGGCTCGTTTTGACTGATTCAAAGGTCTGTGCATGGCTTTCACCGCACAGCGTCAGGCGCACCACCTCGCCAGCGTTTTGACGGGCCAGCAGCTGGGTCAGCGGGCCTGCGTCGAGTGCGGCCCACGCAGCGGCGTAGCCGGGCCAGTCGTCCGCGAAGACGGCTTGCGCCAGATGGCGCGGCGCGCTGACGGTGGCGTTGGCCGACGGCAGCTGCGCCAGCGCGCCGCTGCCGCTGATCCAGAAGGAGTTGACACTGCGCTGGCCGCCAGCCTGGCGCGCGTCGTTCAACGGGTGGGTGTAGAGCAGCATCTGCATTTCGTTTTGCAATCGACGCAGTGAGCCTGCGGTGCCGGTGTCGGGCAGCCACCCGTCGACATTGCGGCCCAGCACGCGGTCCAGCGACGCGGTGGGCAGATCGCGCCATACCGCGCCTTCGGCCAACCAGCGGCCGGGTGCGGCTTCATGCAGCGTGATGCCTTCCGTGGCGAAGTAGGGCTGCATGGCCTCCCGCAGGGTCTGAGACTCGTCGGCGGTCAGCGCCAGGCCAGCCGGGTCGGTCAGCGTGGCGTGCTCCCGGCCCATCGCCCAGTGGCACGGGGTGATCACCGCCCAGGCACTGCCCGGTGGGTGACCGGCGCGCACGGCGTCAGCCGCCGCCCAGGGGATCAATCCGTCAGCAGTGCCGGGGAGCGCTACCCCTTCGGCAGCAGCCAGCACGCGCTCATGCGGCGGCGACAGCGAGGTGGCAGCGCCTTCGCTGATCGCGATGCGTTTCATGCCGCGCAGCAACTGGCCCAGCGTGCGCAGTGCGGTGGGCGGTAGTGCCTGCATCGTGGGTGCCCAGGACGGGCTGGCGCTGGCTGCGAACGCCAGGACAAGGTGAAAGGGCAGAGTCATCGCTGCATTGTCCCGGAACGCCGAAGCGCGCCGAGGCGGCGCGGGCGTGATGCCACAATTAGCGGCTATGCAAATCCCCTACGAGCTGATGCTGGGCTGGCGCTACACGCGCGCGGGCCGCGCCACCCGGCGCAACGGTTTTATTTCTTTCATTTCCGGCGTGTCCATGCTGGGCATCGCCCTGGGCGTGGCGGCTTTGATCATTGTGCTGAGCGTGATGAACGGCTTTCAAAAAGAAGTCCGCGACCGCATGTTGGGCGTGATCTCGCACATTGAGGTGTTTGCGCCCAACGGCGCCGCGCTGGCCGACCCGCAAAAAACGCTCGATGAAATCCGCGCCAATCCGAATGTGACGGGTGCTGCAACTTTCATAGCAGCCCAGGCGCTGTTGGCCAGGGGCGAAGACATGAAAGGCACGCTGGTTCGCGGCATTGACCCGGCGCTGGAAGGGCAGGTTACTGACCTGGCGGTGACGTCGGCACCGACGCTGGCCAAGCTGGTGCCGGGCAACTTCGGCGTGGTGCTGGGCGGCGAGCTGGCCCGCGCCATGGGTGTGCGGGAAGGTGACACCATCACGCTAATTGCGCCCAGCGGGCAGGTCACCCCCGCTGGGGTGGTGCCGCGCCTCAAGCAAATGACGGTGGTCGGCACCTTCGATTCCGGCCATTTTGAATACGACTCGGCGCTGGTGATGATGCATCAGGACGATGCCGCTAAAATCTTCCGGCTGGAAGGCCCGACCGGCATCCGCATCAAGCTGAAAAACCTCGACCAGGCGCGGGACGTGGCGGTGGAGCTGTCAAAAACGCTGAGCGGCAACCTGCTGATCCGCGACTGGACGCGGCAAAACAAAACCTGGTTTTCAGCGGTGCAGCTTGAAAAACGCATGATGTTCATTATTCTCACGCTGATCGTGGCCGTGGCGGCGTTTAACCTGGTCAGCACGCTGGTCATGACGGTGACCGACAAGCGCGCCGACATCGCGATTTTGCGCACGCTGGGCGCCAGCCCGAAAAGCATCATGGGCATTTTTGTGGTGCAGGGCGCGATGGTCGGCGTGATCGGCACGCTGGCCGGGCTGCTGTTCGGGCTGGCCGTGGCTTTCAATGTGACAGAGCTTGTGTCCTGGCTGGAGCGCCTGCTGCACGCGAGCTTCTTGCCCAAAGACATCTACCTCATCAGCCGCATGCCGAGCGACCCGCAGTACAGCGACATCATGCCGGTGGCGGTGATTGCGCTGGTGCTGGCGTTTTTGGCCACGCTGTACCCGAGCTGGCGGGCCAGCCGTGTCAATCCAGCGGAGGCCCTGCGCTATGAGTGAGATGGCCCCCACGTTCGGCACTGACGTGTCCTCTCTGCCCCCCGAGGGGGCTGTCCCGCTTAAGGGCGGCCTGTCGGCAGGGACTATCGTCCTCAACGCCCAAAGTCTGACCAAACGCTTTGTCGAAGGCCGCCTCGACGTCACCGTGCTCAAGGGGGTTGATTTGCAGGTGCACGCGGGCGACACGATTGCCATCGTCGGCGCGTCCGGTTCGGGCAAAAGCACGCTACTGCATCTGATGGGTGGGCTGGACGCTCCCACCAGCGGCGCTGTCGCGCTGATGGGGCAGGGCCTGGCCACGCTGTCGGCTGACAAGCAGGGCCAGCTGCGCAATCAGCACCTGGGCTTTGTCTACCAGTTTCATCATTTGTTGCCCGAGTTCAGTGCCCTCGACAACGTAGCCATGCCGCTGTGGATCCGGCGCATGCCCCGGCCGGAAGCGGCCCGCATCGCCGCCGACATGCTTGCCCGTGTGGGGTTGAAAGAGCGCCTTGCCCACCGCCCGGCCGAGCTGTCGGGCGGCGAGCGCCAGCGTGTGGCGATTGCGCGGGCGCTGGTCGCCCAGCCCGCCTGCGTGCTGGCCGATGAGCCCACTGGCAACCTGGACCGCAGCACCGCCGATGGCGTGTTCGAGCTGATGCTGACGCTGGCCCGCGACCAGGGCACGGCGTTCATCATGGTCACCCACGACGAGGCGCTGGCCGCCCGGTGCGCACGGCGCTTTCGGCTGGTGTCGGGCACGCTGACCGAGTGGGCGTGAACCAGCAGCGGAGGATTTGCCGCAGCGCTATGCAATAGATAGCGTTCAAAGAAGGTTTGGCCTGGACTAGCGCCTGATAGCACTTGATGTTCAGCGTTGCGGAGCCTGCCAGTATGTTGTCATGGATTCAGTGGTTTTTTGCTGTGAACCGTGCCCCGCTTCCGTGGCGGCCGTGCCTGCACCCCAATCCGCAAACACCCGGTACCATCCAAGGCCCGCGCTCAACGTCTGCCCGCTGCGGCCCAGCGCTTGCCACCCGCGAGCGCAACGGCCACACTGCCCCCTTTCAACCTGCCCCACGAAGGACCGAATGAAGCAACTTGCCCCCCATCCCCTGATCTGCGTTATCGCCACGGCTGCAGGGCTTGCCCTGGGCCAGATGGCCCTGGCCGCTGACTTGCCGGCAGACCGCTGGAATCTTCAGGACATGTATGCCACACAAGCGCTGTGGGACCAGGATGCGACCAAACTTGACACTCAATTGACGGAGCTTGCTGCCTGCAGTGGCCAGCTGGGCCGGTCGGTCAAGCGCTTCAAGGTCTGCCTGGACCTGAACGCCGACGTGCTCAAGCGCTTCAATCGCCTGGGCGGCTACGCCAGCCAGAGCAACGATGAAGACACTGGTGCCGCCGCCGGGCTTGACCTCAAGCAACGCGCCGATGTGTTGGGCAACAAGGTGGAAGCCGCGTCGTCCTTTATGAACCCGGAAATTCTGGCGCTGGGCCGCGCACGGGTCGAGGGCTTGCTCAAACAGGACAAATCCCTGGCCATTTACCGCCACCCTTTGGACGACGTCTTGCGCAGTGCCAGCCACACACTCGACAAAAAAGGCGAGGCGCTGATCGCCAGCTTCAGCCAGGCCACAGGCGCGGCCAGTGCGGTGTACAGCACGCTGTCGAACGCCGACATTCCCTGGCCGACCGTCAAGCTGTCTGACGGCAGCGCCGTGGTGATCGACCAGTCGGCCTACACCAAATACCGCGCGCTCAGCAACCGCGCCGACCGCAAGCTGGTGTTCGACGCGTTTTGGGGCAAGTTCAAGGAGTTTGAGCGCACCTTTGGCGTTACTTTTTACGAACAGCTGAAAAAAGACGCCGCGCTGGCAAAGGTGCGCAACTACCCTGACTCGCTGACCCAGTCGCTCGACGCCAACCAGCTGCCCCGGGCGGTGTACGACACCCTGGTGGACCAGGCCAACGCCAACCTGCCCACGCTGCACCGCTACTTCAAGTTGCGCGCCACCATGCTGGGTGTGGCCGACCTGCGCTACTACGACATCTACCCGCCGCTGGTGGCCAGCGACCTGAAATACCCGATTGCCCAGAGCGTGCCGCTGATGCTGGCGTCGGTCAAACCGCTGGGCGACGACTATGTGGCGGCGATGAAAAAAGGCACCGAGAGCCGCTGGATGGACGTGTACCCCCGGCCCAAAAAGCGCTCGGGGGCCTACATGAACGGCTCGGTGTACGACGTTCACCCCTACCTGCTGCTCAACCACAACGACGACTACGAGTCGCTGTCCACCCTGGCGCACGAGTGGGGCCATGCCATGCACTCCTACCTGGCCATCAAAAACCAGCCATTCATCACGGCGGAATACCCGACCTTCACGGCTGAAATCGCGTCGACCACCAACGAGGTGCTGCTGCTCGACCACATGCTGAAGATCGCCAAGACCGACGAAGAGCGGCTGCTGTACCTGGGCTCTGCGCTTGAAAACCTGCGCGGTACGTTCTTCCGCCAGGCGATGTTTGCAGACTTCGAGCGCGATGTGCACGCCAAGGTCGATAAGGGCGAGTCCCTCACCGGCGAAGCGTTGACCGCCATTTACGGCAACATCCTCAAGCGCTACCACGGCGACGCGCAGGGCGTGGTCAAGATCGACGACGCGTACAGTATCGAATGGGCCTACATTCCCCACTTTTACAACCGCTTTTATGTGTTCCAGTACGCCACGTCGATCTCGGCCGGCAACATGTTTGCCGACGAGATCCTCAAGGGCACCCCTGGCGCGCGTGAGCGTTACCTGGACATCCTGCGCGCAGGCGGCTCGCGCTACCCGTATGAGCTGGTCAAGGCGGCCGGCGTTGACCTGGCGACCCCCGCGCCCTACCAGGCCATCGTCGCCCGCATGAACCGGATCATGGACGACATCGAAGTCATTGTGGCCAGGCGCAAGTAGTGCTGGCTGCACGCCCTGAATTGAAGGTGTCCCGTTGACGACTGACCACTACACCGCCCTGGGTTTGAACAGTGTTGCCACGCTGGCCGACATCAAAAAAGCGTTTCGCCAGAAGGCATCGCACTGGCACCCGGACAAAAACACCGCGCCAGATGCTACCGAGCGTTTCAGGGCGGTGCAAACCGCCTACGACGTACTGGCCGACGCCGACAAACGCCAGTCCTACGATGACAACCGCCGCCGCAACCTGCTCGACAGCCCGATCGACACGGCCCGTGAGATCTGGGCGCCGTACTTCAAGGCGGTGCTGGACGCCGCGTAGGCTCCGGCTTCCGTTCGACCCGGCAGGCCTGTTGATCGCCGCCAGCGCCCCCAAGTAACACCCTGATTTGTTTTCAGTCCATCGATTGCCCCATGCTCATTTCTCCATTTTTCCTCGACCTGCGTTCAGCCTACCAATCCGAGCTGGACGACCTCACCTTTGACTCCGAAGGCACCGACGTGCTGCGTCAGCGCCTGGCCGACAAACGCAAGGAGATGGGGTTTTTGTTGCGCATGATCGAGCTGAGCCCGGAAATGGTCGCCGTGGTGTTTCACAAAGCTTTTGGCTTTACTGCCCCCGCTGCGCTGGACGATTTGTTGGGCCGCGAAGCTGAAGACTTCCCCGAGTGGGCAGAACTGGCGCGTAGCCTGAGCATCGCGCTGTGGAGCCAGCCGCTGATTGAAGCGGTTCTCAAAGAGCCGCGCGGCGAGTGGTTTTTGGCCGTGGTGGCGGGGCTGGAGTACATGGCCAGTAAACCCGCGCTGGCGGGCCGCAGCGGCGATGAGGACGACGGCGACAGCGACGACCCGAACGGCGACAACCTCGAAGACGAATTTGACGATGAAGAGCACGAAGGCGACGGCGGCGCGCAGGGCGATGCCAAGTCACGCAAGGAAGCCGCTGACGACTGGATGGCCGACCAAGGCTTTGACAGAAAAGATTAGGGCACTGCTATAAATCCAAGTCTCGGGCGCATAGTGTCGTTGCCCAGTGCTCGGAATCCTCACGTACCTGAGTACGTTCCGGTGTCCTGTGCGCTGTGCGCCTAACTCTGCATCCCGACACTCAGACTTCTAGCAGCACCCTAACAATTTGCCACAAGAAACTGCCCATGAACCACCTTGCTCTCATCACCAAAACCCAGGCCCTGATTGCTGCGGGCGACATTGTTGGCGCAGAGTCAGCCCTGGTCGAGCTGGCCGACACCGAGGGCGACGCCGCCCTGATGGTGGTGCTGGCGCAACTGCCCGCCAAAGACGTGCTGGCCGTCATCCGCGAGTACGACAGCTCCAAGGAGTCGGTCATTAACCTGCTGGTCACGCCCGAGCAGTTTGCACGCGCCGTGGTGATTGAAAAGCAGTACAAAGACCTGACCCGCACCCACCTGCGCGGCATGGTCAACTCGATTATTTTTCGGGATGACGCCGATCCGGTCGAGTTTTTGACCGCCATTGGCGATCTGGAAGGCGGCAGCGACGCGCTGGCCGACTACTTCACCGAGCACTGGAGCCGCATCGAGGCTTTTGCCCGTACCGGCACCTTTGACCCGATGGAAGACCACGGCGAGATGCTGTCGCAAAAGGATTTGCTCGCGTCTGCCTACATTCGCCCTGTGCTGGAGCCGGATGAAGTGGCCGACGCCGACTGGATGCAGCTGGCCTACATCCTGCGCTACCAGCTGCCCGACTTGTTCATTGAAATGGTCATGGTGCTGCGCGCCAAGGCACGCGCCTTCGAGCTGGGGCTGGACGACGAGGAGATTCCGGATGACGACGACGGCAAGGTGGACCTGGCCGACACCGACCGCGGCAAGGCCACGCCTGTGGCGCGGGATTCGGACGAAGAGTCGGCGATTTAACCCATGGCGCAGACCCCCCCCGACAGGTTGCCCGAGCTGGCCCCAGGCGACGCTGCGGGCATGTCCGTGTACGACGCGCGGCCGTTTTTTGAAAAAGCGCTGCAACACGGCATTCGGCACGGGCTAATCGAGGCCGCCAGGCTCGACGCCATGGCCCAGGATGCCCCTAAAGGCATGGTGCAGATCGCCCGTTATTTCGGCAACGAATTCTTGCGCCCCGACCTTGAAAAAGCCCGCGAGCGCATCGTCAACCTCGTGAGCCTGTACCTGGAGCACAGCACGCGCGGCGACCTGCAGCAAGCGGCCGAGTCGCTGCAGCAGCAGTCGTTTTTGTCGCGCTCCAAGGGCGGCTCCGACATGCTCAAAGCGCTGCTGCTGATGCCACAAAACAGCCACTTCGGCATGCAGGACGACTCCGCAGGCAACACCGCCGCCTTCCCGGACGAGTTGGTGCCCCAACTGGCCAAGTGGTCACTGCGCAGCCTGGCCGACTATCAGGCCGAGCTGGCCAAAAGGCAGGCAGTTGCGCGCGTCATCGACGCCGCCATCTGGCTTGCCGACGCCTACGGGCTGGACGCCGACGACCTGCAAGAAGCCGGCAAAGACGCGGAGGCCGTGATTCGCACCGCGCTGCTGTTGCACAGCCAGGGCCGCCAGCGCATGCCGGACTGGGTCGCGTTTGAAAAGATGATTGCCGCGCTGCGCAAGGCCCCTGCTGGAACCCCGCCCGCCTTGCCGCTGCCGCCCAAGCTCCCCGCAGAGTTTGCGGACGTGGTGGCTGCCGTGCGTTTGTCGGTGCTGGCCGACTGGCCCAAAATCACTGACGCATCATTGCCCACTCGCCAGTTATTCGACCGCAGCCCGGCGTTTATCGGCCGCTATTTCTGGGTGGAAGACGCTCTGGGCGAAGTGGCCGAATTTGACACGCAGGTGTCCAAAGCGTGGGACAAGGCCACCGGCGGCCAGTTAGATGAAAGCGCTTTGCTCACGCTGTTTTTGTGCATCGCCGCAGACAGCGCCCCCAAAACCATGCTGACGGAAAAAACCGCCACGGCGCTGATCCGCAAAATTCGCAAAAGCGGCTTTTACCCCAGCCTGGCCCGCGACTTCATTCTGGCCAACGCTCCGGTTCAATTCGAAGGCGACTACGCCCAGCTGTGGGCCAGTTTTGTGGGCGAAGCCCAGCCGCTACTCACCAGCGATGCCGCGTTTGCGATGGAAGATGCGCTGGCGCTGCTACGGCGGGAGTGTCAGGTGAAGTGAGGGTCCAGGGGTCTTTGCCTAGGGGAGGCGGGATCCAACCGGCCTGCAACGCATGCAATTTGGCGACATCAACCACGATTTGACGGATTTTCAGTACGTAAGATGCCTCTAGCCCAGGTATTTGTTGCCTGTAGTGCTACTTATTTAATAGTAACCTCGGTCAAAAAATCCGCTGGTGCCACGCCAGCGACAGGCCCGCCGACATCAACGCGAGGCAAGCCGCCAGGAGCGCCATCAACGCCGACACCTCGGTTTCCTTCTTCACCATCGCCAAGCGGGAGCTGAGCGTTTCGTAGACCTTTTTCAGGTCAGCGGCCGTGCCGGCGTAGAAGTACTCGGCCTGGGTGTTTTTGGCGATGCCTTTGAGGGTTTCTTCGTCGAGCTTGACGCGCATCGACCAGCCCTCGAAGCCGATGGTTTCACCG
>JANLUZ010000028.1:0-23251 GCA_031363755.1 Polaromonas sp.
CATCAAGGACCGCCACGGCCGCGACTTCATCGTGCAGCCAACCAGCGAGGAAGTCATCACCGACGTGGTGCGGCAGGACATCAAAAGCTACAAGCAGCTGCCCAAAAACTTCTACCAGATCCAGACCAAATTCCGCGACGAGCGGCGCCCGCGCTTTGGCCTGATGCGCGGCCGCGAATTCACGATGAAAGATGCCTACAGCTTTGACCGTGATCCGACTGCCGCCAAGGCCAGCTACCAGGTCATGGCCGCAGCCTATCGGCGGATATTCGACCGCTTCGGCCTTACGTATCGCGCGGTGGCGGCTGACAGCGGCGCGATTGGCGGCGACCTGAGCGAAGAGTTTCAGGTGATTGCCGCCACCGGCGAAGACGCGATTGTGTATTGCCCCGGCAGCACCTACGCCGCCAACATGGAAAAAGCCGAAGCACGGGCGCCGCAGGGGGAACGCAAGGCACCCTCGCAGCCGATGACGAAAACCGCGACGCCGGGCAAGGCGACGTGCGCCGATGTGGCGGAACTGCTGGGCATTGCGCTGGCAAGCACCGTCAAGTCGCTGGTGCTGGCGACCGACGAAACCAGCGACAAGGGCGAAATCATCAAGTCGCAGGTTTGGCTGCTGCTGCTGCGCGGCGACCACGACATGAATGAAGTCAAGGTCGGGAAAGTGCCGGGCCTGGCGGGTTTCCGCTTTGCGACTTTGCAGGAGATCGAGGCAGCCTTTCACTGCAAGCCAGGCTACCTCGGCCCTGTAAACCCTTTTGTAGCTTCCATGATTGGTCGAGAAAATGAACTCGAATCAGGGCAAGACCTTTCCAAGGGTGCAGCGTGGGTCAAGATTGTGGCCGACCGCGAAGTGGCAGTTATGTCCGACTGGGTTTGTGGGGCAAATATCGAAAACTTCCACCTCACCGGCGTCAACTGGGGCCGCGACCTGCCCGAGCCCGACCTGATTGCCGACCTGCGCAACGTCGTCGCCGGCGACCCGTCACCCGACGGCAAGGGCGCACTGGCGATTGAGCGCGGCATCGAAGTCGGCCATGTCTTCTACCTCGGCACCAAATACAGCCAGGCGATGAACGCGACTTTCCTCGGCGAAAACGGCAAGCCGCAGTTTTTTGAAATGGGTTGCTACGGCATCGGCATCACGCGCCTGCCGGCTGCCGCCATCGAGCAAAACCATGATGATCGCGGCATCATCTGGCCCGACGCGATTGCGCCGTTTACCGTCGTGCTGTGCCCCATCGGCTCCGACCGTTTTCCTGATGTGAAAGCCGCCGCCGACAAACTGTACGGCGAGCTGATGGCCGCCGGTGTTGACGTGATGCTGGACGACCGCAACGAGCGCCCCGGCGCGATGTTCGCCGACTGGGAACTGATCGGCGTGCCGCACCGCATCACCATCGGCGACCGCGGGCTCAAAGACGGCCAGCTCGAATACCAGCACCGCCGCGATGCGGCATCAACCAAGGTCGAGGCCGATGGCGCGCTCGCATTTTTAAAAGGCAAGCTGGGGCTTTGAAAAGCGTCAGGATGGAAGTCAATCGGTACGTCATACCCGCGCAGGCGGGTATCCAGAGGGGTCACCAATGAGCGAGGGGCCGAATCGTGACGACTGGATTCCCGCCTGCGCGGGAATGACGGAGAAGTTACCCCACAGCGAACCGGCCGCAGGCGGTATATCTAGAAGAATGTGCCTGTTGCCCCCGTGTTTGCTGCTCGGATCGCTCTTATTTCCAGAGCAAGCCAGCGCCGGTGCGCAGATCGAAGAACCGCTGATCGACTCGGTACGCACGGCGCTCAGCTCGGCGGTTTCCAACCAGGCACCACCCGTTCCCGAGTTCCGCGACACCGAAAGCCGCATCAAATACCTGCGCTGGCTGGGCGCGATGAGCGAACGGCTCGTCAAGAAAAAACCCGAGTTGCAAATTCGCAAGGAATTCCTGCAAAGCGTCTGGTATGAAGCCAAACGCGCCGGGCTCGATGTGACACTCGTGATGGGCCTGATCCAGGTCGAGAGCAACTTCCGCAAGTTCGCCGTCAGCGTGGTTGGCGCGCGCGGCTACATGCAGGTCATGCCGTTCTGGACACGCGTCATTGGCGACGGTGATGCGGGCAAACTGTTTCACATGCAGACCAACCTGCGCTTTGGCTGCGTGATTTTGCGCCACTACCTGGACCGGGAACGCGGCGACTTGTTCCTGGGGCTAGGCCGCTATAACGGCTCGCGGGGAAAAGCTCCCTACCCCGACGCCGTGCTGGGTGCCCGCCGGAACTGGCTGATGGAGGCCTGAATCGCAGGTATGGGCATTTTTAGGCACTTCAAGCTGATTTTTTAGGTTAAATCGTCCTGTAGCCCAGGCGTTTACTGCCTGAGCAGCTATCAAATCAGGAGTCGTGTTGCGGATGCGTTTGACCAACGAACTGGCGCTCGTCGGCAAACCAGCTCAGCACGGGCACCGTGCCCGGCAGCACGGGCTGCACAGTCACAGGCAGGCTTTGCCAAGCGAACTGCTGGCCTTCGCGCATTTGCAGCGCGCCCGTCCAGTCAAACACCTTGCAGAAGTTCAGGCGGACCAGCGCATGGGGGTAGTCGACCAATTCGACTTTCCACGGCTGCGTGACGCCGATGGTGATGCCCAGCTCTTCGTGCAGCTCCCGGCGCAAGGCCTGCTCCACGGTTTCACCGACTTCGAGCTTGCCGCCAGGAAACTCCCAGTAGCCCTCATAAACTTTGCCGACGGGGCGCGACGTCAGCAGGAAATCGCCATTGGGCTGAAGCAACACGCCGACAGCGACGTCCACCACGCTGCGCTCCAGGCCGCCTTCACGCGGTCGGTCACCATCCGCAACCAGCACAGGTTTTGCCACGTTTCAGGCCGCAGACTGCTTGCCAGCATAGTCGCGGGCGAACTGGTAGGCCACTCGCCCGCTGCGCGAGCCGCGCTCCAGCGACCATACCAGCGCTTGGGGGCGCGCAGCGGCAATGGCCGCGGCGTCCACACCGAAAGACGCGAGCCATTGCGCCGTAATGGTCAGGTACTCGTCCTGGCTGAACGGGTAAAAGCTCACCCACAGACCAAACCGCTCCGACAGCGAAATCTTTTCTTCCACCACCTCGCCGGGGTGCACCTCACCGGTTTCGGTGTGGGTGTACGTCAGGTTCTCGCTCATGTATTCCGGCAGCAAGTGGCGGCGGTTGCTGGTGGCGTAGATGAGCACGTTCGGGGCGGCTGCTGCCACCGAGCCGTCCAACACGGACTTGAGCGCCTTGTAGCCCGGCTCGCCTTCTTCAAAGCTCAGGTCGTCGCAAAAGACGATGAATTTTTCGTCCCGCCCAGACACCACATCCACGATGTCGGGCAGGTCAGTCAGGTCGGCCTTGTCCACCTCTATCAGGCGCAGGCCGCGCGTTGAATATTCGTTCAAACAGGCGCGGATCAGCGAGGACTTGCCGGTGCCGCGTGAGCCTGTCAGCAGCACGTTGTTGGCTGGCAGGCCGCCGACGAACTGCTCGGTATTGCGGCGGATTTTTTCTTTTTGGTCGCCGATTTCCTGTAGGTCGGCCAACTGCATGGCGCCTATGCGGCGCACCGGCTCCAGCGCACCGTGGCCGGCCGAGCGTTTGCGGTAGCGAAACGCGCTAGAGGCGGTCCAATCCGGGGCCTGCAGCGGCTGCGGCAGGATGGATTCGATGCGCGTGACCAAGGATTCGACCCGGGCCATCAACCGTTCAAAATGCTCGTTCATCGAACCCTCGCGGTCAGCCTATCAGCTGCGGTAATCGGCATTGATCTTGACATACTCATACGACAGGTCGCAGGTCCACACCGTGTCGACTGCCTCACCCCGGCCCAGCGCCACGCGCACTGTGATTTCGCTTTGCTTCATCACGCGCTGGCCGTCGGCTTCGACGTAACCCGGGTGACGACCGCCGTTTTTGGCGACCAGCACATCATCCAAGTACAAATCGATTCTGGTTTGATCGAGGTCATGGATGCCCGCGTAGCCCACCGCCGCCAGAATGCGGCCCAGGTTGGGGTCGCTGGCAAAAAAGGCGGTTTTCACCAACGGGGAGTGGGCAATCGCGTAGGCGACCTGGCGGCATTCCGCTGCCGTCTTGCCACCCTCGACGGTGACCGTGATGAATTTGGTGGCACCTTCGCCGTCGCGCACGATGGCTTGGGCCAGCTTGCTGGCAATGTCCAGCATGGCGGCAAACAGCTGCTGGCCTTCAGCGCTGGCCAGCGACGTGATTGGCGCATGCGCTGCCTTTTGCGTGGCAATCACCACAAACGAGTCGTTGGTAGACGTGTCGCCATCGACGGTGGCGCGATTGAACGAGCCTTCAGCCAGCGCCAGCGCCAGCTCGGCCATCAACGACTGCGGCACACAGGCGTCGGTCGCCATGAAGCCCAGCATGGTCGCCATGTTCGGGCGGATCATGCCCGCGCCCTTGCTGATACCAGTGATGGTCACCGGAACACCGCCCAGCGTAATGCGGCTTGAAAACGCCTTGGCCACCGTGTCGGTGGTCATGATGGCTTCAGCGGCCGCGCCCCACTGGTCAGCGCCCGCATTGGCGACGGCGGCAGGTAAGCCAGCGGCAATGCGCTCGTAAGGCAGTGGTTCCATGATCACGCCGGTGGAGAACGGCAAGATCTGCTCAGGCGACAGGTTCAGCTCTTGGGCTAGCGCAATGCAGCTGGCGTGCGCGCGGCTCAAGCCGTCTTCGCCTGTGCCAGCATTGGCGTTGCCCGTGTTGATTAGCAGCGCGCGAATGCCATGGCTCAGCCCGGCGTTTTTGGCCAGGTGTTCGCGGCAAATTTGCACCGGTGCCGCACAGAAGCGGTTTTGCGTGAAAACAGCACCGACTGACACACCGTCGTCCACCAGCATGACCGCGAGATCCTTGCGGTTGGCTTTGCGAATACCAGCCTCGGTGATGCCCCAGCGCACACCAGGCACAGGGTGAAGCTCAGACGCGGGTGTGGCGACCAGATTGACGGGCATGTTGAAACTCCAGCGGTTCAGTCAAACGAAAAAAGACGCCAGATCAACTCAGCTTGCCGTGGCACAGCTTGTACTTCTTGCCCGAGCCGCAAGGGCACGGATCGTTGCGACCGACCTGCGGGAATTGCCCCTGCGCATCCATCGCCGCCAGGGCCGTGAACTCGTCGCCTGCGGTCACTTCCACCTCGCCCGTTTCGGTGGGCGCGGTGTAGGTGATGTTGGCAATGCTCTCGGCACGGTTTTCAAGTTCTTCCGCCGCTTGCTCAAGTTGCTCGCCGGACTGAACCTTGACCGTCATGAGCACTTTGGTGACTTCGTTCTTCACGCTGTCCAGCAACTGCCCGAACAACTCGAACGCTTCGCGCTTGTACTCTTGCTTGGGTTGCTTCTGGGCATAACCGCGCAGGTGAATGCCTTGGCGCAGGTAGTCCAAGGCGCTCAAATGCTCACGCCAGTGGGTGTCAATGCTTTGGAGCAGCACCACACGCTCGAACTGCGTGAAGTTGTCTTCGCCAATGCTGTCGACCTTGGCGGCAAACGCAGCGTTAGCCACCGCGATGACTTTTTCGACCACTTCTTCGTCAGTGATGGCAGTGGCGGTTTGAACCGCTTGCGCCAGTAGCAGTTCAACCTGCCACTCGTCACGCAGAACCTTCTCAAGCCCGGCGATGTCCCACTGCTCTTCAACGCTTTCAGCCGGCACGTACTGGCGCGTCAGGTCGGTAAAGCAACCTTCACGCAGCGCTTCAATCTGAACCGACAGGTTGTCGGCGTCCATGATGTCGTTGCGCTGTTGGTAAATCACCTTGCGCTGGTCGTTAGACACATCGTCGTACTCCAGCAGCTGCTTGCGCACATCAAAGTTGCGGGCTTCCACCTTGCGTTGGGCCGACTCGATGCTTCGCGTCACGATGCCCGCCTCAATGGCTTCGCCGTCCGGCATCTTCAGCCGCTCCATGATGGATTTGACGCGGTCGCCAGCGAAGATGCGCATCAACGGGTCGTCCAGGCTCAAGTAAAAGCGTGATGAGCCGTTGTCACCCTGGCGGCCTGAGCGGCCCCGGAGCTGGTTGTCGATACGGCGCGACTCATGCCGCTCCGTGGCAATGATGCGCAGACCGCCGAGGGCCAACACCTGCTCGTGCTCGGCCTTCCATTGCGCTCGTAGGCGGGCAACTTCGGCTTCTTTGGCGACGGCGTCCAGGCTTTCGTCTGCTTCGACGTTGTCGATCAACTTTTCCACGTTGCCGCCCAACACGATGTCAGTACCGCGTCCCGCCATGTTAGTGGCAATCGTGATCATTTGCGGGCGCCCGGCCTGCGCCACGATGTCGGCCTCGCGGGCGTGCTGTTTGGCATTGAGCACCTGATGCGGAAGCTTTTCCTTTTCCAGCAGCTGGTCAATGATTTCCGAGTTTTCAATCGAGGTAGTGCCCACCAACACGGGCTGGCCGCGCTCGTAACATTCGCGAATATCTTTGATGGCTGCCTCGTACTTCTCCCGCGTTGTCTTGTAGACACGGTCGAGTTGGTCCTCACGGCGGCTCAGTCGGTTCGGTGGGATCACCGTGGTTTCCAGGCCGTAAATCTCTTGGAACTCGAAAGCTTCGGTGTCAGCCGTACCGGTCATGCCCGCCAGCTTGTTGTACAGGCGGAAATAGTTCTGGAACGTAATCGATGCCAGCGTCTGGTTCTCCGCCTGGATCTGCACGCCTTCCTTGGCCTCCACAGCCTGATGCAGACCGTCGCTCCAACGCCTGCCCGACATCAGGCGGCCGGTGAACTCGTCGACGATGACTACTTCGGGACCGTTTTCACCCTGCTGCACCACATAGTGCTGATCGCGGTGGTAGAGCAGGTTGGCACGCAACGCCGCATACAAATGGTGCATCAGCGAAATGTTTGCCGGGTCGTACAGCGTGGCGCCCTCGGCAATCAGGCCCAACTTGAACAACAACTCCTCGGCGTTTTCGTGACCTTGCTCGGTCAAGAAAACTTGGTGCGTCTTTTCATCGATCGTGTAGTCGCCAGGCGTCGTCACGCCCTCGCCCGTGCGGGGGTCCGCTTCACCTTCCTGTTTGACCAACAAGGGCACGACCTTGTTCATCGCGATGTACATCTCGGTGTGGTCTTCTGCCTGACCACTGATGATCAGCGGCGTGCGCGCCTCGTCAATCAGGATGGAGTCCACCTCATCGACGATGGCGAAATTCAGCCCGCGCTGGACGCGATCAGCGACCTCGTAGACCATGTTGTCGCGCAAGTAGTCAAAGCCGTACTCATTGTTCGTGCCGTAGGTGATGTCAGCCAAGTAGGCGGCCTGTTTTTCCTCGCGTGGCATGTTGGGCAGATTGATGCCCACGCTCAAACCCAGAAAGTTGTAGAGCTTGCCCATCCAGCGAGCGTCCCGGCTGGCTAGGTAGTCGTTGACAGTGACGACATGAACGCCCTTGCCCGTCAGTGCGTTCAGGTAAACCGGCAGCGTCGCGGTCAGCGTTTTACCCTCGCCGGTTCCCATCTCGGAAATCTTGCCGTTGTGCAGTGACATGCCGCCGAGTAGCTGAACATCAAAATGACGCATTTTCATGATGCGTTTCCCGGCCTCACGCACCACAGCAAACGCCTCGGGAAGTACCTGATCCAGTGTCTCGCCGCCGCTCACGCGTTGCTTGAAATCCTGCGTTTTCTGGCGTAGTTCATCGTCGCTCAGTTTTTCGTAGTCCGTTTCAAGTGCATTGATCTGCTCGATGGTTTTACGGTAGGTTTTGAGCAGCCGATCGTTGCGGCTGCCAAAAATTTTGGTCAGGATGTTGGAGGCCATACGTTCTGGGCTGCGAGGGGCTGCGCAGGTCAACGCAGATTGCAGCCAATATCCCTTAATTGATACAAGCTTTAAGTGTGGGCGCCAGTGCGGAGTTCAACTGGGCGAAACCTGTTGAGTTTAACCCTGCGCCACGACAGTAGCGCTGGCACGCTACAGCGCCGCAGCCCGGCGCGCTGAACAGCGCTACCGCGAGGCGATGGCCGGGCCCGACAGCTGCCCGCCGGCGCGCAAGAACTTCTGCGGGTCCTGATAGGTGCCGTCGACCAGCACCTCAAAGTGCAGATGCGGCCCCGTCGATCGGCCGGTGCTGCCTACCTCGGCAATTTTCTGGCCCCGTTTGACCAGGTCACCCTTTTTGACGAGTGTTTTTGACGCGTGCGCATAGCGCGTCACAAGGTTGTTGCCATGATCCACTTCCAGCATATTGCCGTAGGCTGACTGGTATTCCTGGGTGACGACCACGCCGCCGGCTGCGGCCACAATAGCGGTTCCGACATCAGCAGGAAAGTCCAAGCCAGTGTGCAAGGCCGAACGCCCGTTCAATGGATCGATTCGCCAACCGAAAGCGGACCCGAGAACGCCGCCCACGACGGGCTCCTGCGTCGGAATCATCGATTTGCGAATTTTTTGGTCGAACAGCCGTGATTCCATCACCGTCATCAGGTCAACACGTTGGTCTGTGAGCAGATCAAGATCATTCAGCGTGGCCTGCAACTGCTGCATGGACAGCGACGGGCCGCTGATCAGCGCACCACCGCTGCCCGGTACCTTCTTCAAATCCCCTGCCGGGACACCTGCAAGACCCGATACGCGTTCGCTCAATGCTTCAAGCTGCATCACTTTGGCTTGCATTTCACCCAAGCGCTTGGCCATCACGTCGATATTTTCACGCATGTAACGGTCTCGCTGCTCGGCATCATCTTTCACCACGAGTTTGACGAGCGAGCCGACAATTGGCCAACCTTCACGAGCACCCTTGAGAAAAACCCAATGGTAGAGGCCTGCAGCTACCAACATCAGCACCAGTGCAGCGCAGCAACCAGCGACGAGCAAGCGAGTGCCGCTGAGGTAGATGGCTCGACTTTTTGCGAGCCATGCATCCGTGATAATGACATGCACCCAGTTTTCCTTATCAAAAGCCTGTCAGACACCGCTGTCAAACCTCTACCTTGAACACATATCGGCGCCTTCCGAAGGCACTTACCGCATTGCAAGCTGCTGAGAGCGCTCCCGCGATTGCAAAACTGGGTCACCTGATTCAAGAGTCAAGCGACCGACTTGATGCCGCACTGCCCTTGTTACCCTCGGCGTTGAGGGACGCAATCAAGTCAGGGCCTATCGACGAGAAAGGCTGGTGCCTGCTGGTCAGCAGTCCGGCAGTGGCTGCCAAACTTCGGCAGCTGATACCCGCCATCAACCGCCACTTAACGCTTCAGTATCACAGACCGTTACCCATCCGACTAAAAATCATGGTGGGCAAGCGCTGACCTTTTGGAGCCTGTCTTGCTGCTTCTTGCCTCTTGACGGACATGTCGACGTCTGAAAATGGTGCCGCTTGTCGGAATCGAACTGACGACCTACCGCTTACAAGGCGGTTGCTCTACCAACTGAGCTAAAGCGGCATGAACAATAGTTTACTTCACTCGCGTCAGTGAAGGCCGGGGGCGGGTCGGCGGTTTGGGTGGTTCGGGTTCGTCAGTCGACACCGACTCACCGTCGGCCTCAGTACCAGGAACCAACTGCATGATTTTTTCGTCGCGGAGTGAAATGGATGACTTCGAGTCAGCTGAAAAAGCCTCTGGCACGTCATCCAGAATATCGCCACCAAGTCGTAACGCTGGCTTCGCCCCGCTCGATGCGCCGGTACGTGCGTTAGGAAACGACATACCCTGTCCATTTTCGCGTGCGTAAATGGCCGTGACATGCGTCATCGGCACGATGATTTCCCGCGCACTGCCAGAAAACCGCGCATTGAATTGGATAAAGTCGTTTCCCAGCTGGAGCGAGCTGGTCGCGTCAAAGCTGATGTTAAGCACGATTTCGTTGTTCTTCACGAATTCGCGAGGAACCTGCACCGAGTCGTCCACCGTCACAGCGACATAAGGCGTCAGACCATTGTCGGTACACCACTCATACAACGCCCTGATCAGATAAGGGCGTGTCGAGGTCGATTCAGGCGGATTCATCACAGCAGTCAAAATAATCAATTCCGATTACTTACGCATCACTTTTTCAGATGGCGTCAACGCTTCAATATAGGCCGGGCGTGAAAAGATACGCTCGGCGTACTTTAACAATGGCGCTGCATTTTTGGACAAATCGATGTCGTAGTAGTCCAAACGCCAAAGCAGTGGAGCGATTGCCACGTCCAGCATGGAGAAACTGTCTCCCAGCATGAATTTATTCTTCAGGAAGATAGGCGCCAGTTGCGTCAAGCGGTCACGCACATGCGAACGTGCCTTGTCGAGCGCTTTTTCATTGCCTTTTGCCGCACGTGACTCTAATGTGCTGACATGCACAAACAACTCTTTTTCAAAGTTCAGCAAGAACAGTCGGACTCGCGCTCGGTCAACAGGGTCGCCCGGCATCAACTGCGGGTGGGGAAAACGCTCGTCAATGTACTCGTTAATGATGTTCGACTCGTACAGAATTAAATCTCGCTCGACCAGAATTGGAACCTGGCCATAAGGATTCATCACGTTGATGTCTTCAGGCTTGTTGTAGAGATCCACGTCCCGAATTTCAAAGTCCATGCCTTTTTCAAACAAGACAAAACGGCAACGGTGAGAAAAGGGGCAGGTCGTACCCGAATAAAGGACCATCATGGATCAGAACTCCTGAAAACAAAAGAGTGGCACCCAAGAAATCAATCGTGAAGGTGGCCACTCCGAAGAGACGGGTGCCCTATTGAAAGAGCACGCCAGCGAGAAAATGCGCGTCGGATTACTTGACGTCTTTCCAGAATGCGGCGTTTAAACGCCACGCGGCAAAGGTCAGGAGCAACAAAAACATCAACACCCAGACACCAATGCGCACGCGCGTATTTTGAGCCGGCTCGCTCATCCATTGCAGGTAGCCCACCAGGTCACCCATGGCTTGGTCATATTGCAAGGACGTCATGGTTCCGGGGGTGATTTGCTCCCAACCTTTGAAAACCTCAACTTTGTGACCATGCTCTTCGACCTGGTCATAAACAGGTTTGCGCTGGCCCTGCAATTCCCACAATACGTGCGGCATGGCCACATTGGGATAGGCAAGATTGTTCCATCCGGTGGCTTTAGTGTCGTCGCGGTAGTAGGTGCGCAGGTAGGTGTACAAATAGTCTGCACCAGAGCCGCCCGCACCAGCACGCGAACGCGCAATCACGGTCAAGTCAGGCGGATTGCCGCCAAACCATTCTTTGGCCTGCTTGGGATCCATCGAAATCTTCATGGTCTCACCGACTTTGTCAGTCGGGAACAGCAGGTTGTCTTTGATCTGGCCCTCAGTCAGCCCCAGGTCTTTCAGGCGGTTAAACCGCATGTAGGCCGCCGAATGGCAGTTCAGACAGTAATTAACAAAAAGCTTGGCCCCGTGCTGCAGCGCAGGAAGATCGTTGGTTTTGTTGGGCGCCTTATCCCACACAGCACCGCCTTCGTTGGCATAAGCGCCCACAGACAAGCCAAGTGCCGCAACCAAAGCGACGATCGAACGAAGGATCAATTTTTTCATGGTGATTAGCTGGCGCTCAGTGGGCAGCAAAAGTGATGCGAGAAGGAACCGGCTTGAATGAACCGAGCTTGCTCCACCAGGGCATCAGGATGAAAAAGCCGAAATAAAACAGGGTTCCAATTTGCGACACGCGCTCACCAACGGCTGAGGGAGGCTGCACACCAAGATAGCCCAGCACAAGGAAATTCGCCACAAACACGCCGTACAGGTACTTGTTCCAAGTTGGGCGGTAACGAATCGACTTGACCTGACTGTGGTCAAGCCATGGCAGGAAGAAGAGGATGACCACGGCACCGCCCATAGTCACGACACCCCAGAACTTTGCGTCGATCATCAGCATGGCGGCAATCACCGCGACAGCCGCAGCAACCGCAACGCCCTTGAAGATCACCGACATCTTGGCCTTGACCACCGCCAGCACGGCACCAGCCGCCACACACGCCATCAGCGCGTACATCATCTCGCTGGTGATGGCGCGCAGCATGGAGTAGTAAGGCGTGAAATACCAAACAGGCGCAATGTGTGCGGGTGTCTTCAGCGGGTCGGCTGGGATGAAGTTGTTGTATTCGAGAAAGTAGCCGCCAAACTCAGGCGCCAGGAAAATGATGGCGGTGAACACCATCAAAAACATGCTGACCGCGAAAATGTCATGCACGGTGTAGTAGGGATGAAACGGAATACCGTCCACCGGATGGCCTGCAGCGTCTTTCGGTGCATTCGGGCCTTTGATCTCGACGCCGTCTGGGTTGTTAGAGCCCACCTCATGCAAAGCAATGATGTGCGCCGCCACCAGACCGAGCAGCACCAAAGGCACAGCAATCACGTGAAACGCGAAAAAACGGTTCAAGGTTGCGTCGCCCACCACGTAGTCACCACGAATCAGCAGCGCAAGGTCCGGTCCGATAAAAGGAATCGCTGCGAACAGGTTCACAATCACTTGAGCGCCCCAGTAGCTCATCTGGCCCCATGGCAACAAATAGCCCATGAACGCCTCGGCCATCAGGCACAGAAAAATCGCGCAGCCGAAGATCCAGATCAATTCACGTGGTTTGCGGTAGCTGCCATAAATCAAGCCACGAAACATGTGCAGGTACACAACAACGAAGAAAGCAGAAGCCCCTGTGGAGTGCATGTAGCGAATCAGCCAGCCCCACGGCACGTCGCGCATGATGTATTCGACTGAACCGAACGCCAGGGCCGCGTCGGGTTTGTAGTGCATCGTCAAGAAGATGCCCGTGGTGATTTGGATGACCAGCACCAGCAAGGCGAGCGACCCAAAGATGTACCAAAAATTGAAGTTTTTGGGCGCGTAATACTCGCCCAGATGCTCTTTGTAGAGCTTGCTGGCCGGGAATCGATTGTCAACCCAAGTCAGCGCTTTTTCAGCGAACGGGGCGTTTGCGGGAACTTCTTTAAACGATGCAGCCATGACTGATCCTGTGTCTGGTGGGTTCTACGTCGATGGCCTGAATCAGGTCTGCCTGTTCAATCGTGCCGCTCAGCAGCGGCGTTGACTCGAACTGTCAGCAAATATTCAAGCACTGTCGGCTTTGATCTTCGAAAGGGTTGGGGTGAGTTGATCCGTCAAAACGCCTTCAGGCTTTTTTGTCTTCACCAATCAGCAGCCGCGTGTCTGACAGGTACATGTGCGGAGGCACCTCCAGATTGTCGGGCGCCGGTTTGTTTTTGTAAACGCGTCCCGCCAAGTCGAACGTAGAGCCGTGGCAAGGGCACAAAAAGCCGCCTGGCCAGTTGTCGGGGAGGGACGGTTGCGCACCGGTCTGGAACTTGTCAGACGGCGAGCAGCCCAAGTGTGAGCAGATGCCGACCACCACCAGCGTTTCCGGCTTGATGGAACGGCCTTCGTTACGAGCATATTCTGGGGTCAGCTCATCAGGCTTGCGCTGCGACTTCGGATCTGCCAGTGCGCCGTCGTTTTTGACCAACTCGGCAATTTGCTGAGGCGTACGTTTGACGATCCACACTGGCTTGCCACGCCATTCCACGGTGATTTTTTCGCCGGGCTTGACGGCGGAGATGTCGACTTCGACAGCCGCACCGGCGGCCTTGGCGCGCTCGGACGGCTGAAACGTGCTCACAAACGGCACGGCCACCGATGCGGCACCCACACCGCCAACAGCCGCCGTTGCAACGATCCAGTTTCTTCTGTCTTGGTTGACCGGCTCTTTACCGGACATGGTGTTTGGCATGCTTATTTCGCTCGCTGCGGTCATGAAAATCCTTCAAGAACTGGCTTGAAAAGAGTGCGTTAGGGTCAATGCTCCATTGTAGCGGAGCGCGTCTGGCGTTTTCAAGCGCCCGTCTGGCGCCGACTGCCACCGTATCTGGCAAGCACGTGCGCGTTTTTCGCGGTGCAAACAACACTCCCGCGCTTTGCATCACACCCAGCGAACCCGCTTTGCAGCATCTTTACCGTACCCAGCCTCGGACGCCATAATCGCGCCAGGACGGCGAAGCGGGAGCGATCGGCCCTTGACCAACAGCGCAGCCGGAAGTCCCGCCGCACTAACTGACAACAACGAAAAGGAGAACGCTATGGGAATGATGCAGGAATTCAAGGAGTTTGCCGTCAAGGGCAATGTCATCGACCTCGCCGTCGGTGTCATCATCGGCGCTGCCTTTGGCAAGATCGTCGACTCGGTGGTGGGTGATCTGATCATGCCCATCGTCGGTGCAGTGGTCGGAAAAATCGACTTTTCCAATATGTTTGTGGTGATGGGCACTGTCCCGGCGGGCACCGCCACGACGCTGGACGCCCTGAGAAAAGCCGGTGTACCGGTGCTGGCTTATGGCAACTTCATCACCGTGGCTGTCAATTTTGCGATTTTGGCTTTTATTATCTTTTTGATGGTCAAGCAAATCAACCGCATGAAAAAAGCCACGCCAGAAGCGGTGCCAGAGCCCGCCGCCACGCCAGAAGACGTGGTGTTGCTGCGCGAAATTCGCGACAGCCTAAAAAAGTAGTCGGCCGAGCACGCGGCAGCGCAGAAGCAGCGCAACCCTGCCGCGCAGCCGCCCACTTCCTCAAAAAGGACCTCAAGGCCTCGCCTTATGCTCCTTTTTTTATAGCTATGTAGGCGGCAAATACAAGGGCTAGCGGCCTATTTCAACTAAATTTAGGGAATTTTGGCCTGTGCGCGTGCCAGCGTGCGCGCCATGCTCACGGCAGCCACCAGGCTGGATGCATCTGCTGTGCCGGTGCCGGCAATGTCAAATGCGGTGCCGTGGTCCGGGCTGGTGCGCAGCAGCGGCAGGCCCAGCGTCACATTCACACCCTGCTCGACCCCCAGGTATTTCACCGGAATCAGCCCCTGGTCGTGGTACATCGCCACCACCACGTCGAACTCGCCGGGCTTTTGCGCGGCGTGCCGGGCCCGCATGAACACGGTGTCGGGCGCAAACGGGCCGCTGACATGCAGGCCCTCAGCCCTGGCGGCGGCGATGGCTGGGGAGATCACCGCGATTTCTTCTGTGCCGAACAAGCCGCCCTCGCCCGCGTGTGGGTTCAAACCGGCCACGCCGATGTGCGGTGGGCGGCCCAAACTGACGGCGAGCGTGCGGTGCGTCATCCGCAGCGTTTGCAGCACTGCCTCGAACGTCACGGCGTCCAGCGCTTGGCGAAGCGACAGGTGAATGCTGACCAGCACGGTTTTCAGCTCGTCGTTGGCCAGCATCATGCGCACTGGCACATGAGCCACCGGCAAGCCCAGAAAGGCGGCAGCCTCGGCCTGCAGCAGCTCGGTATGGCCTGGAAAGCTTCCCGCCCAGCCTCCGGCAGCGGCCAGCGCTTCCTTGTGAATTGGTGCGGTGACCATGCCAAGTGCCTCGCCCGCCAACACAGCGCGCGCCGCCCAGCGAATGCAGTCGGCTGCAGCCTGCCCTGCCAAACCACTGATGAGCCCATACGGAATCAGCGTCGGCAGCTCACATGTTTGTAGCACGCCAATACAACGCGGCGGCAGCGATTCGGCCTGGGCCAACGACGCAATATGGGCCACGGCCAGGGCGACCGGCTGCGCCGTCAGCTGCGTGGCCCGGCGCAGTGTCGGCACATCGCCCACCACCACGCAGTCCGCCATGACATCGGGAGCGTCCCGAAACGCCTTGGCGATAATTTCTGGGCCAATGCCAGCGGCGTCGCCCATGGTGATGAGCAGCGCCTGTGTCGTCGTGTGAGGATTCGTGAGCATCAGTGAGCCGGGTCCAAAAAGCAGGTGCCAGCACAGTAACATGCTTGTTTGCGGTCGCGTCCTCGCTGACGCCATCACCGCGCGCAATGGGCATTTCTTGCCGCCCACGCCTCACCCCAACAACCCAGGAGATGCCTTTTGTTCAGACAGGTCACCGATTTTTTTACCTCCGACAGGCTCGCCGCATTGGTGGTGCCGTTTCTTGTCAACGCCGTGGCGGCCGCCATGATTTACGTCATTGGCAAGTGGATCACCGTGCGGCTGGTCCGCCTGATTGACCGGCTGATGGCCGCCCGCCATGCAGACCTGGCGCTGCGCGGCTTTATCACCGCAGTTCTGTCCACGGTGTTCACCATCATCGTGATCCTGGCTGCTGTGCAGCAGTTGGGGTTGAATGTCACGTCGATGCTTGCGGTGTTGGGGGCGGCGGGGCTGGCCGTCGGGCTGGCGCTGAAAGACTCGCTGTCGAACTTTGCAGCCGGCGTGATGCTGATTTTTTTTCGCCCTTTTCATGTGGGCGATTGGATCGAAGCCGCCGGCGTGTCAGGCGAAATCGAGGGCATCACGATTTTCCACACGCTGATGAATTCGGGCGACAACAAACAAATCATCGTGCCGAACTCGAAGATCTACGAGGGCACGATCACCAACTATTCCACCAAACCCACGCGCCGCATCGACCTGGTGTTTGGCGTGGGTTATGGCGACGACCTCAAGCTGGCGAAAACGCTGATTGGGCAGGTGTTGGCGGCTGAAACGCGGATCCTGGCCCAGCCGGCCGCGCTGGTGGCGGTCGATGCGCTGGCCGAAAGCAGCGTGACGCTGGCGGTGCAGCCCTGGGTCAACAAGGCCGACTACTGGGGCGTGCGCCGCGCGCTGATCGAAAACATCAAGGCGGCTTTTGACGCCAACGGTGTCAGCCTGCCGTTTCCCCAGCATGAGGTGCGGGTCATCCAGGCGGCCAACCCGGTTGCAGCCGACTCGCCCCCAGCCGCTTGAGCGCTGTTGGTGTCACGCCGGGTTGTCGATGTCGATGAACTCATGCGCCAAACCATACTGCGCCGCCACATTAGCGGCCACCGCTGGCGATCCATAGCGCTCGGTGGCATGGTGCCCGCAGGCAAAGTAGGCCACGCCCATTTCCCGCGCGTAGTGCGCCTGCGGTTCCGAGATCTCGCCGGTGATAAAAGCGTCGGCACCGGCCGCGATGGCGGCTTCAAAATAGCCTTGCGCGCCCCCGGTACACCATGCTATTTTTTTAATAGCTGTACAGGCAGTAGATACCTGGACTATCGGGTGATTTAATGCATTTTCCAGGTGTTTTGTCAGGTCCGCAGGGTCTGCGAAACTCTCACCATCAGCCCGCTCGCCCAGCCAGCCCAGGTCTTGCTCACCAAAACGACCGGTGCCTACCAGCCCCAGATGCCGGCCCAGCTGCGCGTTGTTGCCCAGCACCGGGTGGGCGTCCAGCGGCAAGTGGTAGGCAAACAGGCTGATGTCGTGGGCCAGCAGCAGCGCCAGGCGCTGCTTCATCCAGCCCGTGACGCAGCCGCTTTGCCCGCGCCAGAACAGGCCGTGGTGCACAAAAATCGCGTCGGCCTGTGCGGCAATGGCCGCGTCGATCAGGGCCAGGCTGGCCGTGACGCCTGAAACAATCTTGCGGACGTCGGCACGCCCTTCCACCTGCAGGCCGTTGGGGCCGTAATCCTTGAATCGGCTTGGCTGAAGCAGCGCATCAAAGGCCTGAAGAAGATCGGCGCGGCGGGCGGTTTTTGAAACGCTGGTGGTCATACGCACCATTGTCGCCGTGACGCCCCAATGCTTCGCGGGGCTTGAAGGACTTGAAAAAGGCCCACATCACAGCACATGGCTTGCACGACAATCAGCTCACTATGACCCCCTCGCGCCGCCGCTGCGGCCGACCTGACGGACCCCTTATGAAACGCACCTGGCTCCTTTTTTCGCAAACCGTGACGGTGCTTGTCGCGGTGTATTTCGTCACCGCCACGCTCAAGCCGGACTGGGTTCACCAGGGCCGCTCGGTGGCCGGGGTGTCGGTAATCGAAGCGCCAGCCAGCACGGCGCCGCGCGGTGCGGCAGGCTCGGGCAGCTTCAGCGCCGCAGCCAAGGCTGCGTCGCCTGCGGTGGTCAGCATCAACACCAGCAAGGCGACGGTCAACAACCCGCATGCGGACGACCCGTGGTTCAAGTTCTTTTTTGGTGACCAGGGTCAGGGGCAAAACCAGCCCCAGGGCGGGCTGGGCAGTGGCGTGATCATCAGTGCCAGCGGGTATATCCTGACGAACAACCACGTGGTCGAGGGCGCGGACGAGATCGAGGTCATCCTCAACGACACCCGCAAGGCCAAGGCCAAGGTGATTGGAACCGACCCCGACACCGACCTGGCAATTTTGAAGATCGAGCTCGACAAACTGCCAGTGATCGTGCTGGGGGACTCTGACGCGCTGCAGGTGGGCGACGCCGTGCTGGCCATTGGCAACCCGTTTGGCGTGGGGCAAACCGTGACGGGCGGCATTGTCAGCGCGTTAGGCCGCAACCAGCTGGGCATCAACACGTTTGAAAACTTCATTCAGACCGACGCCGCCATCAACCCGGGCAATTCTGGCGGGGCACTGGTCGATGTGAACGGCGCGCTGATGGGCATCAACACCGCCATCTATTCGCGCTCGGGCGGCTCGATGGGCATTGGCTTCGCCATTCCCGTGTCCACCGCCAAACAGGTGCTCGAGGGCATCGTCAAAGATGGGCAGGTCACGCGCGGCTGGATCGGCGTGGAGCCGCAGGAAATCAACGCCGAGTTGTTGGAGACATTTGGCATCAAGCCAAGTGTGCTGCAAACCGGCGGTGTCATCATCACGGGCGTGCTGCAAAACGGCCCGGCGGCGCAGGCGGGCTTGCAGCCAGGCGATGTCATCACGGCCGTCAATGGCAAGGGCGTGGCCAGCGTGAGCCAGCTGCTGACGGCGGTGGCAGGCCTCAAGCCAGGCACTTCGGCGCCACTGAGTGTGCTGCGCAAGGACGGCGCCAGCGAGCTGGCGGTGACACCCGGCAAGCGGCAGCGCCCGACGGCACAGCGTCAGCCTTCACTGCAGCGCTGAAGGCCTGCTACATAATAAATAGCATTACAGACATTAAACGCCTGGGCTAGCAGCGTATTTGGTCATTAATTTAACCTGTGGCGGCGGTACAAACCGCTGAAGCGCGGTTTCAGGGCCCAGGCCTCAGTGTTTGACCACTTCGCTGCCGACGTCAGCTGCGGTCGTCTTCTTGATGAACAACAGCGCCGCCAGAATGCCGACTTCGTACAGGCCGCCGACCACGCCCAGCAGCATGATCATCGAGCCCGCGTCGGGTGGGGTCACCAGCGCGGTGCCAATGGCTGCGGCCACCCAGAAGTAACCTCGGTATTCGCGCAGCTGGGCCACGGTGATCACGCCCATGCGCACCAGCAAGATCACGGCAATCGGCACCTCGAACGCCAGCCCGAACGCCAGAAACATGCCCAGCACGAAGTTCAGGTACTCCTCAATGTCAGGTGCGGCGGTAATCGACTTGGGCGCAAAACTCTGGATGAAGCTGAAAATTTGCCCGAACACCACAAAGTAGCAAAACGCCACGCCGATGAAAAACAGCAGCGTGCTAGACACCACCAGCGGCATGACCAGTTTTTTTTCATGCGAGTACAGGCCCGGCGCCACGAAGGCCCACACCTGGTAGAGCACGACCGGCAGCGCAATCATGAAGGCGGCCATGAACAAGATCTTGATCGGCACCACGAAGGGTGAAATTACGTTGGTGGCGATCAGCGTGGCGCCCTTGGGCAGTGTGGCCACCAGCGGCGCGGCCATGATGTCGTACAGCGCACCGGGGCCCGGGAACAGCGCCAGCACCGCCGCCGCAATGCCAATGGCAATCACGGCCTTGATCATTCGGTCGCGCAGCTCCATCAGATGCTGCACGAAAGGCTGCTCTGAGCCCGCGAGTTCGTCGGGCTTGTCGGTGTGGGGATCGCTCATGGGGATGGGGGATAGGGGATGGGAATTGGAAGATGCTGGTTACGTCAGATGAGGAAAGCTTGAAAAACGCGGGGAGGTGCACCAGGAAGGCGGTGGGCCGTCAGACACACCACCCGTTGGCGACATATCGCCTGGCCGGCGCGCCGGCCCTACGTCAGCCGTTGCGGCCGGGCGCTGGCCTGAAACGGGCCACTCTCGCAGCGCCCGACAGCGCGCGTGTGCGAATACCCGAACGGGCCTTGTACCACTGCGGCGTCGCGCCGGTTTTGAGGCGCCAGTTTTTCTTCGGGTTCTTGTAAGCCGGAAACACCTCAGGGCTGCCCAAACCGGTGACGCTGTCGTGCACATCGCCAGCGCTGGTGGTGCCGCTGTTGGCTTCAGCCCAAGATTTTTCAAAGTCACTGGCACCCGTGTGGATGGAATTTTCGACGTCGCGGGCGGCGCCTTCGACGTCTTCCTTCATTTTTTTGAGCTCGTCCAGCTCCATCGACCGGCTGACCTCTTGCTTGACATCGGCCACGTAGCGCTGAGCCTTGCCCAGCAAGGTTCCGACGGTGCGGGCCACACGCGGCAGCTTTTCAGGGCCGATCACGATCAGCGCCACGGCTCCAATCAAGGCAATTTTGGAGACGCCGAGATCGATCACGCCGAACCCATCCGCAAACCACTAGCGCGTAACACCGTCCGCATCAAGATTTCTGCCGCGCTTCCACCTCGATGGTCGCTTTTTCGGCAGCTTTGGCGTTGGCCACCTGCGCAGCGGCCACGGCGTCTGCTTTTTCATCAGCAGCGGCGCCGCCTTCTTTCATGCCGTCCTTGAAACCCTTGACAGCACCGCCAAGGTCGCCGCCAATGTTCTTGAGCTTCTTGGTGCCAAACACCATCACCACAATCAACAGCACGATCAGCCAGTGCCAAATTGACAATCCACCCATGTCGCTCTCCTTGGTTATCTCGTTAACTCGTTATCGGCCGCCGAATCAACCAATACACGTGTGCAGCCATGCTGCGAACTATTTCATTCTACGGCGCTGAGATGAAGCCCCCAAGCCGCAGCCCGGATACCACCGACGCAGCCGTGGTACAGCCCTATCTGATCCCGCTCGGCGGGCGATAGTTCCGCCGAAGACGGGGGTTCGACTTGTTGAGGGAAATCTGCGCGTCTACCCCTTCAGCCAGGGCCGCTTGCCACCCATGACGTGCAGGTGCAGATGGTGCACCTCCTGCCTGCCTTCCGAGCCTGTGTTGGTCACGATGCGAAAGCCGCCTTCAGGATAGGGCCCACAGCCCTCCTGCGCGGCCAGCTGGGGCGCCAGCACCATCATGCGCCCCAACAGCGCAGCGTGTTCTGGCCCGGCCTGCGCCATGGAGGGAATATGCGCCTTCGGAATCATCAGAAAATGCACTGGTGCCCACGGGTTGATGTCGTGGAACACGAACAACTCGTCGTCTTCGTACACCTTGCGACTGGGGATAACACCGGCCGCGATCTTGCAAAATACACAGTGCTCGTCATGGGCAGCAGCGGGCATCAGACAAGGCTCCCGTCTGCCAGTTCCATGGGCCGTTGCTGGTTCATGCGCACCATGCCTTTGACGATGCGGTACAGGAACCAGACGGAAATAATGGCCCAGGCAATGTAGCCCGGCAATACAAACAGCAGCCACAGCGGGATGGTGACGATATAGAGCACGCCCGCCCACAGCACCGACCTGATGCGGTAGCTGAAGTGAGACGCCAGCCAGGTGCCTTGGGCATCGTCTTTTTTGACCAAGTCAATCACCAGCGCAATGATCAGCAAGGCCGGGCCCCACTGCCCGCCGGGAACCACGGCGCCCACCGCCACCACGAGGTGCAGCAAATAGCTGACCAGGCTCACCGTTTTCAATGATTCAATGTTGTCGTCGCTCATGGTGTTTTCCTTGGGAAAGGTGTGGAGGGGAATTCAGGCCACGTGGCCGGGCAACTCGCCGGCCTGGCGGCTTTGCAGCTTGCGCAGCGCTTTTTCTTCGATGCCGCTTGTGCCTGCACGGCGCGCCAGCTCGGCCACCACATCGGTCGGCGTGAGCCCATAGTGCGCCAGCGCGATCATGCTGTGAAACCACAGATCGGCCACTTCACCCACCAGCTTGGCCCGCAGCGCCGGGGTGGCGCCACCGTAGTCGATGTCTTTGGCGGCCATCACGGTCTCGGTCGCTTCTTCGCCAATTTTTTTTAAGAAGGCGTCGGGGCCCTTGTGCAGCAAGCGGGAGACGTAGCTGGTGTCAGGATCCCCGCCGCGGGCGGGCAGGCGGCTTTCGATGGTGCGCGCCAAGCCTTCGAGCGAGTGCAGTGTGGTGTCAGGGGTCATATGCTGTTTACTTGTAGATGCTGGCAGGGTCTTTCAAGACCGGGTCAACCGCCACCCATTCGCCATTTTTATAGATGCTGAAAAAACAGCTGTGTCGGCCGGTGTGGCACGCAATACCCGGTGTGTGACCGAGCTGCGTGACCTTGAGCAGCACCACGTCGTTGTCGCAGTCCACACGGATTTCCTGCACGGTTTGCACGTGGCCAGATTCCTCGCCCTTGTGCCAGAGCTTGCCGCGCGAACGGCTGTAGTACACGGCGCGCCCAAGCTCGGCGGTGAGCTGCAAGGCCTCGCGGTTCATCCACGCAAACATCAGCACGTCGCCGGTGGCGGATTCTTGCGCAATCACGGGCACCAAGCCCTTGTCGTCCCATCGAATGTTCTCTAACCAGTTCATACGGATATTGTCGTGGATCGCCAACAGCGCTAGTTCGCTATTATTTCAATAGCTACTGAGGCAATAAACTTCCGGGCAAACGCCGTAAATCATGCAAAAAAACTGGAATTGGGTCCAAAGCGGCTTGAAAATGCCTACAGCCGCACTGGAATACCGCGCGACGCCATGTGCTGCTTGGCCTGCTGCACGGTGAATTCACCGTAGTGAAAAATGCTGGCGGCCAGCACCGCGTCGGCACCGCCCTGCTGCACCCCATCGGCCAGGTGGTCCAGCGTGCCGACACCGCCGGACGCGATAACGGGCACATTCACCGCGTCGCTCACGGCACGGGTCAGCGCCAGATCGAAACCGGACTTGGTGCCGTCCTTGTCCATGCTAGTCAGCAAGATCTCACCCGCACCGCGCCGCGCCATCTCGGTGGCCCAGACCACGGCGTCCAGCCCAGTGTTTTTGCGGCCGCCGTGGCTGTACACGTCCCAGCCCGGGCCACGCGCGGCGGCGTCTTCCGGGGTGCGGCGTTTGGCGTCAATGGCCACCACGATGCACTGCGCGCCGTAGCGGGCGGAGGCATCTTCGATCACTTGCGGGTTGGCCAGCGCGGCCGAGTTGAAGCTGGTTTTGTCCGCGCCGGCGTTGAGCAGGCGGCGCACGTCTTCCACCGTGCGCACCCCGCCGCCCACCGTCAGAGGAATGAACACCTGGCTGGCC
>JANLUZ010000055.1:0-6547 GCA_031363755.1 Polaromonas sp.
CACGCTCCACGCGCCGAGGTAGGCGGCTGGCTCGATGTTTGCGCGTTGCCAGGCCAGGGTGAACGCACCGGAAAGCAGCGCGAAAAGGGGCACACCCAGCCAGGCTTTGCGCCACGGCCAGCGCCACACCCGCTTCAGATACAGCGCCAGCCACGCATGCAGGTACAGCGCAATGGCCAGTACGTCGGCGGCGTTGGTCAGCCGGTTGGCAAACATGTGAAACGCCAGGCTGGCCGCGCCGATGCCGACCAGTAGGGCCAGCAGCGAGCGCAGCTCTGCGTCGAGCGGGATGTGCTGGCGTTTGCAGCGCCACACCACCGTCGCCGCTGCAAGCCAAAACGCGAGATTGCTCAGCGCGTTGAGCGGCTCGTTCCACACACCGGGGGCGGTGCGCTCGCAATACAGATCGACATACAGCATCCAGTCCATGGGCGAAGTGTGTTGTCAGTTCAGGGAGCGCGGCAAGTTGCTCAGGCGTTGAGATCCGCCCCACGGGTTTCAGGCAAAAACAGCACCCCCACGACCAACGCCAGCAGCAAAAACGCCGCCGGGTACAGCAGCCCGTTCAGGGCCATACCGGTTTTGCTGGCAATCAGCGTGACCATGTAGGGGGCGAGCCCGCCGATCCAGCCGGCAGCCAGGTTGTGGGGCAAGCCGACGGCGGTGTAGCGAGTGCGGGCGGGAAACAGCTCTGACAGCAGCGCGGTTTGCGGCCCGGTAACCAGCGCTAGCGCTAACACGGGCACCAGCAGCAGGGCAAACACCAGCGCGTTGTGTTGGGCGAACTGTTGCAGGCCCAGGTAAACCGGAAACATCGAGGCGGTGCCCAGCAACAGGCCCGCCAGCACCACGGGGCGGCGGCCAAGGCGGTCCGACAGCGCGCCGCAGGCGTAAGTGAGCGGGAACAGGCACAGCGTGGCCAGCAACGTGACCCAGCCCGCCGTCACCGGGTTCATCTTGACGACGGTTTTGAGGTAGATCGGCGCGTAGACCTGGGAGCAAAAAAACAGCAGGCTGCCGCCGGCTGACACGCAGAAAAACAGCAGCCCCATGTGGCCCAGCGTGCGGGGGTCTCGCAGGCAGTCGCGCAGCGGGGTTTTGGCGGTGTGCTGCGTGCTGCGCAGGCGTTCAAACACGGGGGACTCCTGCAGCGCCAGCCGGGCCTTGACGCTGGCCAGCATCAGCAGCGCCGACAGCAAGAACGGCACGCGCCAGCCCCAGGCCCTGAATTCGGTGTCGGTGAGCCAGGTTTGCAGCAGCACGATTTGCAATGAAGACGCCAGAATGCCCAGGCCGCCCATCCACTGCAGCACGCTGGTGGCCGCGCCGCGCCTGTCGGCCGGGGCGTGCTCGGCGATGTACACGTTGGCACCGCCGATCTCTCCGCCCATCGCTAGGCCCTGCACCAGGCGCAGGGCCAGCAGCAAGCCGGTGGCGGCCCAGCCCCACTGCGCATGGGTGGGCAGCAGGCCCACCGCAAAGGTGGCGGCCCCCATGATGCCGATGGTGGCGATAAACGACCTGCGGCGCCCGTACCGGTCACCGAACGAGCCAAACAGCGCCGCCCCAACGGGCCGCACCACCATGCCCACACCAAAGGCCGCCAGGCTGTACAGCAGTCCGGCCACTGGGTCGTCAGCCGGGAAAAACAGCACGGCGAAGTAGGTGGCCAGCGTGCCAAACGTCAAAAAGTCGTACCACTCGATGAAGGTGCCAAAACACGCGGCTAGGGCCACCTTGCGGTAGCGGCGCATGTCAACAGGAAATGTCGGCACGCAGCCCACTGGGGCGACTAGAGATTCAGACATGTTTGAAGACTTGGGTGAGGATGAAACGTGGATATAAAAATGATAGCTGCTCAGGCAGTAAATACCTGGGCTAGAAGGCTATTGCGTGCCAAAAATGCGGTCACCAGCGTCCCCAAGGCCCGGCAGGATGTAACCATGCTCGCTGAGCTGCCGGTCAATGGCAGCGGTGAACACGGGCACGTCCGGGTGCGCCTTGTTCATGGCGGCCAGGCCTTCCGGGCAGGTCAGCAGGCAGACGAAACGGATGGACTTGGGGTTGAGCGTTTTCAAACGCGTGACAGCGGCAATCGCTGAATTGCCAGTGGCCAGCATCGGGTCGACGATCACCACCTCGCGCTGCTCCATGTCTTTGGGCATCTTGAAGTAATACTCGACGGGCTCGAGCGTGGCCGGGTTCCGGTACGTGCCCACGTGGCCCACGCGCGCGCCCGGCACCACGCTGAGCATGCCTTCCAGAATGCCGTTGCCCGCCCGCAAGATCGAGACAAACACGAGCTTTTTGCCGTCAATCATCTGGCCGGTCATGGTCTCCAGCGGAGTTTCGACCTCGACGTCCTGCAGCGGCATGTCGCGCGTGACTTCATAGGCCATCAGGCTGCTCAGCTCATTGAGCAGGGTGCGAAATGTGGTGGTTGAGGCGTCTTTGCGGCGCATCAGCGTGAGCTTGTGCTGCACCAGCGGGTGCGTGATGAGGCGGGCGTTGGGGTGGGCGGTAGGGTGTTGCATGGAGACCTATTTTGCAGCCCGTCCAGGCAGCGGGGGCTCAACATCTGCCCAACCGACGCCGCTCTGTCAAAAAACTTTCATCGTGACGCCATAGAGTCGGGCCATCGGCCGCACGCTTTGTACGCCGACAGCACCGCAAACGCACTGCCCGCATTTGCCTTACCTTTTGGACACTCCATGCACCCCAAGCCCGCCATACCGCTGCAAAAAATGTTGTCTCTTCGCCCTTCAAGCCCGTGCGGCTTGCCCGCCAGGCTGCTGAGCTTGTCGATGTTGTCGGTCGTGTCGCTGGCCGCGTGCGGCGGCGGCAGTGTCTCTGGCCCGGCGGCAGTGTTTCCGCCGGTGCCGACGCTGATTGGCCACCGCGGCGCACCCGCCCTGCGGCCGGAGCACACGATTGCTTCCTACACCCAGGCCATTGAAGACGGCGCAGACATCATCGAGCCCGACCTGGTCAGTACCAAGGACGGTGTGCTGGTGGCGCGCCACGAGAACGCGATTGCCATCCTGAACGCCGACGGCAGCCTGCGCGAGTCCACCACCGACATCGACAAGCGGCCCGAGTTCGCGTCGCTCAAGACCACCAAAACCGTCGATGGCACCGCCATCACGGGCTGGTTCACCGAAGACCTGACGCTGGCGCAGCTCAAAACGCTGCGCGCTGTGGAGCGCATTCCGGCGATTCGCCCTGCCAACGTAGCCTTCAACGGCCAATTCCAGGTGCCGACCTTTCAGGAAGTGATTGATCTGGCCAAAGCCAAGACGATCGAAAAAGGCCGCACGATCGGCATTTACCCGGAAACCAAACACCCGACCTACTTCAAGTCGATTGGCTTGCCGCTTGAAAAGCGCCTGATTGACGCGCTGACGCTGAACGGATGGAACTCCAAGGAAGCGCCGGTGTTCATCCAGTCTTTCGAGGTCGCGAACCTCAAGGAAATTCGCAGCATGACCACGGCGCGCATCGTTCAGCTGCTGGCGTCCAGCGGCCGGCCCTATGACTTTGTGGCCGCTGGCCCCACAGAGACACGCAGCTACGCCGACCTCATCACACCGGCTGGACTGCGTGAGGTGGCCACCTACGCCAACGCGATCGGGCCGAGCAAAGACATGGTGATTCCACTGGTCAGTGGCAACCTGGGCACGCCGACCGCCCTGGTGGCTAATGCCAAGGCCGCCAACCTGATCACGCACATCTACACGTTGCGCCCTGAAAACAATTTCTTGCCCACCAACCTGAAAAAAGCGCCGGTGACGGACAACACGGTGCGCGGCGACAGCATCACGGAAATCCAGACCTTCTTGCAAGCGGGGGTGGATGGCTTTTTCACCGACGACTCGGCTGTGGGCCGCGCGGCGATCACTGGCTTTGTGAAAAAGTAAGCCGCTGGCCCGACTAGCGGGTGCGGGCACTCGCAACGCAAGAGGTCTTCAGCGCTTCTTGCCACCAAAAATACTGCCCAGCACGCCGCGAATGATCTCGCGGCCCACGGCCGAGCCCATGGTGCGCACAGCTGACCGGGCCATGCTTTGCGCCAGGCCGTCATGTTTGGCGCCGCGCGGGCCGGTGGTGCCGAACAGCACGTCGTTCAGTCCGCCCAGCATGCCGCCCGACTCGCTTCGGCCAGCGGCACCGCCCGTGGGTGAACTGGCGGCTTCGCTAGCGGCCACTTCGGTGCGGCCCTTGATTTTTTCGTAGGCCGATTCGCGGTCCACGGTTTTTTCATACACGCCCGCGACCAGAGAGTTGGCGAGAAGCGCCTGGCGCTGCTCTAGCGTGATGGGGCCGATCTGGCTGCCTGGCGGCAGTACGAACACGCGCTCGGTCACGCTGGGCCGGCCTTTGGCGTCCAGCAGACTGACCAGCGCTTCGCCCACAGCCAGCTCGGTAATGGCCGTTTCAATGTCAAGGCCAGGCTTTTGCCGCATGGTTTGTGCGGTGGCCTTGACGGCTTTCTGGTCGCGTGGGGTGAAGGCGCGCAACGCGTGCTGCACCCGGTTGCCCAGCTGGGCCAGCACCGAATCGGGAATATCCAGCGGGTTTTGCGTCACAAAATACACGCCCACGCCCTTGGAGCGCACCAGCCGCACCACCAGCTCGATGCGTTCGATCAGCACCTTGGGCGCTTCGTTGAACAGCAGGTGGGCCTCGTCGAAAAAGAACACCAGCTTGGGCTGGTCTGGGTCGCCGATTTCGGGCAGCTGCTCAAACAGCTCCGACAGCATCCACAGCAAAAACGTGGCGTACAGGCGCGGCGAGTTCATCAGCTTGTCGGCCGTCAGGATGTTGATGACGCCCTTGCCGTCAACGGTTTGCATGAAGTCGCTGATGTTGAGCATCGGCTCGCCAAAGAACTTGTCGGCGCCCTGGCTTTCGATCTGTAGCAGCCCGCGCTGGATGGCGCCCACGCTGGCGGCGCTGACATTGCCGTAGGTGGTGGTGAAATCGCTGGCGTTGTCGCCGACGTACTGCAGCATGGCGCGCAGGTCTTTCAAGTCCAGCAGCAGCATGGCGTTGTCGTCGGCAATCTTGAACACCAGGTTCATCACACCTGCCTGGGTTTCATTCAAGTTGAGCATGCGGCCCAGCAGCAGCGGCCCCATGTCCGAAATGGTGGCGCGCACCGGGTGGCCCTGTTCGCCAAATACGTCCCACACCGTGGTGGGGCAGACCGTTGGCATGGGGGTGTCAATACCGCGCTCTTTCAAAATGCCGGCCATCTTGTCGCCGATGTGCCCAGCCTGGCTGATGCCCGTCAGGTCGCCCTTGACGTCGGCCATGAACACCGGCACCCCAATGTTTGAGAAATTCTCGGCCAGGGTTTGCAGCGTCACGGTTTTGCCGGTGCCCGTGGCCCCGGTGATCAAGCCGTGGCGATTGGCCAGGCTGGGCAGCAGCTCGCAGGTGGTCGTGGTGTTTTTTGCGATCAGCAGCGGTTCAGCCATAAACAAAGCCTTGGGGTGAAAAAGTAAAATAGAAGCAAAGCGTAATTCAAAAAATCAAAGGACGACCGTGGCCGGACACAGTAAATGGGCAAACATTCAGCACCGCAAAGGACGTCAGGACGAAAAACGTCAGCGGGTGTGGACCCGCGTGATGCGCGAGATCATGGTGGCGGCCCGCTTGGGCGGCGGTGACGTTGCCACCAACCCGCGCCTGCGCCTGGCCATTGAAAAAGGCAAGGCCGCCAACATGCCTGGCGAAAACGTCAAGTACGGCATCGCCAAGGCTACGGGAAGCCTGGAAGGCGTGCACTATGAAGAAGTGCGCTATGAGGGTTACGGCATTGGCGGGGCGGCCATCATCGTGGACTGCATGACCGACAACAAGGTGCGCACGGTAGCTGTTGTGCGCCACGCGTTTTCCAAACACGGCGGCAACATGGGCACCGAAGGCTCGGTGTCGTTTCAGTTCAAGCACTGCGGCCAGCTGATTTTTGCGCCGGGCACCAGCGAAGACTTGTGTGTGGAAGTAGCGCTTGAATCCGGTGCGGACGACGTGATTGCCCACGACGACGGCTCCATCGAGGTATTGACGCCCTACACCGCGTTTGAAACCGTGAAGCTCGCGCTGGAAGCCGCTGGCCTGACCGCTGAGATCGCTGAAGTGACCATGCGCGCTGACAACACCATCGATATGGCGGGCACGGACGCTGCACGCATGCAAAAGCTGCTGGATGTTCTGGAAGACCTGGACGACACGCAGGACGTGTTTCACAACGCGGCGCTGTCCGAATAAACGATTTGGAAAAAAGAGGAAGTTACGTCATGAAAGTTTTAGTGGTTGGCGGCGGTGGCCGTGAGCATGCGCTGGCCTGGAAGCTGGCGCAGTCGCCCAAAGTGCAGGCGGTGTATGTGGCACCCGGCAACGGCGGCACCGCCCTGGATGCCCGTCTTCAAAACGTCAACATCACCGACGTCCAGGAGTTGCTTGCCTGGGCCGCTACAGAAAAGATAGCGCTCACAGTGGTCGGCCCGGAGCAGCCGCTGGCTGCCGGCATCGTCGATGCTTT
>JANLUZ010000086.1:0-17029 GCA_031363755.1 Polaromonas sp.
ATACACGGCAATGTGGGCGGCGTCGGCGCCCAGCACCTCCAGCGCGGTTTGAATCGCTTTGGCGTCCATCAAGCGCACGTTGGCGTTCGGCGCATAGTGCGACTCCAGCGTGCCAGACGCGCGCGGCGCCGCCAGCGTCAGTTCATCGGCGCTCAGCACGCGCTGGCCGCATGCGGCTTCGAGCTGCGCATGGGTCAGCACGCCGGGGCGCAGCAGTACTGGCTGGGCGCGGGTGCAGTCAACAATGCTGGACTCAATACCCACCGCGCACGGCCCGCCGTCCAGCACCATCAGGTCGCCCCCAAACTCGCTCACCACATGCGCGGCTGTGGTGGGGCTGACGCGGCCGAATCGGTTGGCGCTGGGGCCCGCAACGCCTTTCACGCCCACATCAAGGCAGGCGGCCAGAAACGCCAGCGCCACCGGGTGCGCGGGGCAGCGCAGGCCAATTGAGCCCTGACCACCTGCCGCAGCAGCTGCGACGCCAGGCTTGCGCGGCAAGATCACCGTGAGCGGGCCGGGCCAAAGGGCATCCATCAGGCGCTGGGCAAAGGCAGGCACCGCGCTGGCGTAATTCGCAACCTGCGCGGCGCTGGCCAGGTGCACGATGAGCGGATGGTCAGCGGGCCGGCCCTTGGCGGCGAATATTTTGGCCACTGCAGCGTCGCTAGACGCATCGGCCCCCAGGCCGTACACCGTCTCCGTCGGAAAGGCGACCAGTTCACCCGCTCGAAGGTGCTGTGCGGCTTGAACGATCGCCGCCGGGTGGTCGCCAGGCAGCAACATCAAATGCTGTCCAGCCCCGGCAAGCCGAGCACGTCCGCCGCGCGCCTGGCCACGGCTTTTACGCTGGCCACGTCCGCGCCAGTGATGGTCAGGTGGCCCATCTTGCGGCCAGCGCGCGCCTCCAACTTGCCGTACAGGTGCAGATGGGTGCCGGGCAGGCTCAGCACGGCCTGCCAGTCGGGCGCGCGCTGCTGCCCGCTGGCGTCCAGCCACACGTCGCCCAGCAAATTGAGCATGATGGCCGGGGAATGCTGGCGCGGCGCGGGCAAAGGCAAGCCTGCCATGGCGCACACCTGCAGGTCAAACTGCGACACATCGCACGCGTCCATCGTGTAGTGGCCGCTGTTGTGCGGGCGCGGCGCCATCTCGTTGACGATCAACCCGCCATGCTCGGAACCGTCGTCCACCACAAAAAACTCAACGCACAGCACGCCCACATAGCCAATGTAGTTTGCTATTGAAATAGTAGCTGCCTGGGCAGTATTTACTTGGGCCAGCGGCATATTTTCTTCGTAAGCGTGCGTCACCGCCAGAATGCCATCGACATGCACGTTGCGCTGCGGCGCAAAGCTGACGACATGGCCGTCCCAGCCGCGTGCGACCAGCACCGAGCACTCGGCCTTGAGCGGCAGCAGCTTTTCCAGCACGCAGGCCACGCCGCCGAGGTCGCCCCAAGCGGCCGCCAGCTCGGCAGCGGTTTTGACGCGGACCTGGCCCTTGCCGTCGTAGCCCATGCGGGCGGTTTTCAAAATCCCGGGCAATAAACCAGCGGGGACGGCGTTCAGTTGCGCCGCTGTTTCAATCACCGCATAAGGCGCGCAGGTCACACCCGACACATGGGCGCAGGCGGTGAAGTGGGCTTTTTCCTCGATGCGGTTTTGCGCAATGCCCACCGCTGCCGCGCCGGGGGCCACCGGCCGGGTCAACGCCAGCGCCCGCAGCGCCTGGGCCGGCACGTTTTCAAACTCGGTGGTGATGGCGTGGCACTGGCGCGCCAGCTGCTTCAAGCCTTCAGCGTCGTTGTAGTCGGTCAGGATGTGATCGTGGCTGACCAAGCCGGCGGGGCTGTTCGCATCAGGCTCGAGCACGCAGGTGTTGTAGCCCAGGCGCTGAGCGGCGTGCACAAACATGCGGCCCAGCTGGCCGCCGCCCATCACGCCCAGGGTGGCGCTCTGGCCTTCGCTGTCGACGCTGCCTGGAAAAACAGGAGTCATGGGCGAAGTGCTCATGCGGGCGATATTGGCGATACCGGCGATACCGACGGAAGGGTCATGGCGCGGGCGGCTTCGGTTTGCTCGGCACGAAACGCCTGAAGCTTGGCCGCCAACGCCGCGTCATGCAGGGCCAGCATGCTGACGGCGAACAACGCCGCGTTGGCCGCCCCGGCGTTGCCGATGGCGAACGTGGCCACAGGCACGCCCTTGGGCATTTGCACAATGCTGTGCAGCGAGTCCACGCCGCTGAGATGTTTGCTGGCCACGGGCACACCCAGCACAGGCACCGTGGTTTTGGCGGCGAGCATGCCCGGCAGGTGGGCAGCACCGCCCGCCCCGGCAATGATGGCCTGCAGGCCGCGCGCACTGGCTTGTTCGGCGTAGGCAAACAGGTCGTCGGGCATGCGGTGGGCAGACACCACGCGGGCGTCATGGGCCACGCCAAACTGGGTGAGGATCTGCACCGCATGCTGCATGGTGTCCCAGTCGCTGCTGGAGCCCATGACCACGCCGATCAAAGGGGCGCTCTGGCCGACGGCGGCGGACGTTGGGAGGTTGCTCATGGTGGACCTTGCAGGTGGGGCAATGGGGCGCTGGTTGGGGCGCGCGTGGCATCCAAGGGATGCCGTCGAAAAAAACAGTGATTTTACGGGGCAAGCACCGGAGCAAGCGCGTGGCGACCCTACACTTCGCGCCGATGTTGCCCCTGCGATGAGGAGAGAGTAGCGCCCAGCGTTGAAAAACAACACACCCGGAGCCCTTGTTTGACCACACCGTTGCAACCCACCACCAACGACACCCTCGCCATGAGCGACATCCAGAAACACCGCGTGAGCTTTTCCGGCTCGGGCGGCGACTACTTCCGGCTGTGGTTGTCTAACCTGCTGCTGACCATCGTCACGCTCGGCATCGACACCCCATGGGCACGCCGCCGCATCAAGTATTTCTACCGCAACACCCTGGTGGGCGCTGACCCGCTGGACTTTGTGGCGTCCAGCCGCAACATGGCCACCAGATTTTTGCTGGTGGTGGTGGTTTACGCGCTGATCAACGTGATGTCGTCGGCCGGGCTGAATGCAACGGTCGGCATCGTCACCGTGACCATTGCCACGCTGGTGCCCTGGTTGTGGCGCAGCGCCCAGCATTTTCGGCTGGGCAACACGACGTGGCGCGGCCTGCGCTTTGAGTTTGAGGCCACCACCCGGGAGGTCTACACCGCCGCCTGGCCGCTGCTGGCGGCGGCGTTTCTAGTGGCCATGGTGTCGCTGCTGCCTGCCGTGAAGGCGCTGTCAGCGACCGAAACGCCAGCGAGCGTGGGCGCGGGGGTCGCCATTGCCATGGTCGTCGGGGTTGGTGTGGTGTTGATCGGCCTGCGCTTTAACTTCTTGCAGCTGCAGATGACCCGTACCTCGATGGGCGGGCAGCTGGGCCGATTCAAGGCCAGTTTTGGCAGCTTTTTCAAGGTGGCATTATTTGCCTGGGCGTGGCGCTGCTGGCCTATGGGACGCTGGCGGTGGTGCTGGCGGGCATCGTGGCGGCGTTGGGGGGTCCGAGCCTGAGCGGCGACATGGTATCCAGGCTGTGGCAGTTTGTCCTGCTGGGTGTGGCCGCCCTGCCATGATGCTGGTTGCGGCCTACATCACGCTGGCGGCCTGGCAGGCGCTGGTATTTCGCACCATCTGGAGCCACGCGGGCCTCTCGAGTGTGGCGCGCAGCAAGTGCGATTTAAAAACCAGCGCCTTCGTGGGGCTGCGCACCAAAAACATCTTGTTGACATTGGTCACGCTGGGCGTGTACCGGCCATTCGCGGCGGTCAGCGAGTACCGGATGAAGGTCGAGTCGGTTTGCATCTACACCCACGGCAACATCGACACGCTGGCCAGCAAGCTGGCACGCCACAAAAGCGCGCTGGGCGACGCCGCCGCCGACATGGTGGGGTTTGACATTGTCTGAACCCGGTTTGCCCGACCAGCCCGCCTTGGGGCTGCGGGTACGGTTTTTTGACGGCCTTAGCAGCCAGCCCACGCTGTGCCTGCTGACACTGATGCAGACCGAAGGGAAAAACGGGATCGGGCTGCGCCTGGACCGCGCCTCGGCCGACTTCAGCGGCACCAGCGAGCCGCTGCGGGCCTTCGCCGCCGCCCAGATCGAGTGGCCGGACGCGGGGGCAACCCGCATCGCGGTGATCCGTTTTGACGATGGCAGCCAGGCCCAGGTGGACGGCCGCGACGCCGACGCGCTGACCAAAGCCCTGCACGCGGCGGGCTACCGGCCGCCCGGCCTGCACGCCCTGGCCCAGCACATGGCGGCCAGCTGGCGCCTGCTGGCCCTTAGCACTGCCGCCTGCGTGGGGCTGTCCGCGCTGGTGTGGTTGTACGGCGTGCCGCTGGCGACCAGTGCCATCACCCGCGCCCGGCCGGTGCCGTGGGACACACAGCTGGGCACGCAGGCGCTGCAGACGCTGGACCAGTCCTGGCTGAAGCCATCCAGCCTACCCGACGAACGCCGCCAGCAGATCACTCGCAACTTCGCCGCACTGGTTCAGAAAGCGTGGCCGGATGGCTCGGCCCCGGCTTACCGGCTGGAATTCCGCGCCGCCCGCCAGCACCTGAAAAGCCCCGGCCCGGCCAACGGTGCCAATGCGCTGGCGCTGCCGGGCGGCACCTTGGTGCTGACCGGCGAGCTGGTGGCCGTAGCCGAGCCGGACGCGCTGCTCGGTGTGCTGGCTCATGAGTTGGGCCATGTGCAGCGCCGCCACGCCACGCGCATGGCCGTCGAGGGCGCGCTGCTGGGCACGGGCGTGGCCGTGATCGCAGGGGACGTCACGTCAGTGCTGGCCACCGCACCGGTGCTACTGGCGACACTGTCGTTTTCACCGGCGCACGAGCTGGAAGCGGACTGCTATGCGCTGGCCACCCTGCAGCGCGCCGGCGTGAGCGCCGCGCCGCTGGCCAGCCTGCTGAAAACCATCGCCAGGGCCCCGGCAGACAGCACGACCAGCCGCAGCGACGTGCTATCTTCCCACCCCAGTACCCCCGCCCGCGCCCAGTTGCTGCGCGATGCCGCGCTGGCACGCCGCAGCTGCCGTTGAACCACGGCGCTTGAAACCTCCTCACCTTCCCCCACCTCTTCACCACCATGATCGACATCACCCTCGCCAATTTTCAAGCTGAAGTCATTGAGGCTTCCACTACCGTGCCGGTGCTCATCGACTTTTGGGCTCCCTGGTGCGGCCCCTGCAAGTCGCTGGGCCCGATTCTTGAGAAAGTTGAAGTCGCCTATGAAGGGCGATTCAAGCTGGTCAAGATCGACTCCGACGCCGAGCAACAGCTCGGCGAAGCCTTTGGCGTCCGCAGCATCCCGACCTGCATCCTCATGGTCAATGGCCAGCCAGTGGACGGCTTTACCGGTGCGCTGACGGACGGCAAGGTTAAAGAATTCCTCGACAAGCACCTGCCGCCGGTCGCAGATTCAGCTGAGCCCGTGGCGGCAGAACCCGAGTTGCTGGCCGAGACGCTGGAGTCGCCGGACGTGACCCTAGCCAAGCTCAAGGCGGCCGTCGAGAATGACCCAGCCAACGACAACGCCCGTTTTGAGTACATCCGCGCCCTGCTGCTGGCCGGCCAGGACGACGACGCCAAGGTCGCGTTTGCGCCTGTGATCGCCCAAACTGGTGTGGTGCGCCGCTTCGACGCACTGCAGCGCTGGATGAATGCTATTGATTTTGTAGCTGGACAGGCAATAGACGCCTTGGCTATAGCTGGTTTTGATGCAAACATAACGCTGAACAGGCGTGATTTCGAGGCCAGGTTCAACAAAGCGCGCTGGCTGATCGCCCAGCAGCAATGGACCGCCGCACTGGACGAATTGCTCGATATTCTGATGCGCGACAAAACCTGGCAGGAAGACAGCGCCCGCAAAACCTACATCGCTGTGCTGGAGATCATGGAAGCACCCAGAGCCAAGGTGGCCGACGGGCAGATTCCGGCGGATGACCCGGTGGTGGCGACGTATCGGCGGCGGCTGAGCAGTGTGATTTTGAGTTGAAATCGTAGATTTGAAGCCGATGCCCCTGCCAGCAGGGGCTGCGCAACGGGCCTAGCCCGCCCGCAGGCGCCGCCCCCTCGGGGGGTTCCGGCTACGCGAAGCGAGCCGAAACAGGGGGCGCTGAATGACTAAGCAGTCAAGCGCTCAAACGCTTCCTGGTACTTGGCGGCTGTTTTCGCCACCACGTCAGCTGGCAAATGCGGCGCAGGCGGGGTTTTGTCCCACGGCTTGCCGTTGATGCGCACTGCCTCCAGCCAGTCGCGCACAAATTGCTTGTCATAGCTCGGTGGGTTGTTGCCCGCAGCAAAAGCGGCTTCATAGCCTTCAACCGGCCAGTAGCGTGACGAGTCGGGCGTCAGCACCTCGTCCATCAGTGTCAGCGTGCCGTTGTCGTCCAGGCCGAACTCGAATTTGGTGTCGGCAATGATGATGCCTTTGGTCAGCGCAAACTCGGCGGCGGCCTGGTAGATGGCAATACTGATGCTTTTGATCTGCGCGGCCAGCGCGAGGCCGACCACCGTGACCACTTGCTCGTAGCTGATGTTTTCGTCATGCTCGCCAGCCTGCGCCTTGGCCGCTGGTGTGAAGATGGGCTCGTCGAGTTTGCTGGCGTTGCGCAGCCCGGCGGGCAACGCCACACCGCACACCGACTGCGTAGCCTGGTATTCCTGCCAGCCGCTGCCAGCCAGATAGCCGCGCACCACGGCCTCGACCGGGATGGGCTTGAGGCGCTTGACCAGCATGGAGCGGCCCGCGACCTGCGAGATTTCAGCGGCGGTCACGGCGCTTTCAGGCGACTCACCCGTCAGGTGGTTCGGGCACAGGTGGGCCAGTTTGTCAAACCAGAACAGCGCCATCTGCGTGAGCAGCGCGCCCTTGCCGGGGATGGGTTCACCCAGAATCACGTCAAACGCGCTGAGGCGGTCACTGGCGACCATGAGCAGGCGGTCGGTGCCAACAGCATAGTTGTCGCGAACCTTGCCGCGCGCCAAAAGGTGAAGGCTGGTGATCGATGAGGTGTGAAGTGTCGTCATACCCGGATCAGTGCACCAGCTGGGCCAGCTCACCGCTGGCATATTGCGCGGCAATCACCTGCAGGCTGTGGGCCTTGATGGTGCTGGCCTGGCCTTCGCAGCCGAATTCGACGTAGCGCTGCTTGCAAATCGCCTTGGCGGCTTCGCGGGCGGGCTTGAGCCACTCACGGGCGTCAAACTTGTCGGGGTTCTCGAACAAAAACTTGCGCACGGCAGCGGTCATGGCCAAGCGGATGTCGGTGTCGATGTTGATCTTGCGCACGCCGAACTTGATGGCTTTCTGGATCTCCTCGACAGGCACGCCGTAGGTTTCCTTTATCTTGCCGCCGTACTGGTTGATGACGGCCAGCAGGTCTTGCGGCACGCTGGACGAGCCGTGCATCACCAGGTGCGTGTTGGGCAGGCGTTTGTGAATCTCTTGCACGCGGTCAATCGCAAGGATGTCGCCGGTGGGCTTGCGGGTGAATTTGTACGCGCCGTGGCTGGTGCCAATGGCAATGGCCAGCGCATCGAGCTGGGTGCGTTTGACAAAGTCGGCAGCCTGCTCGGGGTCGGTCAGCAGTTGCTCGCGGGTCATGATGGCGTCGGTGCCGTGGCCGTCTTCCTTGTCGCCCTGCATGGTCTCCAGGCTGCCCAGACAGCCGAGTTCGCCTTCCACCGTCACACCCAGCTTGTGCGCCATGTCCACCACGGAGCGGGTAACTTGCACGTTGTACTCGTAGCTGGCAATCGTTTTGCCATCGCCTTCCAGGCTGCCGTCCATCATCACAGACGAAAAACCGAGGTCAATCGCCCCGCGGCAGACGTCGGGGTTCTGGCCGTGGTCCTGGTGCATGACCAGCGGGATGTGCGGGTAGGACTCAACAGCGGCCTGGATCAGGTGCTTGATGAAAGCCTCGCCAGCGTACTTGCGCGCGCCAGCGCTCGCCTGCAGGATCACTGGTGCGCCGACTTCGTCAGCCGCCGCCATCACAGCCTGCACTTGTTCGAGATTATTGACGTTGAAAGCCGGGATACCGTAGCCGTTGACGGCGGCGTGGTCCAGCAGTTCGCGCATTGAAACAAGTGCCATGGTGATGAGTCCTGAAGAGTTGGAGAAAGCAGACGATGGGCAACGTGATCCTGGAGGCCAACCTCGGCCGCAGGCGCTGCGGGTTGTGGCGTCCAGTGACATGCAGGCGTCGCGCAGACGGTAACTGCGTCGTAACCATGGGCACCGATTCTACCGTTCAGCTCAGTGGCGCCCGCGCCTTCATCACCAGCGCCCAGGCCCCTTTCGCACCGCCTGGCGACAGCGCCCGAGCGACGGCGTATATTTGCCCGCGCACTGTAGGAATTTTCTTAGGCACAAAACCCGGCGATGACGACAATTAAGCGCGCGTTAAGACCTTGCGCCTACCCTTCCGACAGTGTGTTTTACGTCATTGCTGCCCTTTTCAGGCAGGCTTGCGCTTAACTTTCAGGCTGTCACTTGCCCTTGCCGTCCACTGCTGCTTTGCCCCTAGGGCAGACCCTTCGAAAGCCGTCCGCGCTCTCGCCGGTGCTGCTCGGCAGCATGGTCAGTGTGGTGTTGCTTCTGCTGTGGGACGCATCCGGGCTGGACGTGTGGATGGCCGCGCTCTTTGGCACTGCCAGCGGGTTTCCACTTCAAGACCACTGGCTGTGGAACGGCGTGCTGCACGACAAGATCAAACCATTCACCTGGGCACTCGAAATTGCACTGCTGGCGGGCGTTGCGTTTCCTTTTGCGGCTATGCGCGCATTGCCGGTTGCACGACGCGCACAACTCGCGGTAACAACCTTGCTGGCCCTGCTGCTGGTGTCGTCGATCAAGCTGCGCAGTGCCACCAGTTGCCCTTGGGACCTTCAGCAATTCGGCGGCGCTGCTATTTATGTGTCGCACTGGGCGCGCGGTGTGCTGGACGGCGGGGGAGGTGGCTGCTTTCCGGCGGGCCACGCGTCGGCGGGGTTTGCGTTTCTAGGCGGATTTTTTGTGTTCAGGCGCAGCCGCCCGTCGCTGGCCTGGGGCTGGCTAGCCGGGGCGATGGCTTTTGGGTTGCTGCTGGGGATGGCACAACAAATTCGGGGGGCGCACTACATGAGCCACACGCTGTGGACGGCCTGGTTGTGCTGGACGTGCGCCGCACTCATCGATTGGGGTGTAACCCGCTTACCTCTGGTACGCAGAGTATCCCGCACCGCTTGACCGCCGACGCAGCGTCTATTGATGCCGCCAGCTCGCTTCAAATTGACGTCAAGCGGACTTCACGAAGTCTGTCACCCGCTCCAACACCGGCGCGCGGCCTCTCAACACGGCCGCCATTGACGCCACCAGAGTGACATGGTTCACCGTGTCGAACAACTCCGACTGAACCTTGACGCCGCTGGCCTTGAGCTTGTCGGCCATGGCCACCGTGCTGCGCTGGGGGCTGACCACCGTGTCATGGGTTGGCGCCAGCAACAAAGCAGGCGGCGACGCACGGGACGCAAAGGCCAACGGCTGGCTGTCGGCACGCGTGTTGGGCCAGTTGAAAGCCACCTGGGTTTTGGGGTCGCCAATCGGCAGGAAATCGTAAGGGCCGGCGAGGCCGATCCATCCGGCCAGGCGCGCTGGGCTTAAACCGACCTCAGCCAGCCATCGCTTGTCGAGCGCCAGCATGGCGGCGTTGTAAGCCCCGGCGCTGTGACCCATGACGAACACCCGCGCCGGGTTGGCACCAAACTGCGCCGCATGGTCAAACGCCCATCGCATCGCCAGCGCGCTGTCTTCAATAAACGCCGGATAGCGCACTGACGGGCTGAGTCGATAGTCGGCAATCACCGCCACAATGCCGCGCGACGCGAGCGCCTCGCCGACGAAACGGTAGTCCGCCCGGTCACCGGACGACCAGCTGCCGCCGTAGAAAAACACCACCATGGGTGCGCTGTTGGCGCTGCCCGCATTCTCAGCAGGCTGGTACACATCGAGCTTTTGGCGCCCCTGCGCGCCGCCGTCTGGCCCGTAGGCCACACCCTCCGTACGCCGGTACGTGTCGGTGGAGACCGTCGCATTCAAAACATCTACGGCTGAGCAAGCCGTTAGTAGGGCTGGCAGCATGGCGAGTAAAGAGCGGCGTGCCAATGGGGGGCGGGGGATTTTCATAAACAGGCACTGTATACGCACCCTACCCACAACAGGATTCAGCCAATACCGCAACGACGTGTCAGACGCCTGACCGGCGCGCGGGCGCCGTCAGCTGACCCAGCTGCGCCGAACGAGCGTCAGGCCACACGGCAAATCTTCAGCATGTTGGTGCCACCGGGCGCGCCCATGGGCTCGCCGCAGGTGATGACATACACATCGCCACTTTGCACGATGCCAAGCCGCAGCAGGTGGTCTTCTGCCTGGCTCAAGGCGGTGTCGCGATCGGCGCTGGTGTCCACCAGAATCGGGCGCACGTTGCGCATCAGCGCCATCTTGCGCTGAGTAGCCAGGCGCGGCGTCATGGCGTAGATGGGCGCGCGGATGTCATGGCGGCTCATCCACAGCGGAGTCGAGCCGCTGTCGGTCAGCGCCACAATGGCCTTGGCCCCCAGGTGGTGCGCGGTGAACAGCGCGCCCATCGCGATCGACTGGTCAATGCGGTTGAAGGTCTTGCCGGTGAAGTCGCCGTCCAGCTCCTTGTACTCGGCCTTTTCGGCCTCTTCGCAAATCTTCGCCATTTCCATCACGGTTTCCAGCGGGTAACGCCCGGCAGCAGTTTCAGCGCTCAGCATCACGGCATCGGTGCCGTCCAGCACAGCGTTGGCCACGTCGCTGACTTCGGCACGCGTCGGCACAGGGTTGACGATCATCGACTCCATCATCTGCGTCGCCGTGATCACCACCTTGTCGGCTGCACGCGCCAGCTTGATCATCCGTTTTTGCAGCGCAGGCACAGCCGCATTGCCGACTTCGACGGCCAGGTCCCCGCGCGCCACCATGATGCCGTCACTGACGCGCAAGATTTCTTCCAGATTGGGCACGGCCTCGGCGCGCTCGATCTTGGCGATCAACGCGGGCTTGTGCTTAAAAGGCGCCGCCGCCGCGTCACACAGCAAGCGGGCCATGTCCATGTCGCCCGCGTTTTTCGGGAAGCTCACCGCCACGTAGTCGGCCTGAAAACCCATCGCGGTCTTGATGTCTTCCATGTCCTTGGCGGTCAGGGCTGGGGCCGTCAGCCCGCCGCCCTGTTTGTTGATGCCTTTGTTGTTCGACAACTCCCCGCCGAGGTGCACGGTGGTGTGGACTTCCTCGCCCAGCACGGAGTCGACCGTGAGCACGATCAGCCCGTCATTGAGCAGCAGCGAGTCGCCGGTTTTGACGTCGCGCGGCAGTTCCTTGTAGTCCAGGCCCACGCCCTTGATGTCGCCCGGCGCAGTGCGTGACGCATCCAGCACAAACCGCTCACCCGCCACCAGCTGGACCTTGCCCTCGGCAAATTTGCCCACGCGGATTTTGGGGCCCTGCAGGTCGGCCATGATGGCAACCTCACGACCAGCACGCTGTGCGGCTTCGCGTACTACGGCCGCCAGCTGGATGTGGTCTTCAGCCCGGCCGTGGCTGAAATTGAGCCGCACCACATTCACGCCGGCCCGGATCATTTGCTCCAGCAGCGCAGGGTCGCTGGAGGCGGGACCGAGGGTGGCAACGATTTTGGTGGCGCGGTTGGACATGGTGCGTTTTTTGTGTGGTGAAGTTTCTTGATTCTGACATGGGCCGCCGGCGCATCTGGTGCGCGCAAGGGTGGTAGCCGGCCGTGCAGGCGTAGGGGTGGCAGCGTCAACATGCGCTTCGGTTGATACGGATCAAAGCGCACCTGATGCCCGCTGCCTAGGATGGCTGGCGCCAACCCGATGGCTTCCGCACCCCCAGCTCCTTCCCGTTCATCCCCCTTGCCTTTTCAACGCCATGCACCCTGACGCACGCCAAGACCCCCGCCCTCCCGCCAATGCCGCGCCAGCCTGGCCTGCACCGCTTGCGCCAGACGTGCCGTTGCCGCACCGCAAGGTCATTCGCTCATGGCTGCAACCGCTGGCTGAACGCAGCACCGTTCGCGCCATCGCATTGCTGGCGGCGGACTACGCGGTGCTGGTGGCTTTGTTGGTCGGGGTGGTGCTGTCGGGAAATGCCTGGCCGATGCTGCTGTGCGGGCTGGGGGCGGGGCTGGTGATTGCTCGCCTTTTCATCATCGGCCACGACGCCTGCCACCACAGCCTGACACCGCATCGTCGGCTCAACAAATGGCTGGGGCGCATCGCTTTTTTGCCGTCGCTCACGGCCTACAGCCTGTGGGACGTTGGGCACAACATGGTGCACCACGGCTTTACCAACCTGAAGGGCGTTGATTTCGTCTGGGCGCCGCTGACGCTGCAGGAGTTCAACGCTTTGAAGCCGGTACGCCGGCTGATGGAGCGCATCTACCGCAGCGGGTGGGGACCGGGCATTTACTACCTGGTGGAAGTCTGGTGGGCGCGAATGATGTTTCCACCACGCCACCAGGCAACCCAACCAGCGCCCGCTATTTTTACAGTGGACTGCATACTGGTTACGGCGTGTGCCATGGGCTGGCTTGCAGCGCTTGGCGCTGCAGCTGTGTCGTCGGGGCAAGCTGTGCTGCCGGTGCTGCTGGCTGGTTTTGCGCTGCCCCTGGTGGTCTGGTTCAATCTGATGGGTTTTGTGATTTACGGCCATCACACGCATGTTCGGGTGTCGTGGCACGATGACCGGGCCGCATGGCAGCGGGCACAGCCGTTTGTGACCACCACGGTGCACCTCACATTTGCGCTGAAGATTGGCGCGGTGCTGCACCACATCATGGAGCACACGGCCCACCATGTGGACATGAGCATTCCGCTGTATCGGCTGCCGCTGGCCCAGGCCAAGCTTGAAGAACTTTTGCCAGACCGCATCGTGGTGCAGCGGTTTTCGTGGCGCTGGTACTTCGCCACCGCACGTGCCTGCAAGCTCTATGACTTTTCTCGCCACTGCTGGACGGACTTTGCCGGGCATGTCACCAGCCCAGTGCGCTGAACGCGTGCTGGGCCTGAAAGTACGCAACCGTTGATCTGGCGCAAGCAACAAGGCAGCTCTGTCGCTGGGAACTTGATCCGGCGCAAGGAGAAAAGACGCAGGGTCTTTTGTAATCAGGGCAGCGCAAATTCCTCCGCTTGTCATTTGTATTGCACCTCGCGTCTCATCCACCCACCACCGGGCACCCCATGAAAAAACAAATTTTCGCAGTCACACTGCTCACACTGCTGTCCACCGCCGCAGTCGCCGAGACCGATTTGCCTGGGCCCTGGATGGTCCGCGTGCGAGCAGTTCACCTGCAAAGCGCCAACAGCGACGGCACGCCTTTAGCGCTGTCCATCAACAACAAGTGGCTGCCCGAGGTGGATGTGAGCTACTTTTTCAGCCCCAACGTCGCGGCTGAACTGGTGCTGACCGTGCCACAAAAGCAAACGCTGAGCGCTGACGGCACCGCCATCGGCAGCTTCAAGCACCTGCCACCCAGCCTGTTGCTGCAATATCACTTTCCCCTGCCTTCGTTCAAACCGTACGTCGGCGCGGGCATCAATTACACACGCTTGAGCGCGGTGGACCTGCCTGCAGGTGTCGATGTGAAGCGAAGCAGTTTTGGCCCTGTGTTGCAGGCAGGGCTCGACATTCCCCTCGACAAGAATTTGTACTTTAACCTCGACGTAAAAAAAGCCTACATCGCCACCCACGCGTCAGTGGCGGGCACGGATGTCGGAAGCCTCAAGATCAACCCGATGATGGTGGGCGTGGGCCTAGGCTGGCGCTTTTAGAAGCCTGCCCTCTTTACAGCCGTCTTTCGCTGTCGGGGCGTCACCAAAAAAAAGCGCCTCACAAGGCGCTTTTTTGATGCCGACGCTCTCCTGGCCAGCCGCTTACCCAGCCACGGTGGTGGCACACACGCTGGCACCACAGCCTTCAACCAGGTCAGCAGGCAGCGCATCGGGGTGATGCACCTCGCCGGTCACCGGGTCGTACCCTGCACGGCGCAAATGCAGCGCCAACGCCGCGTCCAGGGTCTGGGCATGTTTGGGGAACCACAGCGCAAGTTCGCTCGCCATGTGGCGCAGCGCGGCGACGTCACCAGCGCTGGCGTGCCCAAGGCCTTCGGACATCACCTGCAGCACCACCTGATGCTGCTGGCTGTGGCAGTTGGAGGCGGCAAAACGGGTAGCGCGCATCCAGCGGTCTTCCTGTCCGAAGTGATCGCGCGTGTGAGCGATCAGCCGCTGCCAGGCAGACGGCAAGTCAGCGTCGGTACTGCGCTGTGCGAGTGCCAGCAACTGAACAAATTCACGGTGCGTGTTGTCCATGATGGGCAGGTCGAGCGACAAGGCGTCGGACCATTGAAGACAGGTCATGGGGAACTCCGGTTGAAAAGCCCGAAGGGTATCGCCCAGTGGGTGCGCGCGGGTTGATTCAGCTCAGGAAGGTGGCAAATGACTGCTCAAACACCAAATTTCAAGCCAAACAAGCTGCTTGCCCAGGTATTTACTGCCTGCGTAGCTACTTTATTTATAGCAAATCAACCTTTTGCCCGTGTCTGAAGAATTTCGAAAGCGGGCAGCGTTTTACCCTCCAGCACCTCCAGAAAAGCGCCACCGCCTGTCGAGATGTAGTCCACCTGCTGTTCAATGCCGTATTTGGCAATGGCCGCCAGCGTATCCCCCCCGCCGGCGATGGAAAAAGCAGGGCTGGCTGCAATGGCGCGGGCAATGCCTTCGGTGCCGTGCGAGAAAGCTTCGAACTCGAACACGCCAACCGGGCCGTTCCATACAATGGTGCCCGCCGCCATCAACTGCGCGGCCAGCAGCGCGGTGGTGTCGGGGCCGATATCTAAAATCAGGTCGTCGTCGGCCACATCTGTTGCCGCCTTCACCGTGGCTACAGCGTCAGCCGCGAAGGTTTTGGCAGTCACCACGTCGGTCGGAATCGGCACGGCTGCGCCGCGCCCTTTCATGGCCTTGATCACGGCGCGGGCCTGGTCCAGCAAATCGGGCTCGGCAAGGCTTTTTCCGATGTTCAGGCCCGCCGCCAGCATGAAAGTGTTGGCAATGCCGCCGCCCACAATCAACTGGTCGACCTTGGCGGCCAGGGCTGTCAGAATCGTCAGCTTGGTGGACACCTTGCTACCCGCCACAATGGCCACCAGCGGGCGCTTCGGCATGGACAGGGCCTTGGCAATCGCGTCCATTTCCGCCGCCAGCAGAGGGCCCGCACACGCCACCGGCGCAAACCTGGCAATGCCGTAGGTGGATGCTTCTGCGCGGTGCGCGGTGCCAAACGCATCGTGCACGAACACATCACACAGCGCCGCCATTTTTTTGGCCAACACATCGCTGTTGCTTTTTTCGCCCAGATTGAGCCGGCAGTTCTCCAGCATCACCAGCTGGCCCGGTTTGACGTCCACGCCATCCACCCAGTCCGCGACCAGCTCGATGTGGCGCGCCATCAGCTCACCCAGTCGGCGGGCCACAGGCGCCAGCGAATCAGCCGCATTGACCTCGCCTTCAACCGGGCGACCCAGGTGAGAGGTCACCATCACCGCCGCGCCAGCATCCAGCGCCATTTGCAAACACGGAATCGAGGCCCGAATGCGTGTGTCTTCGGTGATGTTGCCATGGTCATCCTGCGGCACGTTCAGGTCAGCACGGATAAACACACGCTTGCCAGCCACGCTGCCGTTGGCACACAAATCAGAAAAACGGATGAATTTCATAAAGGCTTCTAAAGTGCAAAGAAAAAGTGACGTGAAACCACGGCCAGTCAACCGACCGCGCGAATTGTAGGAGGCCAGATTCGCAAAAAACCAGCTCGACCGCGCCCCGAACAGCCAGGGCTTTGGAACCGGCTTTGCCGCGCCACAGGTGCAGCGGCCCCCTTTGGGGGCAGCCCACCACGTGATGCAGGCGGCGTGGGGGCCACGTTCACCAACCCAGGCCCATGTGCAGCGGCAAATAAGCAGCCATGCCCGCCACGATGGTGCCCAACACGCCGCCACGCCGGTAAAACCAACCCGCGCCCGCGAGCACGGCGAAGAGCCGCGCATCGTGCCAGGTTGTGATCAGGTGGCCTTGCGTCATCACCATTTCCGGCGCGATCACCGCCGCCAGCGCAGCAATCGGTGCGTAGTGCAGGCCCCGCTGCGCCCAATTCGGTAATGTCCAGGGCTTGCTTGAGATGAAGAAAAAAGAACGCGTGATCACCGTGATGGCCGCCATGCCCAGAATCGTCCACACCGTCCAGCTGTCCGTCTGGTTCATCGCGGGCTGCCGGTGGTTGCAGCTTTGATCGGTCGCTCCAGCATCAGGCACACCGCCACGGCCGACGCAATGGCCACAAGAATGTTGAGTTTGAGTGGCAACGCAAACGCCGCCACAGCCGCCGCGCCCGACACGCCCGCGGACACCGCCCGCAGCGGCGTGCTGACCAGCGAGCACAAAATCCCCAGCAAGGCCAGGATGCCGGCAAAGCCCAGCCCCCAGCTCACGGGAATGGCATTGGCCAGCGCAATGCCAGCCAAGCTGCAGCTGATCCAGCTGACCCAGTTGATGGCGCTGTTGCCGGCCCAGTAAGCGTCTTGCGCGGCGATGGTCGCGGCATCCAGCGCGGGCTGTGGGTAGCGTTTTGTGAACAACACGTAGCTAAGGTCGGCCGTGAAATAGCCGCCAATCAGGCGCCGCCAGAGGCTCTGATGCATCACGTAAGGACGCAGGTGTGCACTGAACACCACAAAGCGCAAGTTGACACAGAAAGCGGTGGCGAGAATCACCCACATCGGGGCGCCCGCAGCAATCAGCGGCACGGCGGCAAGCTGGGAGCTGCCGGCAAATACGAGCACTGCCATGAGCAGTGCCTCGGTCAGGCTCAGGCCAGACTTGATCATCGAC
>JANLUZ010000089.1:0-23253 GCA_031363755.1 Polaromonas sp.
CCCCGGCGTGCAGGTGTTGGCGTGGCCTGCGCCGTGGGCTTGGCCGCTCAATGCACCGCGTGGGCCGGTTGATGTGATGGTCGAAGGCTTCGGCTGCGAGATTGCTCCTGAATTCATAGCTAGACAAGCAGCAAACACCTGGACTACAAGCCAATTTGATTCAAAACTGGCATCCAAACCCGTCTGGATCAACCTCGAATACCTCTCGGCAGAGCCTTACGTGGAGCGCTGCCACGCCCTGCCCTCGCTGCAGTCCATCGGCCCCGGTGCGGGGTGGACGAAATGGTTTTTCTACCCCGGCTTCACTGAGCAAACGGGTGGGCTGTTGCGCGAGCCTGACCTGGCAGCAAGGCGCGCCCGGTTCGACAAAACCGCCTGGCTGGCCGCGCAGGGGCTGCCGACAACGGATGAAAAGCGCGTCTCGCTGTTTTGCTATGAGCCCGCCGCGCTGCCGGCCCTGCTGGTCGAGTGGTCGCAGCACGGGTTGAACGGTGAGCCGGTGCGCCTGCTGGTGGCGGCGGGCCGCGCTGCGGCGGCGGTTCAAGCGGCACTGGCGCACGGTTTTGGTGATCAAAACCCGCTCATGTCCAGGCATTCACTGCCTGGCCAGCTATCAATTTCATACCTGCCCCTTTTGAGCCAAACCGACTACGACCACCTGCTTTGGGCCTGCGACTTGAATTTTGTGCGCGGCGAAGACTCGCTGGTTCGCGCCATTTGGGCCGGCAACCCATGGGTGTGGCAGGCTTACCCGCAGGACGACGGCGCGCACCACGCCAAGCTGCAGGCGCTGACGGACCGGCTGGACGCTCCGCCGTCGGTGCAGGCGTTTTTTCGGGACTGGAACGCCGAAAGCGCCCCGCATGCTGCCTTGGCAAATCCGGATTGGGCCGGGTGGCAGGCGTTTGCCCAGCGGACGCAACAAGCGCTGCAACAGCAAGCCGACGCCGCAAGCCAGCTCATTGGCTTCGTGGCGGCCAAAAAAAGCTAAAATCCAGGGCTTTGCAGAAACAAGCTCCCTGCCCGGCAGCGAGCTGTTTGCCGCTTTCGCCGCACCCATTGCCCGCCGCCTAGCATCCAGTAGGCGGCAGCCCAGCGGTCTAACCTCCCTGAAGTCACTCTGTTATGAAAATCGCTCAAGAAATTCGCGCTGGCAATGTCATCATGCACGGCAAAGACCCGATGGTTGTGCTCAAAACCGAATACAGCCGAGGCGGGCGCAACTCGGCCACCGTGCGCATGAAGCTCAAAAGCCTGATCGGCAGCTTTGGCACTGAAAACGTCTTCAAGGCTGACGACAAGATCGACCAGGTCATCCTGGACAAAAAAGACTGCACCTACTCCTACTTCGCCGACCCGATGTACATCTGCATGGACGCCGAGTACAACCAGTACGAAGTCGAGGCCGAGAACATGGGCGACTCGCTGAACTACCTGCAAGACGGCATGGAACTCGAAGTCGTGTTCTACGAAGGCAAGGCGATTTCGGTCGAACTCCCGACCAGCGTGAACCGCGAAATCACCTGGACCGAGCCCGCGGTGAAGGGCGACACGTCCGGCAAGGTGCTCAAGCCCGCCAAAATCTCGACCGGGTTTGAGATCGGCGTGCCGATTTTTGTAGCGCAAGGCGACACGGTTGAAATTGACACCCGCACCGGCGAATACCGCAAACGGGTCTAATTGCCTGCATCTCACGCAAAAGGCTCCTCGCGGAGCCTTTTTTGTTGGCGCAATGGCCGCACCTGCGTGGCTACTTGAACGTTGATCTGCAATGACCACAAAGGGATACAAGAGCACCATGGACCAAACCCAAGACCTCTCCAGCCAACGCCTCGCAGGCGCCTGGGCTGAGCTGCAAGCCCACGCCAGCCAAGGCAACCCTTTGGAGGCTGACGCCTACCGGCTGGCCTTTGCAGACCCCGAATTTTTGCTGCGCCGCGAAACCCGTGGCCTGCGCATGCAGCTCGAAATGCTCAAGCCCGAAATCAGCCAGTCAAGCCAGGGCATTGAAAACACCGTAGTGGTGTTTGGCAGCGCCCGCTTCCCCGACCCGGAAAAAGCCGCTGCGGCGCTGCAGGCGGCCCAGGCGAATATGGCAACCAACCCCGGTGACAGCGCCGCGCAAGACGCCTTGAGCGTGGCGCAGCGCAAGGTCCGAAATGCCCGCTATTACGAGCAGGCGCGCGAATTTGGCCGACTGGTGGCGACCCACAGCCAGTCGCTGCCGGCAGCGCAGCAGCTGTTCATCTGCACCGGCGGCGGCCCCGGCATCATGGAGGCCGCCAACCGCGGCGCGCACGATGTGGGCGCGCTGACAGTGGGCCTGAACATTGCGCTGCCCTTCGAACAATCGGGCAACCCGTATGTGTCGCCGTCGCTGAATTTCAAGTTTCACTACTTCGCGATGCGCAAGATGCACTTCATGATGCGGGCCAAGGCGCTGGTGGCTTTTCCGGGGGGCTTCGGCACGCTGGATGAGTTGTTTGAAGTCATCACCCTGGTGCAAACCGGCAAAGCCAAGGCCGTGCCCATCATCCTGGTCGGCACAGACTACTGGAAGCGGCTGTTCAACTTCGACGTGCTGATCGAGGAAGGCGCCATTTCCCCCGATGACCTGGCGCTGATCGAGTATGTTGACGAGCCCCAGGCCGCCTGGGATGCGATCAAGCGGTTTTACCAGCTGTAAGCGGCTGTCAAGGCGTGGCGGCATCGGGCACATCAAGCAGTGCATTGCCCCTGAGCCCCCAAGCCGCGCGCGCACCCAGGCCCACCACGGTGGCCGCGACCCAGAACACCACACTGACGCCCACTGCCGTGCCCATGGCGCCAAACACCATCGGCAGCAGCACGCTGGAGGTGTTAAGCGTCATCAGCCGCAGGCCCAGCGCTTCGCCGTGACGCGCCTCAGGCGTGATCTGGTGCAGCAGGCTCATTACCATGGGCTGCACCGCACCCAGCGCCAGACCCAGCAGCACGGAGCAAACGCCCATGGTCACGGCGGTGTGCAGCAGCGGGTACACGCCGAACAACACCGCTGCGCACACCATGGCGCCCGCCAGCACCACCCACTCCTGCAGCCGCGCCACCACGATGGGCAGCAGCACGCGCACAGCCGCAGCAGCAATGGCGAATCCGCCCAGAATCGAGCCGATGCTGGACGCGCTGATACCGCGCTCAAAGCCCAGCACTGGCACCACAAAAGTGTGGATGTCCCAGCAGGACGACAAAAACCAGTTCACCAGCAGCAAACGGCGAAACAGGGGCGCACGCAGAAGATCCCAGGCTCGGGTTGGGGCGGCATTTGCGGGAATCACCACCGCCGGAAGCTCGCGTGTGCCCTGCACGAGTGCCCAGGTCGCCAGCGGAAAGGCAGCCAGCAGCAAAAATGCGGCACGAAAGCCCAGCTCGCTGCCCGCGCTGGGCCCCGCGTAGTCGATCAGCACTCCGGCAGTGATTGGCCCCAGGAAATTCGAGATCGCCGGGCCAATGGATAGCCAGCTGAACACGCGCCGCAGCCGCGTCACGCCGTGCGCGGCTCGGCCGACATGGCGCTGCAGCGCAATCAGCGCAGCGCCCGTGGCACCGCCTGTGAGCAGTGCCGACACGCACAGCACCCCGAACACCGGAAACGCCACCGCCAGGCCCGCCCCCAGCACCGCCGCCCCCACACTGAGGCTGACAGGCCGCCTCAGGCCATGCCGGTCGGCAAAACGCCCGGCGGGCAGCGCCAGAAACACCTGCATCAGCGCAAACAGCGCCAGTAGCGCGCCGACCGCCACCGGCCCGTAGCCTTGCCTGAGCGCCAGCAGCGGCGCGGCCATGCGCAGGCCGGTCATGCAGGCGTGCAAAAAGACCTGGGCGGCAATCAGCCGGGCGAGTTCAGGCGTCATCACGTGTCACTCAATCTGCCCGATCACCCGCGTCAGTCCAGCTCTTTGTCCAGCGGAATCAAGCGGGTGGCCTCCGCCTCGGGCAGCGCCTCGACCTGCTTGAGCGCACGGGTCATCACGCGGCTGCGTTGCTCGGCGCTGCTGACCGTGTTGAGCATGGTTTCCGCGTTGGACTTGATTTTGGCCAGCACATCGCCAAACTTGCTGAACTCGGTTTTCACCGCGCCCAGCACCTGCCACACCTCGCTCGAGCGCTTTTCGAGCGCCAGCGTTCTGAAGCCCATCTGCAGCGAATTCAGCATGGCCAGCAGCGTGGTGGGCCCAGCCAGCGTGATGCGGTGGTCGCGCTGCAGCGCTTCCATCAACCCGGGGCGGCGCAGCACTTCGGCGTACAGGCCCTCGGTGGGCAAAAACAAAATCGCAAAGTCGGTGGTGTGCGGCGGTGCGATGTATTTCTCGGCCATTGACTTCGCTTCCAGCCGGATGCGCATTTCGAGTGCCTTGCCAGCGGCTTCGGCGCCCAGGGCGTCGGCACGCTGCTGGGCGTCGAGCAGGCGTTCGTAGTCTTCATTCGGGAATTTCGCGTCAATCGGCAGCCACAGCGGCTCGCCCGAGTCCGACCGGCCCGGCAGCTTCACGGCAAAGTCCACCACCGCCTTGCTGCCCGGCCGCGTGGCGACCTGGGCGGCGTACTGGTCGACAGTGAAGACCTGCTCCAGCAGCGCTGACAACTGCGCCTCGCCAAAAATACCGCGCGTTTTCACATTGGTCAGCAGATGCTTGAGGTCGCCCACGCCCTGCGCCAGCGTTTGCATTTCACCCAGCCCTTTGTGGACCTGTTCGAGCCGGTCGGCTACCTGCTTGAAGCTTTCACCCAGTCGGGTTTCCAGCGTGGTTTGCAGCTTTTCGTCGACGGTTTTGCGCATTTCGTCGAGCTTGGCCGCGTTGCTCAGCTGCAGCTGCGCGAGCTGCCTTTCCAGCGTTTCACGCACTTCGCCCATGCGCCGGGCGTTGGACTCACCGACTGATTGCAGCTGCGTGATCAGCGTGTCAGACAGCGTTTTTTGCAGCAGGGTGAGCTGCTGCGTGACCTGCTGGCCAAACGCGTCGATCTGCGTGTTTTGCGTGCGCACGGCTTCAGCGCTTTGCTGCACCAAGCTGTGCTGGAAGGTGGCAAAGGTGGTGGCCAGCTCCTGGCGGCTGGCTCTAGCGCTGCCATCAATTTCACGGCGTAACTCACGCTCAATCTTGTCGTGGCCCTCGGCCATGCCCCGCATCACGCCAGCCAGCAGCGCGGCGTGCGCGTCGGAGGTGTCTGCCGGCTTGCGCAGCAGCAGCCACACCAGCAGGCACAGGTTGACGATGAGCAGGACCAAGAAGGCCAGGCCAAGAAATCCAGAATCAAACAGGCTGTTCATCGGGTCGCGGCTCCGGCAGATTTCACAGGGTTCAGCAGCGGCTTGCCCTCAAAAAAGGCAATCAGGTTGTCGGCCGCCAGGTTGGCCATGGCCAGGCGCGTGGCCAGGCTGGCGCTGGCGATGTGCGGCGTCAGCACCACATTGCGCAAGGCGAGCAAATCCGGGTGAACGGCGGGCTCGCCCTCAAACACATCCAGGCCCGCAGCGGCTATTTGCCCTGCCTTCAGCGCAGCGGCCAGCGCGGCGTCGTCCACAATGCCGCCGCGCGAAATGTTGACCAGCGTGGTGGTCGGCTTCATCTGCGCCAGTTCGGCCGCGCCGATGGCGTGGTGCGATGCCGCTGAATACGGCAGCACCAACACCAAGTGGTCGGCGGTTTGCAGCAGCTCGGCCTTGCTGACATAGCGGGCCTGACAGTCGGCTTCCAGCTCGGGGCTTAGGCGAGAGCGGTTGTGATAAATCACCTTCATCCCAAAGCCCAGCGCGCCGCGTTTGGCAATGCCCTGCCCGATGCGGCCCATGCCCAGAATGCCCAGCGTGGCGCCGTGAATATCGCTGCCCGCCAGCAGGTCGTAGCGCCAGCTGGTCCACTCGCCGGCGCGCAAATATGCCTCGCCTTCGGTGATGCGCCGGGCCGTAGCCATCATCAGTGCAAAGCCAAAGTCGGCGGTGGTTTCGGTCAGCACATCGGGCGTGTTGGTGGCCGCCACCCCGGCGGCGGCCATGGCGGGCAGGTCGAAGTTGTTGGTGCCCACCGCCATGTTGGCGCAAATTTTTAAATCGGGGCAGAGCTCCAGCAGCGCGGCGTCGATGCGGTCGCTGCCAGTGGTGAGCGCGCCCTGCTTGCCCGCCAAATGCTGCGCCAGCTCGGCCGGGCTCCAGGTGGCGTTGTCCTGGTTTGACGTGACGTCGAAGTGCTGCGCCAGGCGCGCCAGAACGTCTGGAAACATCGGGCGCGCAACCAAAAGAGTGGGTTTTGTCATGTTTTTTGAATCAAATACGGCTGTAGTCCAGGCGTTTGCTGCCTGTATAGCTACAAATTTAATAGCAACTGTGAAGTGTGCCAGCTCAGGCGACTTCAAACACCTGGCGCAGATAGGCCAGGTACTTTTCATCGTCGCACATGTTTTTGGACGGTGTGTCCGACAGCTTGGCCACCGGCTGGCCGTTGCAGCGAATCATCTTGATGACGATCTGCAGCGGCACATGCCGGGGGGCGTCGCCCAGGTCATTCGTCAGGTTGGTGCCAATGCCAAAGGCCAGCTGGCAGCGCCCACGGAACTGCTGGTACAGCGCCACCGTGCGCGGCACCGTCAGGCCGTCGCTGAAGATCAGGGTTTTCGTTTTCGGGTCTACCCGGTTCTTGGCGTAATGCGCCAGCATGCGCTCACCCCACTGAAAAGGGTCGCCGCTGTCGTGCCGCGCGCCGTCGAACAGCTTGCAAAAATACAGGTCAAAGTCGCGCAAAAAAGCGCTCATGCCGTACACGTCAGACAGGGCGATGCCCAGGTCACCGCGGTACTCTTTGGCCCACGACTCAAAGCCGAACACCTGGCTGTCGCGCAGGCGTGGGCCCAGGGCCTGGCAGGCCTGCAGGTACTCGTGTGCCATGGTGCCCAGCGGCGTCAGACCCAGTTGCAGGGCAAACAGCACGTTGCTAGTGCCGGCAAACTGGCCCGCCGCGCCAGTGCCTAGCTCGGCGGTCAGCGTGCGCAGCACTTCTTCATGCCAGGCCTTGCCAAAGCGCCGGCGCGTGCCGTAGTCGGCGATCTTCAAATCCTGCAAACCAGGCGCTTGCAGCTGGCGGATTTTGGTGGCCAGCCGCTGGCGGCCACTGGCCAAGTCAGGCTGCGGGTGGGCGCGCCGAAAGTACACCTCGTTGATGATGCTGAGCACCGGAATTTCAAACAAGATGGTGTGCAACCACGGGCCGGTGATGCTCACTTCCAGCTCGCCCGAGGGCAAGGGTGTGACGCTCACATACTTTTCATTGAGCCGAAACAGCGCCAGAAAGTCAACAAAATCGCTTTTGATGAAGCGCATGCCCTTGAGGAAGGCCAGCTCAGCGTCCTGAAAGCGCAGGTTGCACAGCCCCCGAATCTCGTCTCTGATCTCGTCGGCAAACGGTGCCAGGTCACCTACACCTTCAGCTCGGGCGTTGCGGCACTGAAACCGGTATTCGACCTCAGCCCCCGGAAACTGGTGCAGCACAACCTGCATCATGGTGAACTTGTACAAGTCCGTGTCCAACAGGCTGGTGATGATCATGGTCGTGTCCATAAATTCATTTTTCGGGCGAATTGCGTCGTTGCGCTTGACTGGGGAAGGGACCCCTGTCCTCCCCTCCTGTCGGAATCCTCATGCACCGAAGTGCATTCCGGTGTCCTGCGCTCCCCGCTGCCCAAGCACTTCATCCCGAAAACGAAGTTTCGGGGATGACTAACTTGTACCCAAGTTATGGCGTCACCAAAATCTGAATTTCTGGATACGACCGAGCGCGTACTGTGATGCAGGGTTTCAACCCAGAAAATCCACTTCAAACAGCAGCGTGGCGTTGGGCGGAATCACGCCGCCTGCACCGCGTGCGCCGTAGCCGAGTTCCGCCGGGATGATCAGGCGGCGTGTGCCCCCTACCGACATGCCCTGCACGCCTTCGTCCCAGCCTTTGATAACCTGGCCCGCACCAAGGCCGAAGGCGAACGGCTGGCCGCGATCTTTGCTGGAATCAAACTTGGCGCCCTGCACGCCGTCATTGAACAACCAGCCAGTGTAGTGAACCTGCACATGCTGGCCGGCCTTGGCGATAGCGCCAGTGCCCAGCACGACGTCTTCGTATTGCAGGCCGGAAGGGGTGGTGGTGATGCGGGTCATAGAAGAGGTCTTTCGGGTTAAGTTGAAAAATTAGAAATTCTAGTCACGCGGGGTGGTGTCAATACAAGGATGGCACGAATGCAATCCCCAGTTGCTCAGCGGCGGCGTGCAAACGCTTGTCTTTGGTCCACAGCAAGATTCCGGGCACCAGCATGACGGCAGTCAGCAGGTGCGCATCAACATAGCCCACACCCTTGCCGTACAGGCGGTGCCGATCGACCAGCAGCATCACTTCAGCGTGAGCCGCGACGGGCAGCGCCGGCAGCTCGGGCAGCAGCTCCAGTGCCGTTTGTCGTTGTCGGGCACTGCCCATGCTGACTTCACCGCGCACCATGTCGTGCATGGCGACTTGCTGCGCCATCAACAACCGGGCCAAAAAAGGGTCACCGCCTTGCTGGAGAAACGACACCCAAACCGACGAATCCACAAGCACACGGCTCAAGGTATGCCTGCCGTTTTGACACTGGAGGGCGGTAGCACAGACCCGTCGCTGTCATCGCCCTGCACCTGCAGCCGCCTGCGCGGCGCGAGCTGCAGCTCGGGCATCGAGCCGCCCAACAAAGCCAGTCGGTGGGCGCTTTCACGGGCAATGATGGCTTTGAGGCTTTCACGAATCAGCGGGGTGCGGTCGGTTATGCCCGTCAGCCGTGAGGCTTTTTCAAGCAAGTCATCGTCTAGCGTGATGGTGGTGCGCATGGTCGGCTCCAGATGAATGCAATGAGTTTACAGCATCATTTGATGACCTACTTGATGCTATTGATCACGCAATGTCAATCCAGCCAGGTCGTCAGCTCCGTCATCGGCACACGGGGCGTGCGAAAGGTATTGACCAGCGCGGCCGGGTCTGAATAGCCTAGCGACATGCCGCACACCAGCATTTCGCCCTCGCCCGCGCCAATGTGGGGCAGAATAATTTTGGCAAAGCCGTTCCAGGCGGCTTGGGGACAGGTGTCCAGCCCATGCCCGCGAGCCGCCACCATCAGGCTTTGCATGAACATGCCGTAGTCGACCAGCGAGCCACGGCCCATGACGCGGTCCAGCGTGAACATCAGTCCTACCGGGGCGTCGAAAAAGCGAAAGTTGCGCTGCTGCTGGGCGTGCATGGCGGCCTTGTCGCCCTTGGTGATGCCCAGCAGTCCGTACAAGCCCCAGCCGTTTTCACGGCGGCGCTCGATGTATGGCGACACCCATTGTTCAGGGTAGTAGTCGTAGGCTTCCTTGTAATCGGCCGCGAGCGCGGGGTTCCGGGCAATCGCGTCATGCACGGTGCACACCTGGCTGACGAGGCTGCTCAGGCTGTTGCCTTGCAGCACATAGGCACGCCACGGCTGGGTGTTGGTGCCTGACGGCGCACGGCTGGCAAGGCTCAGCAGGTGCTCGATCAACGCACGCGGCACAGCCTTGGGCAAAAACTGCCGCACCGACTGGCGGCCGTTGATGGCGTCATCGACGGCGTTGGGCAAGCCGGTGGGCTCTGCGGTCTGTATGGGCTCTATGGGCTGAGTCAACGCAGTCATTTGAGGGTCTCCAGGGCGGACAGTAAGAGAGGGGGCAGTGGTGCGGGCCGGCGCGTGGCGCGGTCGACGTACACATGAATGAAGTGGCCTTTGGCGGCGCAGAGCTGGCCCTGTTTGTCCGGGTCGTCGGCAAAAATGCCGACTTCGTAGCGAACGCTGGAGCTGCCCAGATGCGCCACACGAATGCCCGCCACCACCGCCTCGGGAAACGCCAGCGACGCGAAATAGTTGCAGTGGGTTTCCACCACCAGCCCGATCACTGGGCCGCTGTGAATGTCCATCCCGCCATGCGCAATCAGCCAGTGGTTGACAGCAGTGTCAAACCAGCCGTAGTAAGCCACATTGTTCACATGCCCGTACAGGTCGTTGTCAGCCCAGCGGGTGCCGATGGGGTGAAAAGCGCGGTAGGCGCTGCGGGGTTCGGGTTGGGGGCGGGGTGTCATCACCGGTAATTTTGCCAGCCCGACCTGCTCAGACCTATCGCCTGACGGACAGCGCAGGGTTCAGTCCTCATGGCGCACGACTGGCAGCCAGGCTGTGCCACTTTTGCCAATACCCCAGCGCCACGCGGTAGGTGTTGACCTGCACCTGCACCGTGTCTTCCATGCTCACCCCGTAGCCGCCCGCCATGGACATTGCCACCGGAATGCGCCGCTGCCAGGCCCAGTCGAACACGCGGCGGTCGCGTGCCTCCATGCCGTCGTAGCTCAGGCTCAGCCGGCCCAGCCGGTCGCCTTCAAACGGGTCCGCGCCGGCCAGGAAAAACACCAGCCCGGGCTCGAAGCGTCTATCCAACTCGTCCAACGCGTGGTCCAGCGCCTGCAGATAGGCGTCGTCCTGGCAGCCGTCGGGCAACTCGACATCCAGGTCGCTGGCTTCCTTGCGAAACGGAAAATTCTTGGCGCCGTGTAGCGACAGCGTGAACACGCTGGGGTCCGTTGCAAAAATGCTGGCGGTGCCATTGCCCTGGTGAACATCCAGATCAATCACCGCCACCTGCAGCGGCTGGCGCGACAGCCCCGCCTGCGTTTTCTGGTGCCGTGCCCATTCGGCTTGCATCAGCCGGGCGGCTACGGCGACGTCGTTGAACACACAGAACCCGCCGCCCTTGTGGGCATAGGCGTGGTGGGTGCCGCCTGCCAGGTTGGCAGCCAAGCCCGCAGGTTGGCGATGCGGCGCACTCCCTATCAGCTGCCCCCTACTTAAGCCCAGGGCGACACGGGCGGCCGCGACCGTCGCCCCCACCGAGCGCCGCGCACGCTCTGCCATGGCGGGGCTCCACGGGAAGCCGATTTCACGCTGCGCAGCCGGGCTCAGGGTGCCCTGGCTGACCGCCTGAATATAGGCAGGCTCATGCACCAGCGCCAGCTCACCGTCGGTGGCGGCGGGCGCCTGTTGCAACATCACTGCTGGCCATTCGCCCGCCAGCCGATCGCGCAGCCTTGCATACTTGGCCATGGGAAAGCGGTGGCCTGCGGGCAGCGGCAGCACAAAATGATCAGCATAAAAAGCGTGCACGGCGTGGGGGGCGGCTCAACGCCGGGGTGGTGAAAACGCCTGATTGTGTCGTGGCTGCCGAGAGCCTGCAGCGCGCTGTGATTGGCGCTTCCGATAGAAATGTTGCACTGCAACAAAAAAACTTGCACTTTTTTGGGGACTGCCTATAATTTGTTCAATGTTGCAGTGCAGCAATTCGGAGCAAGGCAACAGTTTTCCCGACTTCCACGTCGATCAACAACCTATCTTGGAGATTAATTATGCTGACTGCTGAACAAATCATGGCCTCCCACAAAGCCAACATCGAAACCATGTTTGGCCTGACCCACAAGGCTTTCGAAGGCATCGAGAAATTGGTGGAGCTGAATGTTCAAGCCACCAAGGCTGCGCTGGCCGAGTCCGCCAACCATGCACAGGCTGTTATGGGCGTGAAAGACGCACAAGAGCTGATGGCTCTGCAAGCCGGCATGGTTCAGCCCTTGGCTGAAAAAACCGCTGCCTACAGCAAGCACCTGTATGACATCGCCGCCGCCGCTGGCGCCGACATGACCAAAAACATCGAAGCCCAATCTGCCGAGGCGCAGAAAAAAGTCATGGGCCTCGTCGACAGCGCCACCAAGAACGCACCAGCTGGTTCCGAGACCGCTGTGGCGGTGATGAAAAGCGCTGTGGCCGCTGCCAACAACGCGTTTGAGTCGGTTCAAAAAGCTGTCAAACAAGCTAGCGACATGGCTGAGGCCAACTTCAAAACGGCTTCAACCACCGCCATGAACGCCACCAAAACAGCAACTGCTGCCGTCAAAAAAGCACGCTGATCTGGCAGGCTGTCAGCCGGTTCTGACCCAGGCCTTGCGCCAACGTCAGGCTGCTGATGCAAAAAAAGGGGCGCTGTCGCTGGGCAGCGCCCCTTTTTTCATGTTTTTACAGCCAAATCAGCCGCTAGCCCAGGCGTTTATTGCCTGGGCAGCTATGTTAAACATAGCAATTAACGGCTTTAAAGCTGGCTGGCTTTGGCCGCCAACCGCGCTTTGAGCGCAGGCAATGCCGCCAGCTTGGCGGCACGCCCAGCGTCAATCGCGCGTTGGCGGGCCGAGAAGTCGGCGCTTTTCAATCCCGCCTGTGCCGGCCTGACCACCACGTCGGCGCCTTGCAGCTCGTACTGGTTGATGGTTTTGCCCATGATCGCAAACGTCTGCAACAAAATCTGCAGCGTGCCGTCGGCGGTGTTGCCCTCGGGTGGTGCGGAAATATCAACGGCCAAAATCACATCAGCGCCCATTTGCCGCGCAAAACTCACCGGCACCGGCGACACCAGCCCGCCGTCCACATAGTCGCGCTGGCCGATTCGCACGGGCACGAACACCGCAGGCACCGCACTCGACGCACGCACTGCGGTGCCGGTGTCACCGCGTTGAAACAGCACCGCCTGCCCGTTGCCCAGGTCGGTGGCCACAATGCCGAGCGAAATCGCCATGTTTTCGATCAAACGGCCCGCCACCAGGTCGTTGACATAACGGGCCAACGCCTCCCCCCGGAACATGCCCCGCCCCACCAGTGGCAGCATCCAGTCGGTGATGGCGACCTCTTCCATGTTCAGCGCAGTTTGCTGCAGCTGCGCACTGCTTTTGCCACTGGCGTACATCGCGGCCACCAGGCTGCCAGCTGACGTGCCGACGACCAGCTGAGGCCGCAGGCCAGCTTCTTCCAGCACAGCAATCACGCCGACATGGGCAAACCCGCGCGCTGCGCCGCCGCCCAGAGCCAGGCCCAATTTCACGGTCCGTTTGATCATGGCCGGGGCGATCACGCTGGTGACGCTGCTGGCAGGAGGCGCCGCGCTACCAGTCGGGCGCGGCTCGGTCGCACAGCCCGCCAGCAAGACCAGGCACCACAGGCCGGCGCCCGCGCGCACAATAGCCCCAAGGCTTGAATGACAATTATTGAGAATTATTCGCATCTGCATTAGACTTGCCACTTGTTGTTTCACACCGCACCAGCGGAATTTTCACCATGTTCAAAAAAGCGTTTTCCCTGATCTCGATGGCCTGCCTGACCGTCGCCGGCACCTTGGGCGTTGCAAGCCATGCCGCCGCCCAGGAGCAGGTGGTCAACCTGTATTCTGCCCGCCACTACCAGACGGACGAGGCGCTGTACGCCAATTTCACCAAGGCCACGGGCATTAAGGTCAACCGGGTAGACGCCGACGATGCGGGCATTCTGGCCCGCCTCAAGGCCGAAGGCACAGCGTCGCCCGCCGATGTGATTTTGCTGGTCGATGCGGCCCGCCTCTGGAAGGGCGACAGCGAAGGCCTGTTCCTGCCGATCAAGTCGCCCGCGCTGGAAGCGGCGATTCCCGCCAAACTGCGCGCCGCCCCCACGCCAGAGGGCACGACCTGGTTTGGCTTTTCCACCCGTGCCCGGGTGATCGTGTTCGACAAACTCAAGGTCAAGCGGGAAGACGTCAGCACCTACGAGTCGCTGGCCGACCCGAAAAACAAGGGCCTGGTGTGCACCCGCTCCGGCGCGCACCCGTACAACCTGTCGTTGTTCGGTGCCCTGACCGAACACCTTGGCGAAGCCAAAACCGAGGCCTTCCTCAAGGGCATGGTGGACAACATGGCACGGGCGCCCAAAGGTGGCGACACCGACCAGATCAAGGCTGTGGCCAGTGGCGAATGCGGTGTGGCGCTGTCTAACACCTACTACATCGCCCGCATTCTTCGCTCGGCAGCGCCTGAAGACAAGGTCATTGCTGAGCGCATCGGCATCGTGTTCCCGAACCAGTCGAGTTGGGGCACGCATGTGAATATCGCGGGCGCTGCGGTTGCCAAGAATGCCAAAAACACGACCAACGCCGTCAAGTTCATGGAATACATGGCCAGCCCCAGCGCGCAAGAGTACTTTGCCAACGGCAACAACGAGTGGCCTGCCGCAGTCGGTCTGAGCATCAGCAACCCGGCGCTGGTGGCGATGACGGGCAACCGCACTGGCACCTACAAGTCGGAAACCATTCCGATCAGCGCTGTCGGCAACAACCAGATCAAGGTGCAGCAAATGCTGGACCGCGTGGGCTACAAATAAGCCCTGCCCGCCTCCCACAAAGCCCGGCTGTCGCCAGACCGCCGGGCTTTTTTTATGGGCCATAATTTGCGTTGACCTTGACGTTAACGTCAACTCGACAAGCTTTCGTTAACCTCAATTCGACAAGCTGTCGTTAACGTCAATCCAATCACCACTTCACGAAAGACACACCATGGACATCGCAGGCAAAGTTTTCATCGTCACCGGCGGCGCATCAGGCCTGGGAGAAGGCACCGCGCGCATGCTGGTGGCCAACGGCGGCATTGTGGTGATTGCCGACATGCAGGCTGAAAAAGGCGCTGCAATTGCCGCTGAACTTGGCGCGGACAAGGCAGCGTTCGTGAAGTGCGACGTGAGCCAGGAGGCCGACGGCCAGGCCGTTGTGGCCCAAGCCGTGTCCATGGGCAAACTGATGGGCCTGGTCAATTGCGCGGGCATTGCCCCCGCTGAAAAAACCGTGGGCAAAAATGGCGCTCACAGCCTGGCCACCTTCAGCAAAACCATCACCGTCAACCTGATCGGCAGCTTCAACATGATCCGTCTGGCGTCTGACGCCATGAGCAAAAACGAGCCGGAAACCACGGGTGAGCGCGGCGTGATGATCTCAACCGCCTCCGTCGCCGCCTACGACGGCCAGATTGGCCAGGCCGCGTACAGCGCCTCCAAAGGCGGTGTGGTCGGCATGACGCTGCCGATTGCGCGCGACCTGGCGCGAAACGGCATCCGCAACATGACGATTGCGCCGGGCATTTTCGGCACGCCGATGATGTTTGGCATGCCTCAGGACGTGCAGGACTCGCTGGCGGCGTCGGTGCCCTTCCCGTCGCGCCTGGGCACACCGCAGGACTACGCCAAGCTGGCCCAACATATCTTTGAAAACGACATGCTCAACGGCGAGGTGATTCGCCTGGACGGCGCGATTCGCCTGGCACCGCGCTGAGCCGGGCTGCCGGACGGTGCGCTGTGCCGACTGCGCTGCTTTATCCTGTTTTGATAGCACTCCAGGCAATAAAAACGTGGGCTAGCGGCCTAAAACATCCACAATTCAGGCATCGCAGAGCCTAAAGCGGATGTTTTGGGGCAGCCTGTTAAAGGCGTTTTTGTGGCAAATAGGGGCATCACCCAGGTAGTTATTGCTTGAGCAGCTCTACTTTTAATAGCACTTTGACACAGCCCTGCTGCTGCTCACCCTGCAATCGCGGCGGCCGAGCCGGCCACCTTTCGCAGCTCGAACTTCTGGATCTTGCCGGTGGAAGTTTTCGGCAGCTCCCCAAACACCACGGCGCGCGGCACCTTGAAGGCGGCCAGGTGTTTTTTGCAGTGGGCCACGATGTCCTCGGCCGTGGTCTGCGCCCCGGCTTTGAGCTCAATGAACGCGCACGGCGTTTCACCCCAGCGTGCGTCGGGCTTAGCCACCACGGCGGCGGCCAGCACGTCGGGGTGGCGGTACAACACGTCTTCGACCTCGATGGAGCTGATGTTTTCACCGCCCGAGATGATCACATCCTTGCTGCGGTCCTTGATCAACATGTAGCCGTCGGCGTCCGTCACCGCCAGGTCGCCGGAGTGAAACCAGCCGCCGGCAAAGGCTTCTGCAGTGGCGGCCGGGTTCTTCAGGTAGCCCTTCATCGCGATGTTGCCGCGAAACATGATCTCGCCCATGGTGTGGCCGTCATGCGGCACAGGTTGCATCGTCAGCGGGTCCAGCACGCGCACGTCGCGCTCCAGGTGGTAGGGCACGCCCTGCCGGGCATTGAGGCGGGCGCGCTCGCCAATGTCCAGCTGCGCCCAGCCGCTTTGCACCGCACACACGGTGGCCGGGCCGTAGACCTCGGTCAGGCCGTACACGTGCGTCAGCTCAAAGCCCAATGTTTCCATGCCTTCGATCATCGACGCCGGGGGCGCAGCTCCGGCCACCATGGCTTTCACGCCGGTGGGCAGGTCCTGCTTCAGCGCGGCGGGGGCGTTGACCAGCATGCCGTGCACGATGGGGGCAGCGCAGTAGTGGGTCACCCCGTACTCGCGAATCGCTTCAAAAACCTCGGCCGCACCCACACGCCGCAGGCACACATTGACGCCCGCACGCGCCGCCACTGTCCACGGAAAACACCAGCCGTTGCAATGAAACATGGGCAGCGTCCACAAGTACACCGGGTGTTTGGGCATGTCCCATTCGAGGATGTTGGAGACCGCATTCATCGCCGCACCACGGTGGTGGTAGACCACGCCTTTGGGGTTTCCGGTGGTGCCGCTCGTGTAGTTCAGCGCAATCGCGTCCCACTCGTCGGCGGGTAGCGGCCAGGGGAAGGTGCTGTCGCCGGTGGCCAGAAATTCGTCGTACGTGATGCTGCCCAGGCGGGTAACGTCGCCGGTGAACAGCTCGTCTTCCACATCAATGACCAGCAGCGGCGCTGTGGACTTGCGCAGCTGCAAGGCCTTGGCCATCACGCCGGTGAATTCCGGGTCGACGATAACGACCTTGGCCTCGCCGTGGTCCAGCATGAAAGCCAGGGTTTCGGCGTCCAGCCGGGTGTTCAGCGCGTTGATGACCGCGCCCGTGGCCGGGATGCCAAAGTGCGCCTCGACCATCGGCGGCGTGTTGGGCAGCATCACCGCGACCGTGTCGCCGGGGCATACACCCACTTTTTGCAAGGCGCTGGCCAGCTGGCGGCAACGGGTAAACACGTCGGCCCAGTTGCGGCGCAGTGCGCCGTGCATCACGGCCAGGCGCTGCGGGTAAACAGCAGCCGTGCGCTCGATGAAAGACAGCGGCGACAGCGCGGCGTAATTGGCGGGCACGCGGGGAAGGTTGTGGTCAAAGATGCTGGGCATGGGGTGTCTCCTTGTGATTTTCAGGTGTCCGCACCATCCTAGTCCTGCGTGATTGCTGGGGGCTGACGGGGCTGCCCGGCACCGGGAAGACACCACGGAGGCACAATTGGGGCATGGCCATTCCCCAGTCGTTTATTCAGGAACTTGTTGCGCGCGCCGACGTGGTGGAAGTCGTTGGGCGGCATGTTCAGCTGAAAAAGGGCGGCGCCAATTTCATGGGCCTGTGCCCGTTTCACGGGGAAAAGTCGCCCTCGTTCAGCGTCAGCCCGGCCAAGCAGTTCTACCACTGCTTTGGCTGCGGCAAAACCGGCAATGTCATCAGCTTTTTGATGGAACACGCCGGCATGACCTTCATTGAAGCCGTCAATGACTTGGCCCAGCAGGTCGGCCTGCAGGTGCCGGAAGACGATGTGTCTCCGCAAGACCGCGCCAGGGCGGCCCAGGCCCGGGCGCAGCAGGCCACGCTGAGCAGCGTGCTGGAAAAAGCCGGCGCAGCGTACATCAAACACCTGCGCGGCTCGGAGCGGGCCATCAGCTACTTCAAGGGGCGCGGGTTGTCGGGCGACATCGCCAAGACCTTTGGCCTGGGGTATGCGCCCGAAGGCTGGCGGGCGCTGGCCAGCGTGTTCCCTGACTACAACGATCCGCTGCTGGTGGAAAGCGGCCTGGTCATCACCGGCGAGGCGGGCGACGAGAACGCCCAGGGCGAGGCCAAAAGGTACGACCGCTTCCGCGACCGCGTGATGTTCCCGATCCGGAACGTCAAGGGGGAATGCATCGGCTTTGGCGGGCGCGTGCTGGGGGATGAAAAGCCCAAGTACCTGAATTCGCCCGAAACCCCGGTGTTCAGCAAGGGCCGCGAGCTGTACGGCCTGTTCGAGGCCCGTACCGCCCTGCGCGAACACGGCTACGCGCTGGTCACCGAAGGCTACATGGACGTGGTGGCGCTGGCGCAGCTGGGTTTTGCCAACGCGGTGGCCACGCTGGGCACGGCCTGCACCGCCGAGCATGTGCAAAAGCTGTTTCGCTTCACTGAGTCGGTGGTGTTCAGCTTTGATGGCGACAACGCCGGGCGGCGCGCGGCCCGCAAGGCGCTGGATGCCGCCCTGCCCTTTGCCACGGACGTGCGCACCGTCAAGTTTTTGTTTTTACCGAGCGAGCACGACCCCGACAGCTACATCCGCGAACACGGCCAGGACGGGTTTGCAGAGTGCGTGAAAAAAGCCGTGCCGCTGAGCCGCTTCATGCTGGAAGCCGCTGCCGACGGCTGCGATCTGGACACCGCCGAGGGCCGCGCCCACATGGCCAGCAACGCCAAGCCCCTGTGGAGCCTGCTGCCAGAAGGCGCGCTGCGGCCCCAGGTGCTTGCCGAAATTGCCGACAAGGTGATGATCGACAGCCGCGACCTCCTGCAGCTGTGGCAGCCTGCCAAGGCAAGTGGCAAGAGCTATCAAAAAAATAGCAGCTCAGGCAGTAAAAATAAGGGCTACAGCCTGAATACACTTAAAAATAGTGTGTCAGGCTCTGGAATGCCTGATTTTCCCGACTACCCGGACTATCCGGACTACGCCGAGTATTCACGCGGCGCCGACGACACGCACCCGACGCGCGGAGATGACACCGCCCAGAGCGGCCCGCCGCCGGGCGACTACCCGCCGCCTTTTGAGTTCGAGCACAACTACAGTGCCGCCAAACCGGCCTGGACGCCGGGCCGCAGCGGGTCGAAAAAAGGCGCCTTTGGCAATTGGCCCGCCAGCCCGCCCCGCCGCGTTACCGGGCGCATGTTGCCCGCCACCCGCGAAGACCGCGTGCTGCGCCTTCTGCTAACACAAGCCAACAGCTGGGACCGCCTGAGCGCGCCAGAGCACCAGGTGCTGCTGGGCCTGCCCGCGCCGCATGGTCCGCTATTTGCCTGGTTCGAGGCTCAGTTGCATGAGCATGGGCCTCAACCCTGGGCCGCGCTGCGGGAGGGCCTGCGCGGGCACACGCACGAGCGGCACGCGGTGGTGCAGATCAGCCAGATGATCGACAGCGTGCAGCCCGACTGGCATGAGGTTCGCAGTATCCTGACCCAACTGCTGGAACTGCAGAAACAGGCCAAAATCGCGTCGCTGGTTGCCAATGCCGACGACCCGGCCGTAATGCAACAGCTGCGCGAGCTGATGGCGCAAACACCTGGAAAAACAGCCGCCTGACGGTTTTCCCGCGCATCCATATTTCAAACTTCTCGAAGAGAAATCACAAAAAACGGTATAATCCGATTTTTCCAGCAAACGCGACAGCAACACCTCCGGCACCGGCCCCCTTTTTCAAAGGGCTTTCGTCCACATCAGGCGAAAACGGCCACACGCCGCAAGGACTGCACACCAAATGTTCGCCCATCAGTTTGCTGAAAAGCCCTTGGTTTGATGTGTGAGGCGATCGCGTCTGAGCAGCATTAACCGATGCGCTTGATTTGACTCCCCTGATTTTTTTGTTGCTTTCCCCCGCCGATGTGTGTTGGAGGATTTGCGTGTGCATGGCACGCGCAAGCCTTCGAAAGCGTTCATTTCCTGTCAGACAACCGGAGGCCCCATGCCTACTGCAAAGTCCAGCAAGTCCAAAGTGCCTGCCAAGGCTGTCCTCGTCGCCCAAAAACCCGGTGCCAAGCCGTCGTTGACGACGCAGCCCGCTGGGCGCGCCCCCGCAAAAGCCTCCGCAGTGCCGACAAAAAAGACCGCTCAGGTTGAAAAGTCTCGAAAAAGCGCTATCTCTGGATCATCTACCGCTAAAACTGCAACAGCCGCCAAATTACCCGTCCCACCGAAAGCAGCCAAGTCTGCTGTCCCTGAAGTTGTCGAAAAGTCCCCGAAGAAGAAAGCCTCCCCCGTGCCCGTCAAGTCCACCAAAGCCCAACTCCTAGAAGCCGCCAATGCCCTGTTGGCCGCGTCTGCCCCTGCCAAGAAAAAAGCCGGGCGTCCGCCCAAAGCAGCTGCCGACGAAGCACCTGACGCCAGCGCCACAGCCGCTGTTGGCGGTGCCAAGCGTGGCCGCAAGCCAAAGGGCGCTGTGGCCAAAGCCGATGGTGACGAAGACATGTCGGACATCGAGGCAGAGTTTGCTGAAGAGCCCGCTGCCGTTGAAGTGCCCGGCACGACCGAGAAGGTCAAACCGCTGCGCATGAAGATCAGCAAGGCCAAAGAGCGCGCGCTGATGAAAGAGTTCGGCCTGGACGAAGCGGTGCTGAGCGAAGAAGACATGCTCAAGCGCCGCCAGCGCCTGAAAGCGCTGATCAAGCTGGGCAAAACCCGCGGCTACCTGACCCACGGCGAGATTTCCGACCACCTGCCCGACAAGCTGATCGACGCGGACACGTTGGAAGCCGTGATCAACACGCTGAACGACCTGGGCGTGTCGGTGTACGAACAAACGCCCGACGCCGAGTCGCTGCTGATCACCAACAATGCACCCGCTGGCTCTACTGAAGAAGAAGCCGAGGAAGCCGCCGAAGCCGCGCTGTCCACGGTTGACAGCGAGTTCGGCCGCACGACTGACCCAGTTCGCATGTACATGCGTGAAATGGGCACCGTGGAGCTGCTGACGCGGGAAGGCGAAATCGAGATCGCCAAGCGCATTGAAGGCGGCCTGATGAAGATGATGGAAGCCATTTCGGAAAGCCCCGCGACGATTGCGGAAATCATGCGTCTGGGTGAAGAAATCCGCGAAGGCAAGGTCGTCATCTCTACAGTGGTTGATGGTTTTACTGTGGCCAATGAGGCTGACGACTACGTGGCCGAAGAAGACTTTGACGAGTTTGACGAAGAAGACGATGACGATGGCAAGGGCGGCTCCAAGGCGTTGACAAAAAAGCTCGAAGAGTTGAAAAAAGAAGCCTTGAGCCGCTTTGACAGCATGGCGGTGCTCTTCGAAAAAGTGCACAAAACCTACGTCAAGGAAGGCTACGGCACACCAACTTATATGAAGTCGCAAAAAGCCCTGAGCGACGAGCTGATGACGATACGTTTCACCGCCAAAACCATTGAAAAGCTGTGCGACCTGCTACGCGGCCAGGTGCTGGACGTGCGCAAAAAAGAACGCGAACTGCGCCGCATCATTGTTGAGAAATGCGGCATGCCGCAGGAAACCTTTGTGAAAGACTTCCCGCCCAATCTGCTGAACCTGCAGTGGGTTGAAAAGCAGGTTGCCAGCAACAAACCGTGGTCGGTGGTGATGGCACGCAACATTCCGCCCATCCAGGAACTGCAGACCAAGATCGGTGAATTGCAGGCGCGTGTGGTGGTGCCGCTGGGCCAGCTCAAAGACATCAACAAGCGCATGAACGAGGGCGAGTCCAACTCGCGTGACGCCAAGAAAGAGATGATTGAGGCGAACTTGCGCCTGGTAATCTCAATTGCCAAAAAGTACACCAACCGCGGCCTGCAGTTTTTGGACCTGATTCAGGAAGGCAACATCGGCCTGATGAAAGCGGTGGACAAGTTCGAGTACCGCCGGGGCTACAAATTCTCTACCTACGCGACGTGGTGGATTCGCCAGGCGATCACCCGCTCCATTGCCGACCAGGCCCGCACCATCCGCATTCCGGTGCACATGATCGAGACGATCAACAAGATGAACCGCCTGAGTCGTCAGCATCTGCAGGAGTTTGGCTTTGAGCCGGACGCCAGCGTGCTGGCCGAGAAGATGGAAATCCCGGAAGACAAGATCCGCAAGATCATGAAGATCGCGAAAGAGCCGATCTCGATGGAAACGCCGATCGGTGACGACGAAGATTCGCACCTGGGTGATTTCATTGAAGACGGTGCCAACACCGCCCCGCTGGAAGCGGCCATGCAGGCTGGGCTGCGTGACGTGGTCAAGGACATTCTGGACAGCCTGACCCCGCGTGAAGCCAAGGTGCTGCGTATGCGTTTCGGCATTGAAATGTCCACCGACCACACACTTGAAGAAGTGGGCAAACAGTTCGACGTGACGCGTGAACGCATTCGCCAGATAGAAGCCAAGGCGCTGCGCAAGCTCAAGCACCCCTCCCGCTCGGACAAGCTTCGCAGCTTCATCGACACGCTGTAGTCAGCGCTTGCAGCGCGCCCAGCCGGCTTGAACAGACAGGGTCTGCCAAGCTGGCTTTTTTACGCCTTGACGCCCCGCGAGCAGCATCAAAGTTAGTGTCGATTGCGGCCGCTCAGCCACACCTTCAGTGCGTTTCCAGCTACAAAACTAGTAGCAGAATCGGTTTTGGGATATATTCACCGCAGCTGGAAAAAATGCCTGAACGGGCGACCCCAGCAACTTCCTCCAAACCACCAAGAAGCAACCAAGAGATCAACCCATGAGTGCCAAAGAAAACGCCGCCATCAGCCAACTTCTGGAATTGCTGGAAGCGCGTTACGCGCTGCGTGTGTTGTGGGCCCTGAAAGACGGCCACCCACAAACCTTTCGCCTGCTGCAAGACAGCGTTGGCAGCATCACCCCGAATACGCTCAATACCCGGGTCAAGGAACTGCGTGCCGCTGGCTTGCTGACCCATGGAACCGATGGTTACTGCGTCACCCCGGTGGGCTCAGACCTGCTCAAGCGCCTGAGTGACCTGCAAGCCTTTGCGGGCAAATGGGTAACCAGCCAGGCCAAGGCAGCAGCGGCCAGTGCCAAACCCTGAGCGCACCAGCGTCTTTTTTCGGGCTGCTTTTGCGGACTGTTGCCGCACCAGACCATGCACACGGGCCTCAGGGCCCGTTTTTCATGCCTGCTTGCAAAAAGCCTTCGCAGAAATTTCAGCGCACAAAGCCCTGACAAAGTTCAATTCCTTGTCTTGAAAAGGGCTTTACCAGCCCAAGCTGTTTGGCTTACCAGATCAACCCTGTTGTCCAGCATGTCTGAAAATAAACCACCCTCACACAACCCACACCCCACGCACGACCAGTCGCCTTTGTCTGGCGCGCCCAGCCCCGAAGAACTCGAAGCAGCGCAAGCCGCCAACGATTTCGACACCTTGACGATTGCGCAGGCCGAAGTGGCTACGTTGCAGGCCAAAAACGCCGAGCTGGCCGACAGCTACCTGCGTGCCAAAGCCGATGCCGAGAACGCACGCCGCCGCGCTGACGACGAAATCATCAAAGCGCGCAAGTTTGCGCTGGAAAGTTTTGCCGAAAG
>JANLUZ010000138.1:0-8878 GCA_031363755.1 Polaromonas sp.
CACGCGTGATGATCGCGTCGGTGTGGTGGCTGGAATACTTGTTGATGTGGGCGATGGCTTCGTCCAGGCCTTCAACCACTTTGATGCTGATGACCGGTGCCAGGTATTCCTCGAACCAGTCCTGCTCGGTGGCTGGCACGATCAATGCTTTGTTTTTGATAGCATCACAGGCAAGCAACACCTGGGATGAGGCCGGATCGCACCGCATTTCCACGCCTTTTTCAGCATAAATGGCACCGATCAAGGGCAAAAACGCCCCAGCTACGCCCTGGGCCACCAGCAGGCCCTCGGCCGCGTTGCACGGGCTGTATTTCTGGGTTTTGGCGTTGTCGGCCACTTTGACGGCCATGGCGATGTCGCACGGGTCATCGACATACACGTGGCAGTTGCCGTCCAGATGCTTGATGACCGGTACGGTGGCATCACGGCTGACACGCTCGATCAAGCCCTTGCCGCCACGCGGAATGATCACATCGATAAACTGAGGCATGGCGATCAGGTGGCCCACGGCGTCACGGTCAGTGGTGGGCACCAGTTGCACCACGTCCGCAGGCAAGCCGGCTTCTTTCAGCGCCTGCTGCACCAATTCAGCCAGCGCCTTGTTCGACTCGATGGCTTCCGAGCCGCCCCGCAAAATGCAGGCGTTGCCACTTTTGATGGCCAGGCTCGCCGCCTCGATCGTGACGTTGGGGCGGCTTTCATAAATCATGCCGAACACGCCAATCGGCACCCGCATCTGCCCCACGCGAATGCCGCTGGGCTGCTCCTTCATACCGATGATGTCGCCGATCACGTCCGGCATCACAGCCAGCTGCTCGCAGCCAATGGCCACGGTTTCAAGAGCAAGCGGCGACAGCTTGAGCCGGTCCAGCATCGGCCCAGCCAAGCCAGCGGCAGCGGCGCGGTCCAGGTCGCACTGGTTGGCCTGCTGCAGCGCGGGGCCGTTGTCACGCAGCAGCGCAGCGAGGTTGTTAAGCGCTTTATTTTTGGTAGCAGCACTGGCTTTGGCTGCATGGGCGGCAGCGGCTTTTGCCCTTGAACCCATCGCTTGCATGGCGGTGAGCAAATCTGTGTTGAAGGCGGTATCAAGCATGGTTTGTATTTTGTCATGGGCTGAACTACAGTCATTTGCATGACCCCAACCGTCCTCAAACCCCTGAACGAAGACGGCTACCTTGCCATGGAGCACCAGGCCACAGTGCGCCACGAATTTGTTCACGGCGGTGTGTACGCGATGGCTGGCAGCAGCGCGAACCACAACCGGGTGGCGGGTAATTTGTATGCCCGCCTGCTGGGCAGCAGCGACAAAGACTGCAACCCCTTCATGAGCGACATGAAACTGCGCCTGGAGTTCGGCCAGACGTTTTACTACCCCGACGTGATGCTGGTGTGCGACCCCGAGGACACCGAGGCGTACTTCAAAACCAGCCCCTGCATGGTGGCCGAGGTGCTGTCCCGCAGCACCGAGCTCACTGAGCGGCGCGAAAAATGGGCGGCCTACCAAAAGCTGGCAAGCCTGCGCGAATACCTGCTGCTGGCGCAAGACCGCCCCTACATTGAGGTGTACCAGCGCGTGGACTTGCGCCACTGGGGCGTGACGGTGCTGGGTGCGGGCGCCACGCTCACCGTGGTCACGCGCAGGAGCAAATCAATCACCACGTCCTTGTCGTCGGCACAGCGGTAGGTATCGAAGCTCTTGCGGCGTACCGGCCTGCGGAACTGCGGCAGAACAACTTGTTTGCATCGCCTCTGCGTCGACGCTGCATTCATGTTTTCTCGAAATTTGAGCTCAGTGGTGACGTTTATTAAGTCAAATACGGCTCTACCCAAGGCGTTTGCTGCCTGGGCAGCTATCAAAATGATTGCTTTTGGCGGCTGGGCGCTGGCGAGCGTTTGGGCGCCATGCACTGCTCACACACCATCCCGGCCAGCCGGTGCAGCGACTGCCAGCCGGTGGCGGGCCAGTCGGGTTGCTTCAAGCCTTTGACGATGCCGTCCACCGTGTGCGCGGCCTGCAGCAAGCGGTTCATGGCGGCGTCGCTGATGTTGGGCAGGGCGCGCTCGAACAGCTTTTCCTTGGCGCCCCACACGCGGTTTTCACGCAGCGCCATCGGCATCGGGCGGCCAGCGTTGATGGCGTCTTTCACCCGCTTCATGCTCCGAATGTCTTCAGCCAACGCCCAATGCACCAGCACCTCGGACTCGCCCTCGGCCTGCAGGCCGTCGAGCATGCGCGCCATGCGCTGCGGCTGGCCACTGAGCACCGCTTCGGAAAGCTTGAAGACGTCGTAGCGCGCCACGTTGAGCACCGCGTTTTCAACCTGCTCGTAGCTCAGCACAGCATCGTTGCCTGCCGGATGCAGCAACGCCAGTTTTTGAATCTCCTGGTGGGCGGCCAGCAGGTTGCCTTCCACGCGGTCGGCAAAAAACTGCAGCGTGCGCTGGCCTTCTTCACCGCTGGCCACGCGCTGGCCCTGCTGCTGCAGGCGCTGGGCAATCCACTGCGGCAGGTTGCGCCGCTCCACCGGGTCAAACTTCACCGTCATGCCGTAGCTGTCCAGCGCGCCAAACCACGCGCCCTTGGTCGTCATGCCGTCCAGCTTGGGCAAGATCACCAGCGTCAGCGTGTCGGGATTGTTTTGCGCCCGCTCAGCAATCTGCTGCAAATAGGTCGAGCCGTCCTTGCCCGGCTTGCCCGAGGGAATGCGGATTTCGATGATCTGCCGGTCAGCAAACAAGCTCAGTTCGCTGCCACTGGCCAGTACGGCGCTCCAGTCAAAATGCGCGCCCTGCACGGTGTGCACCGTGCGTTCGGTAAAGCCCTGCTGGCGCGCCGCCGCCCGCAGCGCATCAGCAAACTCCTGCACCAGCAGCGGCTCGTCGCCATGCAGGGTGTAGAGGCTTTTCAAGCCGCGCTGCAGGTGCTCGGTGAGTTGGGCGGGGGCCAGATTCATGACTTGAAGTTTAGCGGCGGGGGCCAGCGCCGTCGGGCACCGCCAACGTTGAGGCTTAGCGTCAGACAGCGATGCGCTTGCGCGGTGCTCGGGTCGAACGCGCCGTCAAACCTTGGGTTTCTTGCGCGAAAGCCAACATGCTTGCCAACGCCTTGTTCACGGCCTCGGACGTTGGAAACGCTTTCAGGATTTCCGGCTGCAACACAACCACGTTGCTGCCTTGCGCAAAGTGTGTCAAGTACTTGCCGCGCACCCCTTTGCTGAGCTGATCACGCTTGAGTTCAGGAATCTCTTGATCAACCATTTTTGTAGATGCTTTTTTCATACCGTGTTGCCTTTCTGGCGCTGATGATGCGAATGCCTAGCCTGCGCTCTGTGTGAACGATCACCAGGAGCCTGGCTTTGTTGGACACGGCATAGGTTCGGCTCCTCTCCTCGGCATCGCTGTGGTCGGTATCGGCAAAAGTCAGCGCGAGGGGATCACCAAAACCGCTGACGGCTTCATCGAACGATACACCGTGTTTTATCAGGTTGCTGGCGGCCTTTTGGTCGTCCCATTCAAACTTGAACATGCGTTTTGCCCGAAAATTTAACGACTGCTGCGCGAGACACCGCGCCAACACCTGTCGATTTGATGACACCCCACCCAGTTTAGCGGTGCGCTGCCAATCGACGCCGTCACGCGCCGGGATTGAGCTTGTCCTGCGTCTTCGTCTCAAAGTCGCTGGCGTCATGCCGCTCGTGCAACTGGCTGGACGGCTTGCCCTGCACGCGGTTGACCATGCGGCCACGCTGCACCGCCGGGCGGGCTGCGACCTGCGCGGCCCAGCGCTGCACGTGGGTGTAGCTTCGCACCTGCAAAAACTCGCCCGCCCCGTACAGCTCGCCCTGCATCAACACGCCATACCAGGGCCAGATCGCCATGTCAGCAATGGTGTAGTCGTCGCCCGCCACATAAGCGGTGTGGGCCAGCCGCTGGTCCAGCACGTCGAGCTGGCGTTTGACTTCCATGGCGTAGCGGTTGATGGGGTATTCGAGCTTGGTGGGCGCGTAGGCATAGAAATGCCCAAACCCGCCGCCCAAAAACGGCGCGCTGCCCATTTGCCAGAACAGCCACGACAGGCATTCGGCACGCGCTGCCGGCTCGGTCGGCAAAAAGGCTCCAAACTTTTCAGCCAGATACACCAGGATGGCCCCGGACTCGAACACGCGGGTTGGCACCGGGCCGGTGTGGTCCACCAGCGCGGGAATCTTCGAGTTGGGGTTGATGCCGACAAAGCCGCTGCCAAACTGGTCGCCGTCCTGAATGCGGATCAGCCAGGCATCGTACTCCGCGCCAATATGCCCGGCGGCCAGCAGCTCTTCCAGCATCACAGTGACCTTGACGCCGTTGGGCGTGGCCAGGGAATACAGCTGTAGCGGGTGCCGACCGACGGGCAGCGCTTTGTCATGCGTGGCCCCAGCGACGGGCCGGTTGATGCTGGCGAAATGCCCGCCGCTGGCTTGGTCAGCCACCCAAATTTTCGGCGGTGTGTAGTCGGGCTGCGGTGCGGAAGTGCTGTCCATAAAGCGGGCCTTTGTTGGCGTTGAAAGGCCACAAGGATAGGGCAGGACGTGGTTTTTTGCCTGCGGATGCGCTCAATACGTTGTATCCAATACCCGCTTGTCTGGTCAGCAGTTCCGCACGAACTTCTGCACCGCGTCCATAACGCACCCATAACCCGCCCGCCCCTCAAGCACCATCCATACAGTGACCCGTCAACAGCGCGTGCGCCCATCGCTGGCTGCCGTTTCGACTTGCCACATCAGCCATGGCTTTGTGGTCATATGGCACACACATCAGTTCAACACACCACCCGCTGCGCCGTGCTTCAACGATGGCGTAGCGCGCGTCGGGCGAGCCGTTTTCGACCCTGTGGGGTACGGGGTGCGTGTCGCTGTAAGCCTGCAGGCCGACGCTGCCCGGATTGACGATGCGCTGGCCTTTTTTGGTGCCCACCACTCGTGCGATGTGGGTGTGCCCACACGCTATCAGCGATGACGCCTGTGCGCCGAGGCGGGACTCGACTTCATCGGGCGTTGCGGCCCGAACCACACCGTTGTCGTCCAATGTTTCAAGGAAATAGATTACATCGCTCGACGGCGTGCCATGGCACAGCAAAACATCTGGCGTGAGCTGGGCGTGGGGCTTGAGTGCCGCGACCCAGGCCAGCTCCGCAGCGGTCAGCCTTGCGCGGGCAAATTCATCCGCCGCGCCACGACGCGCGGGGTCATCCACCAGCAGCTGTCGCTCATGGTTTCCGGCCAAACTGAGCCAGCCTTCAGCCATCAAAAACTGGGCAGTTTCCAAAGGCAAAAGCGGCCCTGACAGGCTGTCGCCCAAGTTGACCACCGTGTCAACGCCTCGGCGGCGTAAGTCAGCCGTGACGGCTTCCAGCGCGGCCAGGTTGCCGTGAATGTCGGAGATGAGGGCAATGCGCATGGCGGTTGTCAGGCTACGCTGCCACGGGCCGGCGCGGGAGAATAGCTTGGCGCAAACGGCGCTTCTACCCACAGGGGGTAGCCCTCAAACGGGTAATGTGTGCGTTGGGTCATGCTGCAATCATCACAGCTTGTGCGTCGACAGCAGCAAGCTCGTTTCGGTGTTGGCAATGCCGTCGAGCAGGCGGATGCGGCTGAGCACGCGGTCGAACGCGGCCAGGCTGTCGGCCTGCAGCTCGGCCACGATGTCCCAGCGGCCATTGGTGGTGTGCAGCGCGCTCACCGCCGGGTCACCGCGCAGCGCGGCCAACACCTGGTCGGTGCGGGTGCCGACGACTTCGACCGTCATCAGCGCGCGTATTTGATGTGCTTCGGCCAGCGGGCGCAAGCGCACGGTGTAGCCCACGATGGTGCCGTCGGCCTGCAGCTTGTGCAGCCGGTTTTGCACCGTGCCGCGCGCCACCTGCAGCACCTTGGCCAGGGAGGCCACGGAGGCTCGGGCGTCGTCTCTGAGCAGGGCCAATAGTTGGCGGTCGGTGTTATCCATGACGGCATTTTATGGACATATTGCCAATTTAGGCTGGCAGTTTGCGCAATGAAGGCGTCGAATTGAGCAACTCTCTGGCTTTTCATTGGCGCGCAAGCTTTAGACAATAGGCAACAAACACGCACAACACACACATATTGAGGAGACCCACCATGGTGGACTACATCGGCATTGACGGAATTCAGCGCATTGTTGCGCGTACCGGCGCGACGACATTTATCGAAGGCCTGGCGCTTGAGATCGAATCGGACTACCGCCGCTGGGGGGAGTTTGACAAGTCCGCCCGCCACGCGATTCATTCGCCCGGCGGCGTCATCGAGCTGATGCCGACCAGCGACGGGCAGATGTACTCGTTCAAATACGTCAACGGGCACCCGAAAAACACCGACGCCGGGCTGCTCACCGTGACCGCGTTTGGCGTGCTGGCCGACGTGGCCACCGGGTACCCGCTGCTGCTGTCCGAACTAACGGTGACCACCGCCCTGCGCACGGCCGCCATGTCGGCGCTGGCTGCGCGCTATATGGCCCGCCCCGGCAGCCGGGTGATGGCGCTGATCGGCAACGGCGCGCAAAGTGAATTCCAGGCGATCGCCTTTGCCCACATGCTGGGCATTGAGGAATTCCGCCTGTACGACGTGGACCCAGCGGCCACCGACAAGCTGACGCGCAACCTGTCGGCATTGGGGCTGCCTAACATGCGAGGGGTGCGATGGGTCCGCTGCGCCTCCATTGCCGAGGCGGTGCGCGGTGCCGACATCGTGACCACCGTGACCGCCGACAAACGCAAGAGCGCCATCCTCACGTCCGACATGATCACCCCCGGCATGCACCTGAATGCGGTCGGCGGCGACTGCCCTGGCAAGACCGAGCTGCACGCGGACATCCTGCGCCGGCCGGACGCGCGCGTGGTGGTCGAGTACGAACCCCAGTCGCGCGTGGAAGGCGAGATTCAGCAGATGCCCGCCGACTTTGCCGTGACTGAATTCGCCCGCGTGGTCAGTGGCGAGGTGCCGGGCCGCGCCTCTAGCGACGAGGTTACGATTTTTGATTCAGTGGGTTTTGCCCTCGAAGACTACGCGGCGCTGCGCTACCTATACCGCCTGCAAACCGCACATGCCGCACATGCCGCACGCCAGCAGATTGACCTGATCCCCGACCTGGCAGACCCGAAAAACCTGTTTGGCTTGCTGCAAAATGCGACGACGGCCGCCACACCCATGACGTTTGCGCCACGTGAAACCGCTCTGAAAGACGCACTGCCCGCATGACTTCCTCCAGCCCATCCACCCCCTCGGCCGCCACCCGCCTGCCCATCCACTTGATTGGTGCCCCCACCGACGTCGGCGCAGGTGTGCGCGGCTCGTCGATGGGGCCTGAGGCCCTGCGCGTGGCCGGGCTGGTCGAAACCCTGCAGCGCCGCGGCCTGCGTGTCACCGACGGTGGCAACCTGGCCGGGCCAGGCAACCCGTGGCAAGCGCCCGTCAACGGCTACCGGCACCTGGCCGAGGTGGTGGCCTGGAACGAAGCGGTGCACGAGGCTATGTACGGGGCGCTGGCGCAGGGCCACTTCCCCATGCTGCTGGGCGGCGACCACTGCCTGGCGATTGGCTCGATCAGCGCCGTGGCCCGGCATTGCCGCACCACCGGCAAAAATCTGCGCGTGCTGTGGCTCGACGCCCACACCGACTTCAACACCCACGAGCTGACCCCCACCGGCAACACCCACGGCATGCCGGTGGCCACGCTGTGCGGCCACGGCCCCGAGGCACTGACCCATATCGGTGGCGTATGCCCCGCCATGCACGCCAGTGCCATCCGCCAAATCGGCATTCGCAGCGTGGATGACGGTGAAAAGCAGTTTGTGCGCGAGTCTGGTCTGCAGGTGTTTGACATGCGCTACATCGACGAGCAGGGCATGAAACGCACCATGGAAGCGGCACTCAGCGGCATGGACGACAACACCCATCTGCATGTGAGTTTTGACGTGGACTTTCTGGACGTAGCCATTGCCCCCGGCGTGGGCACCACGGTGCAGGGCGGGCCCACCTACCGCGAAGCGCAGCTGTGCATGGAAATGATTGCCGACACAGGCCGCATGGCCTCGCTCGACGTGATGGAGCTGAACCCGGCGCTGGATGTGCGCAATGCCACGGCGCTGCTGGCGGTGGATTTGATTGAAAGTTTGTTTGGGAAGAGCACGTTGATGCGGTGAGGGGGCTTTGGTGGATTTGAAGCTGGATTTTGGCTGTAATGTGTTGCTAGCCCTTGTTTTTATTGCCTGGGGTGCTACTTAATTCGTAGCTTCGTGTCTGGTTGAGATTTGTTCGCCTTGCTTGCAGGCCGGGGGGAGCCCGGCGGCTCGTAACTTTCTTTTGCTTCGCCAAAAGAAAGTCACCAAAGAAAAGGCGACCCTGCTGTCCGCGACCCTTCGCTTCGCTGCGGGCACCTTGCGCTGCTCGCAAAACGGGGGAAGCGTGCAAACTCGCTTCGCTCAGACAAGCACGCTTCTGATCCCCCGTTTTGCTGCGCTGCTCAGCGCATACAGAAGGGCTTTCGGGGAATTGAATTTGGGTTCGGGCTCAAGTTCGGGGTCAGCCCTCACCCCTGCCCTCTCCCGCGTACGGGAGAGGGAGAAAGTCCCCGAATCCGTTCCCGATTGCGAGTCTGCTCCCGAAAATCCCGTGTGGCTGGGCTCAGGAGCGGAGAACCAAGCGGATCAGGGCGCGTGCTTGTCTGAGCCAAAGGCGAGTTTGCGCGTGACCCCGCTTGGTTTGAGCACCGCAAGGCACCCGCAGCGAAGCGAAGGGACCAGACAATCGGGTCGCCTTTCTTTTCGTTAGGTTTCTTTGGCGAAGCAAAGAAAAGTAACTCGCCTGCCGGGGCGACTCCCGGCCTG
>JANLUZ010000155.1:0-3077 GCA_031363755.1 Polaromonas sp.
TGGGAAGAGATGGATGTAGCTGAAACAGCTGCAGCCATGGGTTGTTCGGAAGGTAGCGTTAAAACGCACTGTTCACGTGCAGTTCTCGCCCTCAGCAAAACACTGAGTGCCAAAGGAATTAAATTATGATGAATTCAACACAAAAAAATGCCGATGTTATGCAAGAACGCTTTGCTCTCAAAGCAGTCTCTTACATTTCACGCAGCACGGCAGATTTGCCGCATGACATCACGGAACGGCTGCGTGCAGCACGCTTTCAGGCGGTGTCGAACCGCAAAATTGTCACGAGCCAGACGGCTGCAGCGGTGGTCAGTCAAGGTAGTTCTAATGCGCTGACCTGGGGTCGGGAAGAAAGTTCTGGTTGGTGGACACGGTTTGGCGTTGTTTTGCCGATGGTCGCACTGGTGGTGGGTCTTTTCACCATCAACATGGTTCAGTCAGACAACCGTGCTCAGGAAGTGGCTGATGTGGATGTTGCCTTGCTGACGGACACCCTGCCACCCGAGGCTTTTTCAGACCCAGGCTTTATTCAATTTCTTAAGACCAATCTCTAATTTCCCCTGGCGAGAGCGTGTAATTTTCTTTCGAGCGTTGATGTTTCTTCATCATCCCAAAATCCCTTTTTTGCACTGAACGTTTTGACTTCTGGCGATTGCACTCCTTCCTGTAGGCGGATGATTTTGATCGTCGGTCTCGCTGCCGTCTATTGTCTTTCAGCAGGTGGGTCCTGCTGGGCACAGCAGGCACCCATAACGGGAGCCTCGGCATCGTTGGGATCGAAAACACTGATTAAACCGTCAAACGCTGCGCAACAAGCGTTGGCTGGCAATTCGGCCTGGAACAAGCTCACGCCCATGCAGCAACAGGCGCTCAAGCCACTGGAAGCGCACTGGCATTCAATCAGTGAACCGCAACGATTGAAATGGCTGGCGATTTCAAAGAACTACCCTTCGCTGCCGCCAACCGAGCAGGTCACCATGCACGGACGCATGGTCGAATGGGTGGCGCTAAGCCCTGTGCAGCGCGCTGAAGCACGTCTGAATTTCGCCAAAACTAATGAGCTGTCCAAACAACTGACACCCGAAGAAAAATTGGCTAAATGGCAGGCTTATCAGGCGTTGAGTGCTTCGGAAAAAGAAAATCTTGCCTCAAAAGCAGGCCCCAAGCCGACTGGCGCTGCTTTAGCGGTACGTCCTGTGGCGCCGCAGAAGCTGGTGGGCATAGCGCCTCACTCTCAGGCGACCCATCATTCGGCCAAACTTCCCTCTGCACCTGCCAGTGCGGCGCCGGACGCTTCGCAAAGTCGTTGAGCTCGAGCAGCGCTTGAGCATCGCAGTGGAGCTTGTGTTCGAGTCGCTTGCGCCATCGAGGTCGTTTGAGGCTCTCCAACAGAAACGTTCGCCAAACTTCTGCCGGTCAGTCACTGCATCACCACAGACAACCTAATTAAAACTGAATATTCATGGCGACAGATTTCAAAATTCCATCGATTCCGCGGCGCATGGCATGCTGGATGTATGAGGGATTGCTGATGTTCGGCGTTGTGTTCATGGCGGGATATCTGTTCGGCACACTCAGCCAAACGCGCAACGCGATGGACAACCGGCACGCCTTGCAGGCCTTCGTGTTTGTGATTTTCGGCATTTACTTTGTCTGGTTTTGGGGCAAGGGGCAAACACTGGCCATGAAAACCTGGGATATTCGCGTCGTTGACACTGCAGGCGACCTCATCACCCAAAAGCGGGCCTTTGCACGCTATGCACTCAGCTGGTTGTGGTTTTTGCCGCCTCTGCTGACCAGTTATGTTTTACAGCTGCCGGCGGCCGAGGGTGCAGTTCTGGTTATGGGCTGGGTGCTGGTATGGGCTGTGTTGGCCCGCTTTCACCCGCAGCAGCAGTTTTGGCATGACGCCTGGGCCGGCACCCGGCTGATCACCTGGGCTGCGCCGGAGAAGCCTCGGGTGAAGCGCACAAAAAACACCGCGCGGCCAACCTAAGCCTTTCGATCTGACGAGTTGACCCCGCCATGCCAACTGAGCGCCGATAGCGTCATCAATGGGGGGACTGAAGTGCCACAAAACGGCGCGACAATCTCGCATATGCCAAAAACAGTGTTGCCTACCCAAACTTTGCCTGATCGTGCCCCCGAAGACGCCCCGACGAATGCCAACCCGCAAAAGCACCGCAAAGGGTTGAAGCGTGTGTGGCATGCGTTCGGCTATTCATTGGCCGGGCTACGCGCGGGCTGGCTGGAGACCGCGTTCAGGCAGGAAGCGATAGCCTCTGTCGTTCTGATTCCTGCAGCGTTCTGGTTGGGTTGCTCCTGGGTCGAGGCGGTGTTGTTGTCGGGAACCGTGGTGTTGGTGATGATCATCGAGTTGCTCAATACCGGGATTGAGACCGCCATCGACCGCATTGGTCCCGAATGGCACGACCTGTCCAAGCGTGCCAAAGACATGGGTAGCGCCGCGGTGTTGCTCAGTCTGGTGCTGTGCGCTGCAACTTGGGTGTTGGCCGCGCTTTACCGGTTTGTTTTATGACCACGCAGCCATCGATGCCAAAGAAAGCATTTTCACTGTGCGTGTACTGCGGCTCGCGGCCAGGGCATACCGCTGCTTTTGCCGAGGTTGCCCGGCAGGTTGGCGAGTGGATCGGCCAACAAGGTGGCCAGCTTGTTTACGGCGGGGGGCACAACGGGCTGATGGGCGTCGTCGCTGACGCCACCCTGGCGGCAGGCGGCCGTGTGATCGGCGTGATCCCGAAGGCGTTGGTGGAAAAGGAATGGGCGCATCGGGGTTGCACCGAACTCCACGTTGTGGACACGATGCACGAGCGCAAACGCATCATGGCTGAGCATGCCGATGCATTTTTGGCGCTGCCTGGAGGCATCGGCACATTGGAAGAGTTTTTTGAAGTCTGGACCTGGCGACAGCTCGGCTACCACGAAAAACCCATCGGTTTGCTCAACCAAAATGGTTACTACAACCACCTGCTGGCGTTTCTGGCGTCGTCTGTCAACGACGGCTTCATGAGCGACAGCCTGACGTCGTTAATACGCACCGGACCCGACGCCGTTCC
>JANLUZ010000183.1:0-1782 GCA_031363755.1 Polaromonas sp.
GTCCACCTCGTTACCTTGCCAGGCGATGACGTCAGGGTGCCAGGCCCAGGCGCCTTCGCCGCTGGCGATGCGCTGGGCCATCTGGGCAGCGCTTTGCGCCTGGTCGGGGCTAAGGGCGAACTCACGCGCGGCAGCGGCTACTGCAGCAGCGGGGATAGGCGCGCCATCAAAAGCCACCACACCCCACTCCAGCAGGCGGTGCATGGCTTTGCCGATGCGGGCGTTCAGGGGCGATTCGGGGGCTGCCACGGCCGCCGAAGGCGTGGACTGCAACGCATTCAGCAGCGGCGGCAGCACCGGCAGCGAAAACGTTTGCGCCAAGATGGCGTCGCTGTTGACCAGGGGTTCGGCCTCCTCTTCATCGGCAGGCACCACGCTTAGCGGTGGCATCAGCGCTTGCAGGCGTTGCCACCAGCTGTGGGTGGTTTCGCGGTGCGGCGCGATGGACGAGATCACCAGCGTGCCCTTGGCGCGGGTCATGGCCACGTACAAGGCATTGAGTTCTTCGCGCCCGCGCGCCATCTGCTCCTGCGCCAGCACGGTTTCGGCGCAGAGTGGCGGGCGTTTTTCAGACACCAGAAACACGAATTTTTCAGGCGCGGGGGATTGGCCCGGCCAGTCGATCAGCACCGTCATGCTGTCGGCGTTGCGCGGCACGGTGTCAGTGTCCAGCAGCAGCACGGCCTCGGCTTCAAGACCTTTGGCGCCGTGAATCGTCAACAGGCGTACGGCGTTGGGCTGCAGGCTCAGGGGCGCCAGCAGGCCGCCCGCCTTGAGGGCGCGCACCAGGCTGTAGGGCGTGGCAAAGCGCCCACCGTCCAGCGCCAGGGCCGCGCCCAGCAGGGCGCGCAGGTTGCCCAGCACAGCAGCGCGTTGGCCGTCGGGGGCGGCCGCGCCGAAGCGCGCCAGCACATCGCCGTCGTTGTAAATAGCCTGCAGCGCGTCATGCGGTGGCAACTGGGCCAGCCACCCCTTCCAGCGCGTCAAAACAGCCGCCAGCCCATGCATTGACTGCGGGAGCAGCTCTGTTTTTTGTAGCAGCTCGAACCAGGAGGCGGCATGGCTCTGTCGCAGCAGAGCCAGCGCGACCAGTTCGTCGTCACTGACGGCGAACAGCGGTGAACGCAGCGCCCGCGCTAGCGACAAGTCGTGCTGCGGCGACACCAGCACGTCGAGCAGCGCGACGATGTCCTGCACCTCGCAGCAGTCGATCAGCGCGGTTTTTTCACCGATTTGCGCCGGAATGTGCAGCGCCTGCAGCGCGTCCCGCAGGGGCAGCAGGCTGGCGCGCTTGCGGGACAGCGCCATGATTTGGCCGGGCTGCAGGCCACTCTGGCCGAGCGTGCCAGCAACCTGCCGGGCGATCCACGCGGCCGCCTGGCGGGCTTCGAGCGTGCGCCGGGTTTCCTCGGGCAGCACACGCGGGGTGGTCAGGCTGTCGCGCCAGCTGTCACCCGGCGCGGGGCTGTCGTCGCCGTCCTCATCGGCCGATGTGCCCCGGGGTATCGGCGGCAGGCGGCCCAAGGTGCCGGGCTGGGCGGACGCTGTGGTGTGCGGGCGAAAGCCTTCGTAGCCGTCGGATTCGGTGGCTGCGGCCATCACGGTGTTCACAGTGGCGATCACCCCGACGGCGTTGCGGCGGGTGTGGTCGCAGGCCAGCAAATCCCCGCCCAGGGCACTGACCACAAAGGCCTGCGCGGCGATGAACACCTGCGGCTCAGCCCGGCGAAAGCGGTAAATGCTCTGCTTCGGGTCACCCACCAGGAACACGCTGGGGGCCGA
>JANLUZ010000074.1:0-2002 GCA_031363755.1 Polaromonas sp.
CCACATCGACTGGAACGTGACCGCCCGCCTGCAGCAGCCGCATGTGCGCGTGTTCACCGAAGACCGCGAAATGACCGCTTGGTTTTTGGTGGACTTGAGCGCGTCGATGGACTTTGGCTCACAAACCCAGCGCAAGCGCGACGTGGCGCTGCAGTTTGTGTCGGTGCTGGCCAGGTTGCAGATCGGGCACGGCAACCGTGTGGGCGCGCTGCTGTATGGCAATGGTCGCGACACCGTTTTGCCAGCGCGCAGTGGCCGCCAGCAGGTGCTGCAACTCATGCACGCCATGCAGTCAGCGGCAACGCAGCGCCCGCACCTCGCATCAAATGCCGACAGCCCCCCCACACGCCTGCGCGACCTGCTGCTGTCGGCGGGCCATGTGGTGCGCCGCCGCTCCACGATTTTTGTGGTGTCGGACTTCATCACCGACCCCGGCTGGGAGACTGCTCTGGGCCAGCTGGTGCAGCGCCATGAGGTGACGGCTGTGCGCCTGATTGACCCGCTAGAGCTGGCCCTGCCCGACCTGGGCGTGGTGGCGATGCGCGACCTGGAAACCGGCGAACAGCTGATGGTTGACACGCACGACAAGGGCTTTCGCCAGCGCTTCGCACGCATTGCCGCCGAGCGCGAGGCTGCGCTGTACCACGCGCTGGGCCGCGCGGGCGCCGACGCGCTGGAGCTGTCCACTGACGACGACCTGGTCAGCGCGCTGATGCGTTTTACCGACCTGCGCAAGCGCCGCAGCCGTGGCCACAGTGCCCGGCACTTCCCGCACGCAAGCGCGATCTGAAGGACACCACGATGGCTGCCCCCTCCCTGACCTGGCCTGGCTGGCCCGCCTGGCTCAAACTCCCGGAGCCGCAATTTCTGTGGCCTCATTTTCTGTGGCTGCTGCTCACCCTGCCGCTGTTGGTGCTGCTGTACGTGTGGCTGATGCGCCGCAAGCGTAAAACCGCGCTGGGCTACAGCGGTCTGGCCATCATCCGCGAGGCGATGGGCCCGGGTCAGAGCCTGCGACGGCACATCCCACCCGCACTGTTTTTGGCTGCGCTGGCCGCCATGTTCATCGCCGCCGCGCGGCCCACCGCCGTCATCAGCCTGCCGTCGATGCAGGAAACCATCATGCTGGCCATGGACGTGTCGGGCAGCATGCGCGCCACCGACGTGCTGCCCAACCGGCTGGTTGCCTCACAAAACGCTGCCAAAGCGTTTTTAGCCGAGTTACCGCGCCATGTGCGCGTCGGCATCGTCGCCTTTGCCGGCACGGCCGCCGTGGTGCAGCCCCCCACACTGAGCCGCGAAGACCTGGTGGCCGCCATCGACAAGTTCCAGCTGCAGCGCGGCACCGCCATTGGCAACGGCATTGTGGTGTCGCTCAGCGAGCTGTTCCCAGACGCCGGCATAGACCTGGCCTCCATGCAACCCGGCCGCGAGCGCATGCGCGGCACGTCCATCGAGCAAAGCGCCAAAAATAGCCAGCAAGGCAAAGAAAAAGCACCCTTTGTGCCGGTAGCCCCCGGTTCTTATGCCTCCGCCGCTATCATTTTGCTAACAGATGGCCAGCGCACCTCCGGCGTCGATTCGCTGGAAGCCGCCAAGCTGGCCGCTGACCGCGGCGTGCGCATCTACACCGTGGGCGTCGGCACGGTCGACGGTGAAACCATCGGCTTCGAGGGCTGGTCGATGCGCGTCAAGCTCGACGAAGAAACCCTCAAAGGCATCGCCAAAAACACCCAGGCCGAGTACTTCTACGCCGGCACTGCCGCCGACCTGAAAAAAGTCTACGAAACCCTCAGCTCCCGCCTGGCCGTGGTGAAAAAAGAAACCGAAGTCTCCGCCCTCGCCGCCCTGCTCGCCGCCGCGCTCGCCCTGCTGTCCGCAGGCCTGTCCCTGGCGTGGCACCAGCGGGTCTTCTGATTTGATTTCGCTCTTAAATCAGGAGCTGGGCCCGCAATAGGTGATTGGGCTGGCGAGGGGTTTAATGATTAAAAATGCTTGTGGA
>JANLUZ010000112.1:0-2169 GCA_031363755.1 Polaromonas sp.
TACACGCCGTGCAGCACCGCCAGGCTGGACTCCTGGATTTGGCTGACCAGCCATTTGGCGCAGTACAAATTGCTGTGCACCGGCCAGCTGCCTGGCTTGAGGCGCGGCAGCACCAGCCAGCGGATGCCGGCCGACAGCAGGGCAGTGCACACGATCAGCACGCCCGTGGCCGGGAACGCCATCAGGAAGTATTTGGCGAGCTGAAACGGCACAAAGGTTGACGCCAGTTGCGGAAACTTCTCCACGTCGTCAAACCAGTCCATCAGCAAGAAGCTGGGGAACACCGGCAGGAAGAACAGGCTGGTAATCAGCAGGGCTCCCAGCACAAAGTACCAGCCCTCGACCATCAGGCGGCGGCGCGATACCGCCGGGCGCGCACGCTGCGCCGCGATGTCAAACGCACCCATGTCGCGCGCAGGCGAGCCACGCCAGATGCGGCCTGCGGGCAGGCTTTGGCCGTCGCTCAGGGCTGATTGGCCTTCGAGGTGCCCGTGCGCGCCGATATGGGTGTTGCCTTCGAGCACGGCATAGGAGCCGACACACGCCTCGCGCGCCAGGGTGATGCGCCCCAGGCGGAGCTCGCCGTGTTCGACGCGGGCGTTTTCAAAATTGGCGGCGTTGCCGATGCTCACGCCGTCTTCCAGCACCAGCAAGTCCGGCGCGCGCAGCGTGATGGAGCCAATCGTCACGTCGTGGCCCACTTTGGCGCCCAGCGCCCTCAGCCACCAGGCGTACATCGACGAGCCACTGAGCAGGTACACCGGCGCAGCTTCTACCAGCCGGTCGGCCAGCCACCAGCGGAAATACGTCACGCCCCAGAGCGGGTAGCGCCCCGCTTGGAGGCGGCCCGCAATCAGCCACTTGCCGGCAATGGCCACGCCAAACTCCAGCAGCGTGGTAACCAGGTAGGCCACCACCGACGCGGCAATCGCCACGGCCACCGAGTCTTCCGGATCGCCGGTGAAGAAGTGGTAGGTGAAGAACGGGGCCATCCACTGCGCCATGTGCAGCGCCACCAGGCCAGGAATGGCGATGGCCTGCGCCGCGCCGCAGGTCCAGCGCTTCCAGGTGGGTGGTGGTTGCCAGGTAGTGTCGACAGACACGGCCTCTGCGTGCGCCTGGCCCAACACGGCGGCAATGCGCCCTACGCTGCGCTGGGTGTAGATGTCATGCACGGTGATGTGCGCGAAACGCACGTCGGCGCGCAAACTTGACGCCAGCCGCGCTGCAAACAGCGAATGCCCGCCCAGGTCGGCAAAAAAGTCGGCCCCGCGCCGCAGCGGCTGGCCAGGGAACAGCGCGGCCAGTGCGGCAAACAGTGCGACTTCAGCGGGCGTTTCAGGCGTGTCGGACTCGTTGGCATCCACCGCCACCACCGCCAGTTGCCGCGCCTTGAGCGCGTTGCGGTCAATCTTGCCCGACGTCAGGCGCGGCATCTCGGTCAGCGGCTCGAAGTGGCTGGGCACCATGTACGCGGGCAGCTTGTCGGCCAGCGCGGCGCGCAACTCGGCACTTAGCCGGGCCGGGCCGTCAAACACCATGAAGGCGATCAGCTGGTCCAGCCCGCTGATTCCAGGCTCTTGCCGCAGGATGACGGCCACCGTGCCCACACCGGGTTGCGCGGCCAGCACGGCTTCGATCTCGCCCAGCTCCACCCGAAAGCCGCGAATCTTCACCTGGTCGTCGGTGCGGCCCAGGCACTGCACGCAGCCGTCCGAGTCAATGCGCGCCAGGTCGCCGGTGCGGTACAGGCGGCTGTCGTGCTGCCCAAAGCGCCAAGGGTTGGGCAAAAACTTGTCGGCCGTCAGCTCGGGTCGGCCCAGGTAGCCCGCCGCCACGCCCGGCCCGGTGATGCACAGCTCCCCCACCTGCCCGCGCGGCAGCAGCACCAGGCCCTGGGCCGTGTCCGGGTTGATGACGAGCAGCCCGTAGTTGGGCAGCGGCTTGCCAATCGTCACCACTTCGCCCGCGTGCAGCTCGGCCAGGCTAGCCGACACCGTGGCTTCGGTCGGCCCGTAGGTGTTGAACACGCGCCGCCCCGGCCGCGCCCAGCGCGCCACCAGCGAGGGCGGGCACATCTCGCCGCCCAGGTTGATGAGCCGCAGCCCGGGCACATCCTGCGTGAACAGCGCCAGCAGCGTGGGCACGGCGTGCAGCACGGTGATGTGG
>JANLUZ010000118.1:0-38601 GCA_031363755.1 Polaromonas sp.
AGCCGATGCGCGGCAAACTCAGCGTCGCCCAATGGCTCGTGGCTGGTGACGACCCAGGTTTGAGTGGTTTGCACGGTGGCCTCGGCCAGGCAGGTTCTGAGGACGGCAACCGCATTCTGATCGAGTGCGGCCAGGGGTTCATCCATCAGCACGACGGGGGTGTGGGCAGCCAGAGCCGCCAGCACGGCGACCTTTTTTTGGGTGCCTGACGACAGGGCGCTGATGCGCTTGCCCAGGAATGGGGCCAGGCCCAGTGCATCTGCCAACGTGGGCACTCGGTCGGCCTGAAACGACGGGTAGAGGCTGCCCATGAAACCCCAGTATTCAGGCGGCTTGAGGTGGTCAAACGCGATGCAGTCGGGGGCGCACCAAAACACCTGTCGGCGGTAGGCCAATGGCTGGGTGGACGCGTCCACATTGCCAATCACACGCTGCCCAGTAGTAGGGTCCAGCGCACCGCCAAGCAGGCGCAGCAGCGTGGATTTGCCGCAGCCATTGCGGCCTTCGAGCCAGGTCAGCCCGGGCTGAAAGGCGTGCGACCAGTTTGAAAACAGGGGGCGTGCGGGGTAGTCAAAGCCGATGCCGTGGGCGCTCAAAAGGGTCATGGTGTGCGTGGGGTAACTGGGTGAATTGGCTGAATTGGCTGAAGTGATCATGAGTCGACGTCAAGCCAGCACTTCGGAGCCAATGCACACGGTGAGCACCAACGTCAACAGCCAGCGGGGCGCGTGGTTGAAGGGCTGGCCGGGCACAGTCGGTGTGGCCTCCCATGCGCAGGACAGCGCCAACACCACGGCATAGGCAGCCAGTACGGGCCAACGAAGGCTGGGCGCCGCATGAGTCAGCAGCACCACCGCTAGGCAGACCAGGCCCACCAGCACGGGCAAGGTCAGCAGCAGCAGCCGGGCGGCATACCAACGGCGCGGGGGAATCGGCAGGTTTGCGCTGGCGAAATACAGCGGGGTCAGTTCCTGGTCAAAGCGCACACGCAGCAAGCTGGTGGCAATCAAAGCTGCCGCCGCCAGCGCACCCAGCGCCCAGCCCATGGCCGTGCCAGCCACCGCCACACCGATTGAGCCCGCAATATTGGACAGCACGCCAACGGCCAGGGCGCGGGCGGTGCGCTGGGCAGGCTCGCGCAGCAGTGGCAGTACGATCAGCGCAGAGGTCCAGGTTAAGGGGCGAATCGATGGTCCAGAAAACACACCACCCACGCGCTTGGCCCCGTCGATGGCAGGCCCACGCCGCTGACCCGCCCGGGCACGCACCGCCTGCATCCACAGCACCGATCCCGCCCAAGCCACCAGCGCTGACACCGCCCAGGCCGCGCACGTACCGCGCATGCCGGGTGCCGCCGCCCTGCCCTGCTGCAGCCAAAGTAGTATGCCGACCACCAACATACCTTGCCACGGCAGCATCACCCACAGCGCCACCCGGCGGTCTGACGCGACCAGCGTGTGCGCAGCCAACGGGAGCGCGCGCTCGGCATCGGCCCACTGCGGCGGCCACCACAGCGGGCGCGTCAGCACCACGGGCAGCATGCCCAGCACGCCATACAGCGCCGTCATAGGCAGCAACCACCAGCCCTGGTCGGAGGCGCGCACCAGCGGCAAAAACAGGGACCCCGGCGCAGCCACACCAAACACCAACAGCGCCACACACACATACGCAGCCCAACGCCGCAAAAAATCCCGCAACGCTGCCCGGCACCAGCGCAGGCGTTGCGCGTGGTAGTCAAGCCGCATGGTCAGCACCCGTCACGCAGGCCGCAAAACGCTTCATTTTTAATAGCTGCCTAGGTAACATTGACGCGGGCTCAAAGAGACTTTAAAGAAAAGCTTTGACCACTCAGTTATTACGAAAAAGTCATTTACCGCAGAGACACAGAGAACGCAGAGGACCACAGAGAGAGGTCGGAACTCGTTATTTTTGATTTCCTCTGCGCAAGCTGGGCGTTCTCTGCGCCTCTGCGGTGAAGTCTCCCGGTATTTAGCCGCACACCGACGAAAGTCGGCCAAGCGCACCCTCAATCATTCGAGCTGATCTGCCCCGCCTCGATCGTGATGCGCCGCTGACAGCGGGCGGCAATGGCACGGTCGTGGGTGACCAGCACCAGCGTAGTGCCCAGTTCTTCGTTCAGGGCGAACATCAGTTGCATTACGGTTTCACCCGTGGCGAAGTCCAGGCTACCGGTGGGCTCGTCGGCCAGCAACACGGCGGGTTGCACCACAAAGGCTCTGGCCAGTGCCACACGCTGCTGCTCGCCGCCTGACAGCACCTTGGGGTAATGCTGCAGCCGCTGTCCAAGGCCCACGCGCTTGAGCATGTCGGTGGCCTGGGCACGGGCGCTTTTGACACCTGACAACTCCAGCGGCAGCATGACGTTTTCGAGGGCCGACAGGTTGGCCATCAGCTGAAAGCTCTGGAACACAAACCCGACTTTCTGGGCGCGCAGGGCGGCACGGTCGTCTTCACTGATGGCAAAAAGGTCTTGCCCGGCCAGGCGCACCGTGCCCTGGGACGGGGTGTCGAGCCCGGCGATGATGGACAGCAACGTGCTTTTGCCCGACCCGGACGCGCCCACAATGGCTGCGGTTTCACGGGGTGCGAGTGAAAAATCAATATCGCGCAAAATACTCAGCGTGCCTGTGGAGTCTGTGACGGACTTGAAAACATGCTCAACGCAAACAATTGAAGAGGACTGCGACTGTGCAGATTGCGCGAAAGATTCGGACATGACCGCCTTATTGAAAAACCTGGGGAAGCTGAAAAGCTGTGCCGTGCACTTTAGCAAGCTCGCCAAAAGCACTGGCATGCCGGGTGTAAAGCCACTGCTTGCTGCGGTCGTCCTGGCCGCACCCATGCTGGCGCAAGCCCAAATGGCGGCAGCGGCCCCACGGGCAGCATTGCGTGCCAACACGCTACTGGTGGTGGGCGACTCGCTCAGCGCCGAATATGGCTTGCGGCGCGGCACGGGGTGGGTGCCGCTGCTCGGCAAGGCGCTGGCGGTTGACAAGAAAAACGTGACCGTCGTGAATGCGAGCATCAGCGGCGACACGACCTCGGGCGGTCGCTCGCGTCTGGCGGGCTTGCTGGCCCAGCACAAACCTGCCGTGGTGGTGATTGAGCTGGGAGGCAACGATGCACTGCGCGGCCTGCCTCTGGACATGACCGAAAAAAACCTGACGGCGATGGTGCAAGCGTCGAAAAAGTCCGGCGCCAAAGTGTTGCTGCTGGGCATGCAGGTGCCGCCCAACTATGGCGCGGCGTATGGCCGCACTTTTTCAGGGCTGTTCAGCAAGGTGGCCACGGCGGAAAAGATCGCGCTCGTGCCGTTTTTTCTGCAAGGCATTGCCGACGCTGAAGATGCTACCGGGCAATTTCAGGCGGACCGCATTCACCCGAACGAGCAGGCGCAGCCCAAAATGCTGGCCAATGTGAAGCCCGAACTGATGAAGTTGCTGCCGTGAGCCCGGAGCGCATTTCGCCTGAAGAGGTCCTGGGCAAACTTGGTCGTTTTTCGGATGTGATCGACGCCCGCTCCGAAGGCGAGTACGCCGAAGACCACCTGCCGAGTGCCATCAACTGGCCCAGCCTGCATGACGACGAACGCCGCATCGTGGGCACGCAGTACAAGCAGATCAACGCATTCGAGGCCAAAAAGCAAGGTGCTGCGCTGGTGGCTAAAAACATCGCCGCCCACATCGAGCGTGACGTGATGAGCAAACCACGCGACTGGCAGCCGCTAATCTACTGCTGGCGCGGCGGCAAGCGCAGCGGCTCGCTGGCGTTGATCCTGGACCAGATCGGCTTCAAGGTCACGCTGATTGACGGGGGCTACAAGGCGTTTCGTGCGGCCATGGTGGCCGATCTGCCGCAGCTGGCGGCACGCTTTGACTACCAAGTGATTTGCGGCACCACCGGCTCAGGCAAGACCCGGCTGTTGCAGGCACTGCAGGCCTACGGCGCCCAGGTGCTGGACCTGGAGGCGCTGGCCAACCACCGCTCGTCGGTGCTGGGCATGATCCCCGGGGTTGCGCAGCCGACACAAAAGGCCTTTGACCGCCTGATCTGGGCCAAGCTCAAAAGCTTTGATGCGGCGCAGCCGGTGTACATCGAAAGCGAGAGCAAAAAAGTCGGGAATGTGGCGATACCGGAAGGCCTGATTGACGCTATGCGCGCAGGGCCGTGCCTGCAGCTCGATTTGCCGGAGGGTGAGCGCGTGGCACTGCTGCTGGAGGACTACGACTTTTTCGTGCACGACACCGCGTTTTTCTGTGACCGTCTGGCCGCCCTGACAGAGGCCCGGGGCAAGGAGACCGTGCAGGACTGGCAAACACGTGCCCGTCGCGGCGGGCCTGGTGATGTGGCCGGTGTTGTGCGCGAACTGCTGGTCAACCACTATGACCCGGTGTACTTGCAATCCATGCGGCGCAATTTCAGCCAGTACCAGTCCGCCAGGGTGCTGCGCCCACGCGACCATACCGTGGCTGCTATGGCCGAGCTGGCGCAGACGCTGCTAGCACCGGCCTGAGTCTGCCGCCCGGGCTCCTAGACGCCATTCGCACCCGCTGCGCGCCCTACCCGCTTCAAGGCGGCAGTGAAAACGGCATAAAAAAACCCGGACTCGCCTGTGAGGCAGGGCCGGGTTGCGGTGGATCAGCCGTGCTGGCTGCTATTGAATTAGAAGCACTATAGGCAATAAAGTCCCGGGCTAGTGGATCTTTTTGTCGTCAAACTGCTGGTGCGTCTGGCGCAGGCTGCTCGGCCGCTGGCTCTGTGCCGTCGTCGTTCACATCACCGTCAACATCGTCCGGCTTGCCTTCAGACTTGCGCTTGAGTTTGTCTTCTTTTTTGCGTTTTTTAGCGAGCTCTTTCTGGCGTTTTTCGTAAGAATAATTGGGAGTTGCCACAGCATGCGCTTTCTTGGATAGGTTCGAGGACAGTAAGAGCTACTGTACTGCATTGCGGCCAGGCTAAAAACGCCGCGTGGTCACAGCCTTGCCAGCGCTTGGGCGAGGTCAGCCTGAAGATCGGACGTGGCCTCCAGGCCCACCGAAAACCGCACCAGACCACCGGCATGGGGCCACTGGTCACCCCGCATCTGCGCCATGTCGTAGGGCACACACAGGCTGACCGGCCCGGCCCAGCTGTAGCCGAGCTTGAAGAGCTGTAAGTGGTCACAAAACGCATCAATCTGTGCCGGTGAAACGCCGGACTCAAACACCACACTAAAAAGACACGCGGCGGCTGAACAGTCGCGGGCCCAGAATTCGTGGCCGGGCGACGCCGCCAACGCGGGGTGCAGCACTGCGGCAACTGCGCGCTGCCGCAGCATCCAGGTGGCCAGCGCGCGCGTGCTGGCGTCCTGGGCGCGGTAACGCAGGGCCATGCTGGGGAGACCGCGCAGCACTGCCTCGGCGTCATTGCCCGACACGCCATAGCCCAGCCGCATGTGGCTCAGGTGAACCAGGCGGTGTAGCGACTCATCGCGGGTCACCACCGACCCCATCAACACATCGGCACCGCCGCTGGGGTATTTGGTCAGGGCCTGCACGGAAATGTCTGCGCCCAGCGCAAAAGCATTGAAAGCCAGGCCCGCACCCCAGGTGTTGTCCAGCGCGCACACCACGCCGTCCGGGTGGGCCGCAGGCTGCGATTTCGCCGCCGCCACCAGCGCCGGCAGGTTCGGGAATTCCATGGTGACCGAGCCCGGCGCCTCCAGCCACACCAGCCGCGTTCTGGCGCTCAGCCGCGCGGTCAGGTCGGCGGGGTCCATCGGGTTGTAGAACTGGTGCGAAATACCCCAGGCCGCCAGCTCACCCTCGGCCAGCGCCTTGTTGGGCCCATAAGCGTTGTGGGGAATCAACACCTCGTCGCCGGTTCCCAACAGCGCCATGCTGACCAGCGCCAGCGCGGCCAGGCCGCTCGGGGCCAGCGTGCAAAACTGCCCGCCTTCCAGCGTGGCGACACGCGCTTCGAGCGTGAACGTGGTGGGCGTGCCATGCAGGCCATACGTGTAGCCGGTTTTGTGCTGCCAGTCGCGCTGGCGCAATGCGGCCACCGACGGAAATATCACGGTGGACGCCCGGTGAACGGCTGGCGGAACCGCATCGAAGCCAGCGGGCGGGCGATAAGTGTGGTGGATCAGCGCTGTGGCCATCGTGGCCGTGCGGTCCGCGCCTGTATCAGGCGTGTTGAGGGTCGGTACAGTGCTGTCGGGGGCCGTGTCGGCAGGTGTGTTGGCGGGTGTGTTCGCGGGGGGATTGGAGGCAGTCATGGCGCGATGTTAATGGCTGTACTGGCTGTGCTAACTATGCAAGATCGGCCAGGTTGTTCAATAATGCGGGCATGAACCGCATTCTGTCCGCCACATTGCTGCTCTTTGCCGGCATCACGTTGTCGCCAGGCCTTCGCGCCGAGCCGCAGAGCTTTGTGATTGACACCACCCATTCGTTTGCCACCTTCGAGGTCAGTCACCTCGGCATTTCGACGCAGCGGGGGCGTTTCGGCAACGCGACAGGCACGGCGGTGATTGACGATGCGCTGGGCACGGGAAGCCTCACCATCACGCTGGATGTGCGGTCGCTCAGCACAGGCAATGAATTTCTTGAAAAACTGCTTAAAGGCGACAGCTGGTTTGCCACCGAACAATTTCCGGTGATGGTGTTCAGCGCGAGCCAGTTCACGTTCGTGGACCAGAAGCCCACACGCATCGACGGGCAACTGACGTTGCATGGCGTGACACGCCCGGTGAGCCTTGCCGTCAATCACTATGCCTGCACGCGCAAACCCTTTTTGGTGCGCCTGACCTGCGGCATGGATGCCACTGCGGTCATCAAACGCTCTGAATTCGGCATGGACAACTACGCCGCGTTTGTAGGCGATGACGTCAAATTGTTGATTCAGGCCGAAGCAGTGAAGCAGGAGCCGCCGCTGCCCAAACCTGACCAGTAACGCCACTGGCCTCAGCCTGCGCGGCTCAAACCTTCCACTTGGCCATCAACTGCTGGGGCGACATGGTGTCGTAGCCTTCAAAAGGCTGGTGAATCCAAGGGTTGGTCGGCAGGTCTTCGACCGAGTAATCGGCTTGAAAAGATGACACGCCCTTGGTCCAGATGACTGCAGTGCGCAGCTCGGTGATGGGTGGGTAGTTGGTGCGCAACTGGTTAACCACGGCTGTCAGGGTGTGGCCGGTATCGGCCAGGTCGTCAACCAGCAGCACCTTGCCAGCGATCTCGCCCTTGGGTGTGGTGATGAAGGTGGCGATGTTGAGATGACCCTGGGTGGTGCCCGCGTCGGCTCTATAGGAGCTGGTGGACATGATGGCAAGCGGCTTGTCAAACACCCGCGACAAGATGTCGCCGGGCCTCATGCCGCCGCGCGCCAAGCACAGGATGGTGTCGAATTCCCAACCGGATTGGTGCACCTTGATAGCAAGTTTTTCCACAAGGTTGTGGTACTCGTCATAGCTGACGTAGAGGTGTTTTCCGTCTTCGGTCAGCATGAGGTTGCTCCTGAATAGATAGCTGTATAGGCAATGAACGATTGGGCTAGCGGCACATTTAACGTAAAAATACGCGTTGGAACATGCAGCGGCATCATGCGGCGTACGGGTTGGTCAACAGGATGGTGTGGTCGCGGTCAGGGCTGGTGGAGACCATGGCAATCGGCACCCCCGTAACCTGCTCGATGCGCGCCAGATAGCGTTGGGCCTGTGGTGGCAATTTGTCGTAGTCGGTCACACCGACAGTGCTTTGGCTCCAGCCGGGCATGCTTTCGTAGATCGGAGTGCAGCGCGCGATGTCGTCGGCGCCCATGGGCAAAATATCGGTGGTTGCACCGTCCAGTTCGTACCCGGTGCACAGCTTGAGCTCGTCAATGCCATCGAGCACGTCAAGCTTGGTGATACACAGGCCCGACAAGCCATTGACCTGCGCCGAGCGCTTGAGCAGTGCGGCGTCAAACCAGCCGCAGCGGCGGTAACGCCCGGTGACCACGCCGCGCTCGGCGCCTACCGTGCTCATATGGTGGCCGGGGGTGCCCGGCTTTTGCCACTCGAGCTCGGTGGGGAAAGGCCCGCCGCCCACTCGTGTGCAATATGCCTTGGTAATGCCCAAAACGTAGTGCAGCAAACCAGGGCCAACCCCGGAGCCCGCAGCGGCGTTGCCCGCCACGCAATTGCTTGACGTGACATAGGGGTAGGTGCCGTGGTCCACGTCCAGCAGCGTGCCCTGCGCACCTTCGAACAACAAATTCGCACCAGCCTGGTGGGCGTCATTGAGCTCACGCGACACATCGGCCATCATGGGCCGGAGTTGCTCGGCGTGGCTGATGGCCTCGGCGTAGGTGGTGTCAAAGTCGATTGCTGGCGCGTTCAAAAACGTAGTCAGCACATGGTTGTGCAGGTCCAGCAGGTCGCGCAGCTTGGCCGCAAAACGCTCGGGGTGTTTCAAGTCTTGCACCCGCAGGGCGCGTCTGGCGATCTTGTCTTCGTAGGCCGGGCCAATTCCTTTGCCTGTGGTGCCGATCTTTTCGGTGCCGCCCTGCTCGCGCAGCGCCTCGCGGGCTGAATCAAGGGCCGCGTGAAACGGCAGGATGAGGGGGCAGGCCTCGCTGACCCGCAGGCGCGAGCGAACCTCAACGCCGACCGCTTCGAGCTGTGCGATTTCCTTGAACAAGTGCGCGGTCGACAGCACCACGCCGTTGCCGATGTAGCATTTCACCCCTGGGCGCATGATGCCGCTGGGAATCAGGTTCAGGGCTGTTTTCACACCGTTGATGACCAGGGTATGGCCAGCGTTGTGACCGCCCTGAAAGCGCACCACGCCCTGCGACATCTCGGTCAGCCAGTCGACCAGCTTGCCCTTGCCTTCGTCGCCCCACTGGGTTCCTACCACCACCACATTGCGGCCCGCGGCTGCGCTCGATTTGTTTGTCATCGTCAAGTTTCTCGTTAAGGATTCGTTGGAAGGCCGGCGGGTACCGGAGCCTGCAAGGGCAAGTGCTGTTCTCGCTGCCGTTCGACGTTCGCCCCAACATCCATTGGGCGGTGCGTGCGCAGCGGTCGCCCGGGTTAATGGGTCGACTGGGTAACTTGGGAGGGGGAGATTGGAACAGCAGCAATGACAGGGCGGCGAATCACGGCATCAGCAACTGGCGTGAACGCATGAACAAGCCACTGCCCATGGGCGCTGACCAGCTCGCGGTCGCAGTCGAATTCGTTGACTTCATGCTCGTGGCCTGGCAGGACACACACCACGGTTTCGCCGCTGGCGCGTAATTGGCGGATCACAGCGCTCAAGCTTGCATCGTCACCCCAAGGCGCACGAATGGCCGCCTTCAGCGGTCGGGGTGGCAGCACCGTGACCAGTTCTTTGAGGTCTAGGCTGAAGCCCACAGCAGGACGGTTTCGGCCAAAGACCGCGCCCACCTCGTCGTAACGACCGCCGCGCGCCAGCTCGGCACCTTGGCCATAAATGGCAAAGCGTGTGCCGCTGTAGTACGCGTAGCCGCGCAAGTCTGCCAAATCAAACGTGGCCTGAACGCCAGAGGCGCGCATGTGCGCTGCCAACCACCTCAAATTGTGAAGCGCTTCATGCAACAAGGGCGAGGACGGCAGCGCTTTCTCAGCTTCATCGAGCACTTTCTCGTCGCCGTACAGCTGCAACAGGGCCGTGAGGCCTTGCGTCGTTGACTTCGGAACGGTGACGTCCAGCCCGGCAAATGCATGATCCAGCGCACTGGGATCTTTGGCAGCCAGCGCGGCATGAATCAAGGCAAGCGCGGTGGGGGGAAAGTCAACGCCAGCCAGCAGGCTGCCTGCGATGCGGACATCTGCCATGTCAACGCTCAGATTTTTAGCCCCTGCAACGGTCAAACCTTCAAGTGCCAGCAGCTGGGCTTCAAGATCAGCCTCCAGCCCGGCGTGACCATAAATTTCAGCCCCAAACTGCAGCGGCTCCCGCGTGGCGTGCGGGCGTTCTGCGCGTGTGTGCAGCACAGGGCCGCAGTAACAAAGGCGCGCAACCCCGGTACGGTTGAGCAGGTGGGCATCAATGCGGGCCACCTGGGGCGTGGTGTCGGCGCGCAGGCCCAGCGTTCGCCCGGAGAGCTGGTCAACCAACTTGAAGGTTTGAAGGTCAAGCGCCTCACCAGTTCCCGTGAGCAACGACTCGATGTGCTCAAGCATCGGCGGCATGACCAGCTCGTAGCCATAGCTGCGGGAGGTATCCAGGAACAGACGCCGTAGCTCCTCGATATGGCGGGCTTCAGACGGCAGGACATCAGCAATTTGATCGGGCAACTGCCAGGAAGACAGCCGGGGTGACGACCAGGAGGGCGACCAGACGGACATTGTATTTTTCAGTGGGCTGTTAAAAACCGAATTTTACCGGGGTTCAGGCAGCCTTTTGCCACCGCGCGCGGGCAACGCGCAGCAGACGCATGTTCACGCACGTTCAAAGGTGTGTCGCAAGGAAACACAGCGCGAGCCGTCGGGACGGTTCGGGCGAGAGCTCCGCGCAGATGCTATTTGCGCGGTGGTGCTGTGCTGGCGCCCGCACCGTTCGGGCCGCGCATGGCCTTGAAAAAGTCCGATGATGGGTCAAGCACCATCACGTCACTTTTGCGTGCAAAGCTTGACTTATAGGCGTCAAGGCTGCGGTAGAACTGCGCAAATTGAGGGTCGCGACCAAACGATTGCGCATACGTACTGGCCGCTGTGGCGTCGCCCTCGCCTTTGACTTTTTGGGCTTCGCGGTAGGCGTTGGCAATCGTCACTTCGCGTTGGCGATCGGCATCAGCGCGGATTTTTTCGCCTTCAGCAGCGCCGGTTGAACGCAGCTCATTGGCCACGCGCTGACGTTCGGCCACCATGCGTTTGTAGACAGAGTCCGTGATCGCCTCAACGTAATCCACACGGGTGATGCGCACATCGACCACGTCCACGCCCCAGGGCTTGGTTCCCTGAACCACCTGCAACACCTCGCGTTTGACATCAGCCATCAAGGCTTCACGTTTGAGAGACAACAGATCCTTGACAGTGCGCTTGTTGATCTCTTCCTGAAAAGCATTGCGAACCACGCGGTTCAACTGACTGGCGCCAGCGCGCTCGTCCAGCCCGACGTTGCGGATGTAGTCGGTTGGTTGCGTGATGCGCCAGCGCACATACCAGTCAATCACGACGCGCTGCTTTTCCAGCGTCAGCATCGGTTCGGCGTCCACACTGTCCAGCACCAGCAAGCGCTTGTCGATGTAGCTCACATTTTGGAAAGGCGGCGGCAACTTGACATGCAGACCAGGCTCAGTGACCACATCCTTGATCTGACCAAGGGCATACACCACACCAAACTGGCGCTGGTCCACCACAAATAGGGTGGACGACAACAACACCAGCACCACCAGAACGGACGACACGATTAAACCGACTCTATTCACTTTGCTTTTCCTTGACAATGGTAGGGTGCTGGATCAACGCGTTTCGCGGTCACGAGTGCGCGACGAGTCGCGGGTTCGGGCATCGGCGGGTGCGGTGGTAGTTACGGGGGGGAGCACCGCTGTGGCGGCGCTGTTGGCGCTGCCACCTGCAGCGTCGGTGGCCGACGCTGGCGCGCTGGAGCCGGTCATCTGCATGATCTTGTCGAGCGGCAAATACAGCAAATTAGAGCCTTGGCGCGAATCGACCAGTACTTTGGTCACGTTCGAGTAGACCTGCTGCATGGTGTCGGTGTACATGCGGTCGCGCGTCACTTGGGGGGCTTTTTGGTATTCGGTCAACACGGAACTGAAGCGCTGTGAGTCACCCTCAGCCTGCGCCACAATCCGCGCCTTGTAGGCGTCGGCTTCTTCTTTCAATCGCGACGCTGAACCCACCGCACGTGGAATCACGTCGTTAGCATAGGCCTGGGCCTCGTTCTTGGCCCGCTCGCGCTCCTGACCAGCCTTGAGCACATCGTCAAACGCTGCCTGCACCTGCTCAGGGGGCCGCACACCGCTTTGTTGCAAATTGATGCCGACCACTTCAACGCCCACCTTGTAACGGTCCAGAATGGTCTGCATCAAGACCCGCACACGGGGGCCGATCTGGTCGCGCTCTTCGGCCAACGCCGAGTCCATCTTCATTTTGCCAACAACCTCACGCACCGCAGTTTCAGCCGCCTGCACAACGGCGCTTGACGGGTCTTTGCTTTCAAACAAATAAGCGCGTGCGTCATTCAAACGGTACTGAACCGCAAACTTAATTTCAACGATATTCTCGTCTTCCGTCAGCATGGCCGAATCACGCAGGCCGGTGGCTTTGATGATGGTGTCACGACCCACATCGACTGAGCGGATTTGCGTCACCACCACCACCTCATGGCGCTGAATGGGGTACGGCAGACGCCAATTGAAACCCGCACCGACTGTGGAGTTGTACTTGCCGAACTGCGTGATGACGGCTTGCTGACCTTCTTGCACGATGAAAAATCCAGTGCCGAGCCAGATCAACGCCACAACTGCAGCAATCAGGCCAACGCCTATCCCAGCGCTTTTCATGTCGGGCTGAAATCCGCCACCGCCGCCGTTGTTGTTGCCACCACCGAACCGGCCGCGCCTCGGAGAATTTTTGGAACCGCCGAACAAACCGCTGAGCTTGCGATTGAAATCACGCCACAACTCGTCCAGATCGGGGGGGCCTTGGTTCGGCCGCTTGCCCTGGCCGCGCTGTGGTGCACGCTCTGACGGCACGTTGTCGGGTGCAGGCTTGTTGTCGGCGTCTGGCGGGAGCGGGGTCTTGTTGCCATCAGATGCGCTGTCGTCCCGGCCCCAACGCGGATCGTTCAGGTTGAACATGCCGATACTCAGGCGCTTCAGGCGCGCGGGCAACAAGGTCAAAGTTTGCAGGACGGGGTTCAAATTCATGGGTTCAAACTCATTGGTTTTCAATAACGACAACATTGTGCCTAAAGTGTCAAAAGCGGCGAATTTTTAAACCATGTCACCCAGCAGGGATGACGGCTCGGTGTCAGCCGTGGGACCAGCCCGCGCCGCAAGGAGCGCGCGCAGCTCTGGCAAACCTTCCGACGTCAGCGCACTCACAAAGACACGCTCGACACGTCGGCTCGCACCCGAAAAAGCGTCCTTGAGCTCGAACACGTCGTGCAGTTGCAGGGGCTTATTCGCGATTTCAATGGCGTCAAGCTTGTTGAAAACGAGTATTTGCGGCACGTCGGCAGCGCCAATTTCTTCCAGTACGCGCTGAACCTGCTCAATCTGCTCGAGATAGTCCGGGTTGGCGCCGTCCACCACATGCAGCAGCAAATCAGCATCGGCAGCTTCTTGCAACGTGGCCGCAAACGCGTCAATCAACCCATGCGGCAAGTCGCGAATAAAGCCAACGGTGTCCGACAGGGACACCGACCGCGCCGACTCGCCAAGGTAGAGCTGACGCGTGGTGGTATCCAGCGTTGCAAACAACTGGTCGGCCGCGTACGCGCGGGCTTTGACCAGCGCGTTGAACACACTCGACTTGCCAGCGTTGGTGTAGCCCACCAGAGACATCGCGAAAGCGTTCCGACGGTCACGCTGCTTGCGCTGGGTCTGGCGCTGTTTCTTGACCTTGGACAAACGCTCCTTGGTTCGCTTGATCGCCTCGCCAATCATGCGTTTGTCGAGCTCGATTTGCTTTTCACCCGGACCACCGCGCACACCCGCGCCACCGGTTTGTCGCTCAAGATGAGACCATCGACGCACCAGACGCGTTGAAGCGTACTGGAGTCGCGCAAGCTCTACCTGAAGTTTGCCCTCGTGGCTGCGCGCGCGCTGCGCAAAAATTTCAAGAATAAGCAGCGTACGGTCATTCACCGGTAACACAAGAGCACGCTCCAAGTTACGTTGCTGCGCGGGGCTGAGAGACTGGTCAAACAAGACTTCGGTAGCGCCAACTTCAAGCGCCAACATTTTGATTTCGTCCGCCTTGCCGCTGCCAATGAACAAGGCAGCATCAGGCGCCCTGCGCTTGCAGGTGACACGTGCTACCGGTTTGAGGCCGGCGGTTTCAGCGAGCAAGCCAAGTTCGATCAATTCGCCATCGAAGTTGGCCTTCCCCAAATCGACACCCACCAGAATGGTGAGTGGCTTGCTTCGGTTGGGGTCGTCGTAGGAACTCAGCTGGCTGGGCTTTCTTCGGCTTCGCCGGTCGAAAACGTCACCGCGCGGCCCGGCACAATGGTCGAAATCGCGTGCTTGTAGACCATTTGCGTCACGGTGTTACGAAGCAACACGACATACTGGTCAAAAGACTCGATTTGACCTTGCAGCTTGATGCCGTTGACAAGGTAGATGGAAACAGGAACATGCTCACGACGCAGCGTGTTGAGAAATGGATCCTGCAAGAGCTGGCCTTTGTTATTGCTCACGATATCGTCCGTGTTCAAAAAGTTAATAAGCCTTGACCGTACCACGAAGGAGCTTGCTTTTACGTAGTCCGAGAGCTATTCCTTATCTGTGAAGGGGTTGTGGCTGCTCTTTATCTGGATGCGCAAGGGTGTTCCGACCAGATCGAACTCCTTTCGGAAACGCCCTTCCAGATAGCGCTTGTACGACTCGGTAACATGATCCAGAGAATTGCCGTGAATGACGATGATGGGTGGATTCATGCCGCCCTGATGGGCATAACGCAGCTTGGGGCGGAACACACCGGAGCGCTGCGGCTGCTGGAATTGAACCGCTTCCAGTAGCAAGCGCGTGAGAATCGGTGTGGACATCTTTCGGTTGGCCGATGCATGGGCCTGCGCAATGGATTTCCACACCGGCGCTAGGCCTTGCCGCTTGATGGCCGAAATATTGTGGATGGCTGCAAACTTCAAGAAAGCCAGCCGGGTTTCGATGGACCGCTGGACGATTTCGCGCTGATACGCATCCACCGCGTCCCACTTGTTAATAGCCACAACGACTGCGCGGCCACTTTCCAAAATGTAGCCCGCGATATGGGCGTCCTGGTCGGTCACGCCCTGTGTCGCGTCCAGCAGCAACAGCACGACATTGGCGCTTTCGATCGCCTGCAATGTTTTGACAACGGAGAATTTCTCGATCGCCTCGAACACCTTGCCCTTGCGGCGCAAACCGGCAGTGTCGATCAACTCGAACATCTGGCCGTCGCGTTCGAACGGCACCGAAATGGCGTCTCGTGTGGTGCCAGGAAGATCAAACGCTACCAAGCGCTCCTCGCCCAGCCAGGTGTTGATCAAGGTGGACTTGCCGACGTTGGGCCGGCCAGCGACCGCCAACTTGATGATGCCGGGGTTTTGCGGTTCGACCTCCTCCCCCGGCTCCGGCAGGTTGAGCGGCGCCAACGCCATGTCCACCAGGGTGCGCATGCCCTGGCCGTGTGCTGCCGACACGGCCAGCACCTCGCCCAGACCAAGCTCGAAAAATTCGGCTGACTTCACACCGTCGGTCATGCCTTCGGCCTTGTTGGCGGTCAACACGGTGGGCTTGCCCAGCTTACGCAGGTACTTGGCAATGTCATGGTCCTGAGCGCTGACGCCAGCGCGCGCATCCACCACAAACACCACCACATCGGCTTCGGCCACGGCTTGACGGGTTTGGCGCGCCATTTCCTTGTAGATGCCGCTGATCGCATCCGGCTCAAAACCACCGGTGTCGATCACGATGTACTCGTGCAGGCCGAGCTTGCCATTGCCGTAGTGACGGTCGCGCGTCAGCCCGGCGAAGTCGGCCACGATCGCATCCCGCGTTTTGGTCAGGCGGTTGAACAGGGTCGACTTGCCGACATTGGGGCGCCCTACCAGGGCAATTACAGGCTTCATGAATCAGGTATCAATCATCGTTTCACGAAAGGCGTCGCTGGCGCTGGCTCTAGCGGGCGACATCACAAGCGCGCCCTCGAGTCCATGAGGCTTACTCGGGCTGGTAGCCGAAAACACCGCCGTTGCGCGTCACCACAACCATCGTTTTACCGCTCACAACCGGATTGACGGAAATCGCCGAGCCGTCCGTCGTCAGGCGGTTCAGCAGGCTGCCGTCGTCACGCGACAGCAGGTGCAGAAAGCCCAGCGAGTCGCCCACCACCACAGACCGGCCTGCCACGACAGGCGCGCTCAGGCTGCGGTAGCGCAGGCGGTCGGTCGACCAGGCTTTCTCACCGTCGGCCAGTTTCAGGGCGATCAGGTTGCCATCGGACTCAGCGCCGAAAAGCAGGCGAGCGTCGCCACCGATGCCCCGAACACCATTGGCGGGTTTGGTCCACAGCAGCGTGCCGCGTACTGCATTGACGCAGCCGATACTGGCCTGAAAAGCACGGGCGCACACGGTGTCGCCTTCGCGGTAAATACCGCCGACCAGATCTACGAGCCGCTCGACGTCATTGATGCCGCGAGGCGTGGCCAGCGGGGATTCCCAGCGGATGCTGCCGTTGAGCGGGTTCAACCCGGCCAGCCTGCCAGCAAGACCGACCACCAGCGTGTCACCCACCGCCAGCATCACGCCGCCCTGCTTGAGCACCAGCGGCTCGTTAGGTCGCTGTTGCGTCCACAGCTTGCGGCCGGTTTCGCCATCAAACGCATTGATGGAGCGATCAGCAGCCAGTACAAAGACGCGTCCGCCCGCCACGAAGGGCGCGGAGAATGTTTGTGAAATCAGTTTCTGACGCCACAGTTCACGTCCATCGCGCAGCGTCACCAGCTCGTTCGCCTTGGTCACCACTGCGGCAGTGACGCCGTCGCTGCCCACACCGGCGGAAATTGGCGTGGCAAGCGTCGTGCGCCAGATGTCGCGACCGGTTAGGGTGTCCAGCATCGCCACCGTTCCGTCGTCACTGGCCAGTGACACGGTGTTGTTGGCCACGCCCGGTTGCAGCGGAAAAGTCACAGCACCGACACGGGAGGTCCAAATCTGTGCGGCCGCGACCAGAGGCGTCACCGCCGTCAATTCAGCCGGCTGCGGGCGCTTGCTGCCGCTGGAGCAGGCTGTCAGAACCACCAGCGCTGCTACGGAAAAAATAGCTGCACAGGCAGTATTTACTTTGGCTACAGCCCCAAAACCCTGAAAAAACCGATTCATCATTGTTTTTCCTCAACTTTGGATGGAACAACAGCCGCCTGTGAACTGCCGCCGAGTGCATTGAGTTTGACCTCCACCAGGCGGCGGTAATCAGCGCGTTCGTCAAACGACTTGTAGGCTTTTTCGTACTCCGCCCGCGCCTCGGTTTTTTTTCCTTGCAGCGCCAGAAGATCACCCCGGCGGTCTTCGGCAAGACCGGAAAACGCGGGGGGAAACGGCGCCTCAAGGGCCTTAAGCGCCGCGTCGTACGATTTTTTCTCGATCAACAACCCCGACAATCGAAGACGCGCGATGGCCTTGTAGCCGTCATCAGAGGACTTGTCGACCACCGCCGACAACGCGGCGCTGGCGGCGTCCAGGTTGCCTTTGTCGTGAAAGCTTTTGGCAGCGAGCAAACCCGCCTGCTGGGCGTACGACGTGCTGGCAAAACGCTGGTTCATGTCGGCCAATGCACGTTCAATTCGGGCGACATCACCGCCCTGCACCGCGCGGTCTACCTCGTCATACATCTGCGACGCCTGCGCCGCTTGGCTGCGCTGCCAGTACTGGTAACCATTCCAGGCGGCGACGCCTCCGAAGACCGCGATCAATACCCAAGTGATTAGATTGCCGTATTGCTTCCAGAAATGCTTGATTTCATCGAGTTGTTCCTGCTGTTCGAGGTCGAGGTGTTTGGCCATAATTAGATGCTAAAGGGCGCGTCGTAAGCGCATGTGAAGAGGCGGTGGCGGAAGCGCCCGATTGTAGAGGGCGGTACCCACGATTAAGTGCGCAGGATCGCAGCCCACGCAAGAGGGTCGGCCAGGGGGTGACGGGTTTGCGCAGCGACCGCGTCTTCCGACGCAATTTGGCCTGTCCGCAACGCTTTGACCGCGACGTGGCCAGTGGCGAGCTCATCGGCGCCAAAAATCAGGGCGTAGCGGGCTCCGCTGTTATCGGCTTTTTTAAACTGCGACTTCATGCTGCCAAAGCCATCGCTGCCAGCAGCATGCATCTGGACCTGCACACCGGCCTGGCGAAGTACCTGCAGCACAGGCATGACCACCGCCAGCGACTGCGCCTCGGGGATCACGGCGTAAGCGTCCGGCCTGGATACCGGCAACTCGGCACCCTGCTCCTTGATCAGCTCCAGCACGCGCTCCATGCCCATGCCCCAGCCCACGGCCGGCGTGGGCTTGCCGCCCAGAAGCTCGAACAGGCCGTCATACCGACCGCCGCCACATAGTGTGCCCTGGGCACCCAGCTCATCGGTGATGAACTCAAACACCGTGTGGCTATAGTAGTCCAGGCCGCGCACCAACCGCGGATTGACGCGCCACTCCACGCCGCAAGCCGTGAGCAAAGATTGCACGGTGTCCAGATGCTTGAGCGAGGCGTCGCCCAAGAAGTTGAGCAGCTGTGGCGCGCCCTGCACCATGGCCTGCATGGCGGGGTTTTTGGTGTCGAGAATGCGCAGTGGGTTGGTACTGAGCCGACGCTGGGCGTCGGTATCCAACAGCTCTGCGTGCTGCTCAAAGTACGCGATCAAGGCGGTTCGGTGGGCTTGGCGCTCGGCGGGCACGCCCAAGCTGTTGAGCTCGACACGCACATTACGAAGTCCCAGATCGGCAAAAAGGCCGTGGGCCAGCAGCATCAGTTCGGCGTCCACCTCGGGCCCAGAGAACCCCAGGGCTTCCGCGCCGAGTTGGTAGAACTGCCGGTAGCGCCCGCGCTGGGGGCGCTCGTGACGAAACATCGGACCCATGTAGTACAGCCGCTTGCCGCCGTCGTACGTCAGGTTGTGCTGGATGGCCGCGCGCACCACGCCGGGCGTATTTTCGGGGCGCAGCGTGAGTTGCTCGCCGTTAAGGCGATCTTCAAAGGAGTACATCTCCTTTTCCACGATGTCAGTGGTCTCGCCAGTGCCACGCACGAACAGCGCGGTAGGCTCCAAAATTGGCGTGCGGATGTTGCGATAGGCCGAGCGCGCCATCAGCGAGCGCACGGTGTCCTCGAGCCACTCCCAGCGCGCCGAATCCGGCGGCAGGATGTCGTTCATGCCTTTGACGGCAGCCAATTTATCAGCCATGAAATTGCTTGCTATTTAAAAGAGAGCAGTCCAGATAGTAAATACCTGGGCTAGCTGCCTATTTGATTGAAATTTGTGCGCCAACAGCCCAAAATACGCCTTCAAACGGCCTGGGCGGCTCCAAAGCGCTTTTCGATGTAGTTCTCGACGATGACCTGAAATTCGCGGGCGATGTCGTCGCCGCGCAGCGTCAGGCGCTTTTCACCGTCAATGAACACCGGCGCCGCAGGTGTTTCACCGGAGCCTGGCAGGCTGATGCCGATGTCGGCATGCTTGCTTTCGCCCGGGCCGTTGACGATGCAGCCCATCACAGCGACTTTCATGGACTCGACACCCGGATACTGCTTGCGCCACACCGGCATTTGCGCCCGCAGGAAATCGTCGATTTGTTTGGCCAGTTCCTGAAATGTGGTGCTGGTGGTGCGGCCGCAGCCGGGGCACGCCGTCACGCTGGGCACAAAATTGCGCAAACCGAGCGCCTGGATGATTTCCGACGCGATCACGACTTCCTGCGTGCGGGCCTCGCCCGGCTGCGGCGTGAGCGACACGCGAATCGTGTCGCCAATGCCTTCTTGCAGCAAAATCGACAAGGCCGCTGCAGACGCCACCGTGCCTTTGGTGCCCATACCCGCTTCCGTCAAGCCCAAATGCAGCGCATGCCGCGTGCGCCTGGCTAGTTCGCGGTAGACCGAGATCAGGTCCTGCACGCCACTGACCTTGCAGGACAAGATGATCTGGCTCGCCGCCATGCCATCACTTCCGCGCGGTGTGCGGAGTCAATCGCGGAGGTGATCAAGGCTTCGTACATGACCTGTTTGGCATCCCAGGGCGTGCTGCGGGCACTGTTTTCATCCATCAGGCTGGCGAGGAGTTCCTGGTCCAGGCTGCCCCAATTCACCCCGATGCGAACTGGTTTGTTCCAGCGCATGGCCGCGTCAATCATCTGGCCAAACTGCTTGTCGTGTTTGTCGCCCTTGCCGACATTGCCAGGGTTGATGCGGTACTTGGACAGCGCCTCGGCGCAGGCCGGATAGTCGGACAGCAAGCGGTGGCCGTTGTAGTGGAAGTCGCCGATCAAGGGCACGTCAATGCCCATGCGGTCGAGTTGTTCGCGCACGTAGGGCACGGCCTGGGCTGCCTCGGGCGTGTTGACCGTAATGCGCACCATCTCCGAGCCGGCAATCGCAAGCTCTTTGACTTGAATGGCGGTGCCAATCACATCGACCGTGTCGGTGTTGGTCATGGACTGGATGCGCACGGGAGCGTCGCCGCCCACCGTGACAACGCGCGAACCCCACACCACCTGCGCCTGCGCCGAACGCCGTGCCAGGGGCCATGCGGAAGGGATCGGCTGGGAAGATTGAATGGCGAAGGTTGGTTGTGACTCCACTATTTCACCTCGAATTTAGCGACGTTTTCTTTGGCGTACGCGGCGAGGTCAAATGCGACACCGCGTACCTGCACGCGCGTAGCGTCAGCGCGCCCCACGATGACGACGAGCGGCAGCGCGCCGGAGGCGGCGACCTGCTCGCCGGGCGCGATTGTGCGGCTGAGCACCACCGCACCCTTGGAATCCGTGACCTTAACCCAGGAAGGCTGTGTCGTGGCGCTGAAAGTCACCAGGGCGTCCGTGACAGCCAGGTCCGGAGCGCTTTTCAGCGCCGCCGGTGCAGCGCTGGCCGTTGACTTAGCTGCCGACGCGGGGGCAGCCCCAGCAGCCGCTGTATCTGGACGGGGCGACACCAGTTGTGGCGAAGGTGTCAGTGCGGAAGCGTCGGCGGTAGGTGTGTTGTTGCCCGGCACCTCTGTGACCGCTTTAGGACCGGTAACCTCGTTGATGCCTGGAACCGGCGGTTCGGCGCCCGCATCGGCGGCCGACGGCGGTTTGGCGTTAGGCGTGGCCAAACGACCCACCGCTTGCAAAACTGTGTCTTTGGCGTGCCCGGCCCAGCCGGACGACGTCAATGTTTCACGAATCGACGGCAGCAATACCAGCACGGCAGCGCCGATCACCAGCAACAAACCGCCGACAGCGGCCGGCGCCGATATGGCAGCCCGGCTCGTTGGCTTGGCCGCAGGTTGATAGGCACTGAACGAGGCCTGCACAGCAGCGGGCACGGGGCTGAATGTGGGCCGTCCAGAATGCGGCAGGAGTTCGAGCACAGGTGCGGAATCGATTTTTAGGTTGCGACACACGCTGGATGCCAGCGCGCGCACAAACACCATGTCGGGCAGCAAATCGTGCCGGTCCGTCTCCAGCGCTTCGAGTTTTTTGACAGGCACCTTCAAGGCCACAGCCAGCGCGGCGATGTGCAGGCCAGCGGCCTCGCGAGCGCCTCTGAGCACCATGCCAGCAGTGATCCGGTCCGGCGATTGCCCGTGCTGCGCCGCAGCGCTGTGGATGCCCGACAGGCTTGTTTCGTCCGCACCAGCCGACTGCGACAGGTTCTCAATCATTAAAGCTGCCTTTGTCAAAAGACGCAGCCTGTGCAGATTGCGCAAACCGCTTTTTGAGCTGGTCAGCCAATTGGGCTGCGGCGGCGCGGTTGTTCAGGTTGCGCTCTGTTTTGATGCCAAGCCACAGGGTCTCCGCATTGGCCAGCTCGCTGTTGTTGAGCCGGCGAATGTAAAACTGGGCGCGGGTGAAGTCGCCCCGAGCAAACAACACGCTGGCAAGGTTGTAGCCCGTGACCGGGTTGTTGGGGTCAAGCTCGTAGGACTGAAGCAAAGTGCGTTCGGCCTCGGCAGTCTGGCCGGCTCGTACCTGGCAGACACCCTGCACCATCAGTGTTCTCGCCTTGCCTTGGTAGGTTGGGTTGTTGGCCGCTTGCGCAAACTGGGCGTTCGACTCGGCATAGCGTGACTGCTGGCACAGCATCCACCCGTAGTTGTGTGCCACATCGGCGCTGCGGTTGCTCAGTGACAGCGCCTGCTTGAAGCTGTCTTCTGCCAACGCAATGTCGTTCAGGCGCATGTACACCAAACCGCGCAGGTTGTAGGCGTCGGCAAAGCCCGGGTCAGTAGCCAGCGACTTCTTGATTTCATCCAGCGCCACAGTGGTCTGTCCCTGCTCGAAATAGGAGCTGGCCAGCTCAAGGCGCAGGCGCGCGCGGCGACGAACATCAGGTTCATCTGAGGCGGTGACGAGGTCGGGTCGGTCTGACGCTGACACCGACGTCGCGCTCTGGTTGCTTGCACAGCCGCCCAAGCCAGCCAAACCTGTAGCTACCAGCAAGGCCGGTAACGCCAGCGACGAAACTAACGCGAGCCAGCGTGAGGGCAGGCTGATGACCAGCCGATCTGCACCAACGGAAAATTTCATGAATGGGCCTCTTGGGACACAACGACTTTGATGCCTTTGAGCATACCTTGGCGCTGTGCCGCGATGCGCCGGTCAACCCCGGTGCGGTCCTGCACATCACCAGCGAGTTGGCCGCAGGCTGCGTCGATGTCGTCACCGCGGGTTTTGCGAACGGTGGTCACGATGCCCGCGTCCAACAAAATTTTGGCAAACACACTGACCTGCGCCATATCAGAGCGCCGCAAACCCGAAGCCGGGAAAGGGTTGAAAGGGATCAGGTTGAATTTGCAGCCCAGACCGGCTGCGCCGTGGCGGCGCATCAAAGCGACCAGTTCCTGCGCATGCGCTGGTTGGTCATTCACGCCGTCCAGCATGCAGTACTCAAAGGTGATGAAGTCCCGGGGGGCAAACTCTTGGTAGCGCACACAGGCCTCCAGCAGCTCGGCAATCGGATACTTCTTGTTCAACGGCACCAGGCTGTCGCGCAAATCATCGAACGGAGCATGCAACGACACCGCAAGCGCCACCGGGCAGTCGTTGCCAAGGCGGTCCATCATGGGCACCACGCCTGAAGTTGACACCGTCACACGTCGGCGCGACAAGCCGTAGCCGTGGTCGTCCAGCATGACCTTAAGTGCCGGCAGCAACTGGCTGTAATTTTGAAGCGGCTCGCCCATGCCCATCATCACCACGTTGGAGATGACGCGGTCGGAGCGGCCAAGATGAGTTCGTAAAAAATGTTCGGCAAACCACAGCTGCGCCACAATTTCACCGGTTGTCAGGTTGCGACTGAAGCCCTGGTGCCCTGTGGAGCAAAAACGGCATCCCACAGCGCAACCGGCTTGGGACGAAATACACAGCGTTCCGCGGTCGGATTCCGGGATGAACACGGTTTCAATCACATCGCCAGCGCCCACGTCAAACAGCCACTTGATGGTGCCGTCGGCAGAATCATGGCGCGACACCACTTTCAGCGCGGTGACATGCGCCGCGCCAGCGAGCTTTTGCCGCAGCGACTTGGCCAGGTCGGTCATGTCGTCGAACCGCGCCGCACCACGCTGGTGAATCCAGCGGAACAACTGCGTGGCGCGAAAGCGCTTTTCGCCCAACTGCTCGCAAAACGCAGCTAAACCGTCAAGATCGAAATCGAGCAGGTTGGTCGTCATGATGCGTTCGTCCGGACGGGATAACCCCGCGCGCAACTTGTCCCTGAAGACCGGTGTTGCATCGCGGGAGCACGCATGTTCAGCGGCTATAAACGTTCATACCAGGGAAAAAGAAAGCGATCTCAGCTTTCGCGGTGTCAACAGCATCCGAGCCGTGAACAGCGTTCGCGTCGATGCTGTCAGCGAAGTCAGCGCGGATGGTGCCGGCATCGGCCTTCTTCGGGTCAGTCGCACCCATCAGGTCACGGTTTTTCAGAACAGCGCCTTCGCCTTCCAACGCCTGGATCATCACGGGGCCGGAGATCATGAACGACACGAGGTCCTTGAAGAAAGGACGGGCCTTGTGAACGGCGTAGAACGCCTCGGCTTCGCTTTGCGACAAATGGGCCATGCGTGCAGCGACCACCTTCAGGCCGGCGGCTTCGAAACGGGCATAGATTTGACCGATGACGTTCTTGGCGACGGCGTCTGGCTTGATGATGGAGAGTGTTTGTTCGATGGCCATGAGTTTTCCTTTGAGTTTTGAAATTAAATGTCGAATGGCCCGGAAATTCTGGGCCTTATGGATGCCTTTGGGACAACCTCGGATTTTAACCCGCTACAGACGCTGCACACAGGTGCCCGGCGCTACAACCCTGAACAGAATCGACGCAGTCTAAAACCCGCAACCGCCCGGCAGCGTGTGATGATCAGCGGCCACCGCCACGGTTGCCACCACGACTGCCGCCGGCGTTGTTGTTCCCGCTCCGACCTGAGCCGAACTTGGTACTGGGCCCACTGCGTGGCGCGCCCGACGGACCGGTGTTGCCATTGTCCTGCCGACGCTGACCCTGCTCCTGGCGTTGCCGGGTAAAGGTGTCGGCCCCGATGTAGCCAAACGAGGTTTTCATCGGATCGGGCTGGTTGCCAACAGCGGTCGAACCAGTGCGCGTTCTACGCTCGTCACGACCTCGGGGAGCGAGCGCACCTGGGCCACGGCCTCGCGGTGCTGGCGCGCGTCCATCGCCTACTGGCGGCGGGCGCTGTGGGCCACGGCTTGCGCTGCGCGGTACAGAAGGCGCAGCGCTGCCGCGCCGGGACCCGCGCTGGGGTGCGTTGTCGTTGGTCGACACGGGGGTGGCGTCATCTTGCAACTCGTCAGTTTGTTGCGCCAGACCACGCGCTTCAGCGCGACCCGCTGCGCTGGTCAAAGCATCAATGTCGCGGTCATCGAGTTCGACAAACGCCCCACGCTTAAGGCCGCGTGGCAAAAGCATCGCCCCATAGCGGATCCTGATGAGGCGGCTCACGGCGTGGCCCACCGCTTCGAACATCCGGCGTACCTCACGGTTACGGCCTTCGGAAATCGTCACGCGGTACCAGCAATTGGCGCCTTCACCGCCGCCAGCCTCAATAGAGCCGAACTGCGCCACACCGTCGTCAAGCGTCACGCCTTCGAGGAGCTTTTTCTTCTCGTCGTTGGTCAGCGCGCCCAACACCCGAACCGCGTATTCACGCTCCAGACCAAAGCGCGGATGCATCAAACGATTGGCCAGTTCACCCGAACTGGTCAGAAGCAAAAGACCCTCGGTGTTCAAATCAAGACGGCCCACCGATTGCCACTTGCCCTGGAACAATTTCGGCAGCCGACGAAACACGGTTGGCCGATTCTGCGGGTCGTCGTGGGTGACGACTTCGCCTGCTGGCTTGTGATAAGCAATCACACGCGGGGGCGGCGCGTCGATGCGAATGCGCACTGGTTTGCCGTTGATCTTGACGTTGTCACCGAACTGAATACGCTGGCCGATGTGTGCGGGCTCGGCGTTGACCGAAATACGCCCTTCCACAATGAGCTGCTCCATTTCCAGCCGAGACCCCAGTCCGGCTTGCGCCAGAACCTTGTGCAGCTTTGGCGACTCGGCCTGCGGCAACAACACCCGCTTGGACAGCTTGAGCGTTGACGCGAGGTCGGGGTCGGCTTCTTCGGCATCAAACTGACCGGTCACAACGTCTTCGAACTGAATCGTCGACGCATTGACGCCGCGGTGATTGTTGCCCTGTGCTGTCGCGGCGTCGGCCAAACCTGAAATAGAAACACCCAAGTTAGCTCTCAAATCAATAGCATCGGAGGCATTGATTACCTGGACCACAGGCGTATTTGATGCCGAATTCTCGCTGTCAGCAGCCCGAAGACCAGCGGTTGGAGCGGTATCGTCGCCTGAGGGGTGGTTTGAGCTCATGGTGTTCCGTTGAATTGTTCTGCCCCGCCCGTCGGCTCTGGGGGTGCAAGTTCGGCCAGCGCCGGGTTGTTTGAAAGACCAAACTCGATTTGCTCAAGCAAGACCGCTTGGCCATCCTGGCCATTCATCAAGGGCAGCTGGTCCAGCGACGCAACACCCAGATCATCTAAAAATTGACGCGTTGTGGCGTACAAGGCTGGCCGTCCAACGGTTTCCCGGTGACCAATCACGTCGACCCAACCCCTGTCTTCGAGCTGCTTGAGGATCAGGCTGTTGATCGTCACACCGCGGATGTCTTCCATGTCGCCACGGGTAACAGGTTGGCGATACGCGACGATCGCCAGGGTTTCCAGCACAGCTCGGCTGTAGCGCGGTGGCTTCTCGGGGTTCAGGCGGTCCAGAAAATCACCCATTTCCGGTCGGCTCTGAAACCGCCAGCCACTCGCCACTGCCACCAGCTCTAAGCCTCGTTCCGCCCATTCGTTTTTTAATTCATCAAGCACCAATTTGACGGTGTCGGTCGTGAGTGCGCCGTCAAATAAAACACCCAGCTCACGCAACGTCAACGGCTGCTGCGCACAGATCAGGGCAGTTTCGACGACGCGTTTCGCATCGGTCGTGTTCATATGAAAGACTTCCGAGGGGTCGCCATACAGCGCAATTCGGTAAAAAGGGTGCGTAATGCTGGTGCGGGGCGATGGCGCCAGCTGCAAAAGGATGCAAAAAACGGCTCGGGAGCGACCTAAGTGTCGCCCGTATTGTAATGCAGGCCCCTCGAAGCAAAGGCGGCCTGCATGTCCTGCGGCGGTTCGGACGTGAAAACCAGTGGTTCCCCGGTGTTGGGGTGCACAAACGCCAGTCGGCAGGCATGCAGCGCTTGCCGGGCCATGGCAAGCACAACACGACCGCCATAGGTTTCATCACCCACCAGCGGATGCCCAATTTCAGCCATATGGACCCGAATCTGATGGGTTCTGCCGGTGTGCAACTTACATCGCACTAGGCAAAACGCGTCGTCGGTCTGTTCCAGGCTGACGCGGGTTGACGCCAGCTTGCCCGCATTTTTTTCAAGATCAACCACTGACATTCGCAACCGGTTGCGTGGGTCACGACCGATGGGGAAGTCGACCAATCGATTCTTGCTGCCTGTCCATCGCCCATGGCCCAACGCCAGGTACTCGCGGCTCACGTCGCGCGCTGCAATCATGGCCACCAGCTGATCCATGGTCTGACGCTGCTTGGCCACCACCATCAGGCCGCTGGTGTCTTTGTCCAACCGATGCACGATACCTGCACGTGGCATGAAGCCCGCTTGGCTGTCGCGGCCCATCAAACCGTTGAGCAAGGTTCCCTGCCAGTTTCCGGGGGCCGGGTGAACCACCAGCCCGGCGCGCTTGTTGATTACCAGCAAATAGTCGTCTTCAAAAACGACATCAAGCGCCAAGTCTTCGGGCTTGAAAGCCCGACTTTGTGGCGTTGGCTTGAGCTCAACGCGCAGCTGCTGGCCGGCCTTCACGCGGGTCGATACCTTGGTCACGACAGCGCCGCTGATCGTGACACTACCGCCCTCTATCAGCTGCTGCAAGTAACTTCGCGAAAACTCTGGCACCGACTCTGCCAGGGCGCGATCAAGCCGACTGGCATGCGCGTTGATGGGTAAAACGATATCGCGAAGCTCCACGTTGGCGGAGTCGTCCAGCTCTTCCGCGAGGTCGAGCCGTGCCCCGCCTGCGCTGGATGGGGCCGATATAATTGAAAGCATAGATTCAGAGCAAGTCACAGGAAGGTTGATCGACATGTTAGTTTCCAAATTATCGGCGGCTTCAAGGGCACTGACGCTGATTGCAGCGGTGGGCATGGCTTGCATGACGGCGACAGGATGCGGGACAACCGCGCCAACCGACCGCACCGCGAACTGGAGCCCTAACCGCATTTACGCTGAAGCCAAAGACGAAGCCGGCTCGGGGGCCTATGACAAAGCCATTCCGCTGTACGAAAAGTTGGAAGGCCGCGCCGCAGGCACGCCGCTGGCCCAGCAAGCCCAACTGGACAAAGCGTTCGCCCAGTACAAAGGTGGTGAACAGGCTCAGGCAATTGCAACGCTCGACCGGTTTATCAAACTGCACCCCGCCAGTGCGGCGCTGGATTACGCCTACTACCTGAAAGGGCTGGTCAACTTCAATGACAACCTCGGGCTTTTCAGCTTTATCTCCCGTCAGGATTTATCCGAGCGCGATCAGAAGGCAGCCAAAGAGTCGTTTGAGTCATTTCGCGAGCTTGTGTCCCGGTTTCCCGATTCACGTTACACCCCTGACGCCAAACTGCGGATGACCTACATCGTCAACTCGCTGGCGCAGTCAGAAGTCAATGTGGCACGTTACTATTATTCCCGCGGTGCGTACATTGCAGCCATCAATCGCGCACAAACTGCTATCGCCGATTACCGCGACGTTCCCGCCCTCGAAGAAGCAACCTACGTGCTGCTCAAGTCGTATGAGGCGCTCGACATGGCCGCCCTCAGAGACGACACACGGCGCATCATGGAGAAAACCTATCCTGCGAGTGCCTACATGACGGGCGGCTTCAAGGCGATTGACAAGCCGTGGTACAAGTTTTGGTAAGTTGCGCCAGCTTCAGCGCCATTTGACTTTCGTCTTGTAGCAGTTGCATGGGTGGTAGCGCTCTGATAAGACGGCGCCCGTAGCCCATGGTCGTCAGGCGAACATCGCAAACGACCAAAATGCCCCGGTCCGTCTCGCGTCTGATGAGGCGACCTGCGCCTTGTTTCAGTGCCACCGCAGCTTCGGGCAGAAAAAATTCGTTGAATGCGCTGCGCCCTTCCGACTCAATTCGTTTGGAACGCGCCTCCGCCAACGGGTCGTTGAGCGCAGGAAATGGCAACTTGTCGATGACCACCAATTGCAACGCATCGCCAGGCACATCGATACCTTCCCAAAATGAAGCCGATGCCACCAGCACACATCCATTTCGGCCGTCCGTTGCACCGAGTCGAAATCTCTCGATCAGTTGGCGTTTCGGCATTGCTCCCTGCATCAGCACGTCGATACCGGCGGCATCGCCCAGCACCTCCTGCAACGTGTCTGCAATAGCGCGAAGCGCACGCAGTGTGGTGGTCAGCACCATGGTGCGACCGCCCAGCGCCTTGACCCAGCGCGCGGTGGACATGGCGACCTGCTGCGAATGGGCAGGATCCCCTGGCTTTGGGAAATCTCGCGGAATATAAAGTGCTGCCTGTACCTTATAGTTGAATGGACTGCCAACGCGCAGTGTTTTTGCCTCGGACAGCCCGCACGGCTCGGTAAACCAAGTCAATTGCTCGTTATCGCCGAGTGTTGCCGACGTAAAAATCCAGGTCTTGGCTGCACCGTCAGGCGTACCCAACATTTTTTCTTTGACCGCTTTGGAAATGTCCAATGGCGACTCCACTAAACGCAGTTGTGAGCCAACGTCTGCCCACCGGACGAACCCTGGTTCGCTGGGGATCATGAAGCGGCTGGCACGCTCGACCAGCTGTACAGCACGTTCTTGAAGACGCACGAAGTCGGGAGCGATCTCGCTGACAGTGGCGATTTGGTCCCCCGCATCGACGCAGGCATCCAACACAGCCTTCAGTGCTTCATGCCAGTCTGCTGGCAGCACAGATTCTGGTGCGTCATCTGTCCATCGGAGTTTTGCACCGGGCGCCTGGCGACCCACGCAAAGCCTGAGCTGCCTTGCAGCCAGTTCGATTGCGCTGGCAACCGCCTGCCAATCCACAAGGCCTCGCGCCAGCTGCAAGCCAGCGGCCAACATGTCCCTGGCAAAATCCAATACTTGCCCTGTGGTCAGGTTGGCTCCTAAAAACTGAATGCCGGTTTCATTGATCTGGTGAGCTTCGTCAAAAATGGCGATACGAACCGACGGCAACAGCTCGGCCACACCAGACTCCCGCACAGCAAGGTCTGCAAAAAACAGGTGGTGATTGATCACCACAATATCGGCTGCCATGGCTTCACGTCGAGCAAGATTAACGTGGCAGGCACGGTAGCGGGGGCATTGAGCGCCCAGGCAGTTTTCTCGCGTGGACGTGATCAGGGGGATAAGTGGTGAGCGCTCGTCAAGCCCAGCCAGTTCTGCGAGGTCACCTGTGACTGTTGCTGTTGACCATTCTTCGACCTTTGCAAGAGCGCGAAGCGACACGCCGTCTGGCAATCTGGGCTCGTGTCGTGCCTGTTGCATGCGATGCAGGCAAAGATAGCTGGCACGCCCCTTGAGCAATGCAGCGTTGACCGCCACGCCAAGCACGGCTGTCAACCGCGGCAAATCCCGGCCAAACAGCTGATCCTGCAGCGCCTTGGTCGCTGTGGAGACCAAAACCCGTTCTCCGCTAAGTAACGCCGGCACCAGGTAGGAGTAAGTCTTCCCCACACCAGTGCTAGCTTCCACCACCAGGGGATAAGCACCTTCGATGGCCTCAGAAACCGCAACCGCCATTTGCACCTGCCCCGAACGCGCAACGAAATGCTCTGTTTTTTGCGAAAGGACACCGGCTGATCCGAAAGCCTCCGTGACCTCGTCAACCAAACTCATGCCCTACGCCCTTTTATACGACGTGCGACAACCCAAGGCACTACCAATTCATTCATAAAGCAACCTATCCTGCAACACTGACACGCCAGCACGCTGTCTAGCGTGGTGCAAAGATCAAACCTCGCGCATTTCGCACCGATGTTTTTTTGTTTAGCCCGTCTTCCTCTGATAATACGGTGATCAACATCACCACACGACGCCTTGCGGCGCGCATAACAAACAATGTCCAAAGGCTACCGCATCATGGCCTCCACAGGCATCCACAAGGGCGATCGGGACTATCAACAGGATCAGGTCAATTTTCTTACGCATGCTCGGGCAGTTGGTTGTGTGTTGGGAATTGTTGCAGACGGCATGGGAGGCCGAAGCGGAGGACGAAAAGCATCAGATCAGGTGATGATGACGGCTAAACAGCTGTTTGATCGGTACGATCCCGAAACAGACGATGCGCCAAATATGCTCGAGCAAATCGTTGAAGAAGCGCACATCGTGATCAAGCTCACTGCAGTGTCTACCGAACAGGAACCTCACAGCACGCTGGCGGCATTTGTGATCAATCCGGGCGGGGACTGCCACTGGATTCACACTGGCGATTCGCGCATCTATCATTTTGATGGCAAGACGCTGGTGCACAGGACGAAAGACCACTCTTACGTTCAAACTCTCGTCGACAAAGGTGAGTTGACGGAGGACCAAGCCAATACACATCCTCAATCAAACATCCTGATGGGTTGCCTTGGGACTGAAAATTCACCGCCTGTCGGTGTCCATATCATTCCGAAATTGAATGTCGGCGACTCGCTTATGGCATGCAGTGATGGTGTATGGCATTACTTCAGCACTGAAGAGATTGGTTCCGCACTGACAATGTTGTCTCCGCGCGAAGCCAGCGAATTTTTGATTCATAAGGCGCGTGCAAGAGCCCAACAGGCGGGCGACAACCTGTCGCTGGTGATTGTCAAAATCGAGCCAATTTCCTAGCCGCGTCGCTTACGGCGGCACAGGCAGGCTTTTTGAAGTGCTCGGCGGTTTGGCAGCTTGTTGCTTGGCATGGGCGGCGCGGCGTTTCTCAGCAGCGACCTGCCGTTCATTGAATTCCGCAGTCTCTTGCGGTGCAGTCGCCTGTTTGTCCCGCCTCAACTGGGCTTTAGCTTCGGATGCGCTGAGGCGATCTACTGCAGCCCTGGCGGCATTGCGGCTTACATCAGCGCCCGGCTTTTTTTGCTGGCGCCGCTGTTCGGCAGCCTGCATGCGCGACTGATATTGCGAAAACACTTTGGCACCTCGCTCGGCCGCCGCCTGCTTTTCTTCAATACGCCGCATCTGATCGGCGCCACGCCGCTTTCGCTCCTGATCGTTGAGCAAAACATCCTGACGCCGCAGGTCCGCCGTGGACGCCATGCGCCTGGCATTGACATCACGCAGGCACTTATTAACTGCAAAACGCTGGTAACAAACGACGTCCTCGGCAGCAAATTCAGACTCCATTTGCTGGCGTTTATTGTTGATGGCGAGACGCTGGGCATCAACGCGTCGTGTTTCGGCATCTGGCGACCGGTTGAGCGTATCCACCGGCTGCCCCGTCGCCAACAATGGCCCCCAGCAGACCACGGCCACCAGCAACTTGAAGCACAGATAGATCATGCTGAAATTCTTCTCGAAGCCCAAAGAAACATGCTAAGTCAACGAGGTGTCTACAACACGTCTGTCGAGCGCCAAAAACTCTTTCGACTGCATCTCATTGAGACGAGAAACCGTACGCGGAAACTCATGCACCATTGGCCCTTCGGTGTAGAGCGCTTCAGGCAGCACTGCGGCAGACATCACCAGTTTGACTCGTCTGTCGTACAACACGTCAATTAACCAGGTAAAGCGCCTGGCCTCAGCCGCCATCCGCACAGGCATGTGCGGCACATCGCTGAGCATCACAGTGTGAAACTGGGATGCAAGCTCAAGATAGTCATTCTGGGATCTTGGTCCGCCACACAGCGTTTTGAAGTCGAACCAGACGATGCCACCCGCTTTTCTGCGAGCGCGGATTTGACGCGCCTCAATCTGCAGTACGGGGTCTTCATCGTGCGACTCCGCCAGTTGGTCAAAGGTCACCGTCATTTCAGCGTCAGCCGCCTTGCCCAGCGGGCAGTGGTACAGCCTGGCTTGCTCCAGCGTTCGCCGCCTGTAGTCGACCCCGTTGTCAACGCTCAACACTTCCAAGTGGTCCTTCAGCAGCTCAATGGCCGGAAGGATTCGATCGCGGTGCAGTCCATCCGGGTAAAGACCATCGGGGTGGAAATTGGAGGTCGTCACGAAACCCACGCCGTTGGCGAAGAGTGCCGCCAGCAGGCGATGCAAAATCATGGCGTCGGTGATGTCGGCCACATGAAATTCATCAAAGCAGATCAGGCGGAATCGCTTGGAAATTCTTTTGCCCAGTTCATCGAGCGGATTCACCGTGCCCTTCAGATCCTGCAGTTCACGATGCACTTCTCGCATGAACTCGTGAAAATGCAAGCGAACTTTCCGCTTCAGGGGAACAGCATTGAAAAAGCAGTCCATCAGAAAACTTTTACCGCGTCCAACCCCCCCAAACATGTAAACACCGCGCGGAACATCTGGGCGGTTAATCAGTTTTTTCAACGCGTTGGACCGCCTTGATTTGAAATCAGCCCACTCGCGCGCACACTGCTCCAGGGCTTGCACTGCACGCAACTGTGCCGGATCACTGACATAACCCTTGGCAGCCAGTTCGGCGTCGTAAGCCGCCCGGACGGGCTGCTCAATCGATATGTCAGACGGCAGCAACGAACCCACGAATCAGAAATTCAGCGTTCGTTTGTCGATGGCGAGTGCCGCCTCTTTGGTCGCTTCGCTCAACGAAGGGTGTGCATGGCAAATGCGTGCGATGTCTTCGCTGCTGGCACGAAATTCCATCGCGACCACGCATTCAGCAATTAGTTCACTGGCCATTGGGCCCACGATATGAACGCCTAAAATTTCATCGGTGCTGGCATCTGCCAGCATTTTGACCATACCAGTCGTGTCGCCCATGGCGCGCGCGCGGCCATTCGCCAGGAACGGGAAGCTGCCCGACTTGTAAGCCCGACCCGCAGCCTTGAGTTGCTCTTCGGTTTGCCCGACCCATGCGATCTCGGGATGGGTGTAGATGACCCACGGAATAGTGTTGAAGTTGACATGGCCGTGCTGGCCAGCGATTCGCTCAGCAACCGCGACGCCCTCTTCTTCGGCCTTGTGAGCCAGCATGGGCCCACGCACGACATCGCCAATTGCCCACACATTGGGCAAATTGGTTTTGCAGTCAGCGTCCACCACGATGGCTCCTCGCTCGTCCAGCGCAAGACCGACGATCTCCGGACTGAGTCCGACGGTGTTAGCCACACGGCCAATCGAGATGATGAGCTTGTCGACATCCAACGCCTGCTCGGCGCCCTTGGCGTCAACATAAGCAACGCTGACACCTGCCTTCGAAGTTTTAATCGCACCGACCTTCACGCCCAGTTCGATCTTCAGACCTTGTTTGACGAAGGCTTTTTGCGCTTCTTTGGCGATCTGTTGATCCACCGCCCCGAGGAAGACAGGCAAGCCTTCCAGAACAGTCACTTCAGCACCCAGCCGGCGCCAGACCGAACCCATTTCCAGTCCGATCACGCCAGAGCCAATCAGGGCCAACTTTTTAGGCACCTCAGTCAGGCGCAATGCACCGTCGTTGGACAAAACATTAACTTCGTCGAATGGCGTTCCCGGCAACTGGCGCGCAGAAGATCCCGTAGCAACAATCACATGTTTTGCCGACACGACCTCGTCAGCGGCGCCCGCCACCTTGATGTCATACAAGCCATCATGTGCAGCGACAAACGAGCCGCGACCATGGAAGAACGTGACCTTGTTCTTCTTGAACAGATACAACACGCCGTCGTTGTTCTGCTTGACCACCGTGTCTTTGCGACCAATCATTTTGGCCATGTCCAGGCTCAAGCCGGTGACCTCAATGCCGTGGTCCGCAAAGGAGTGGCTGGCCTGCTCGAAATGCTCAGACGACTGCAGCAAGGCTTTGGAAGGAATGCAGCCCACGTTGGTGCAAGTGCCACCCAAAGCCGGACCACCTTTGGCGTTTTTCCACTCGTCGATGCAGGCGACGTTAAAGCCCAGCTGGGCTGCGCGAATGGCGGCAATGTAGCCACCAGGGCCGCCACCGATGACGACCACATCAAATTGTTTGGACATGTCGGCTCCTTAGATGTCAAACAAAAGACGAGCTGGATCTTCCAGCGCTTCTTTCATGGCAACCAGGCCCAGCACGGCTTCGCGGCCGTCGATGATCCGGTGGTCATAGGACATGGCGAAATAGTTCATCGGCCGGACGACAATCTGACCGTTTTCCACCACGGCACGGTCTTTGGTGGCATGAACGCCCAAGATGGCGGACTGCGGTGGGTTGATGATGGGAGTCGACAGCATGGAGCCGAAGGTGCCGCCATTGCTGATGGAAAAAGTGCCGCCGGTCATCTCTTCAATACCCAGTTTGCCGTCCCTGGCCTTGGCGCCGTATTCAGCGATCTTCTTTTCGATATCGGCAAAGCTCATCTGGTCAGCGTTGCGCAAAATCGGTACCACCAAACCGCGGGGCGAACCCACGGCAATGCCAATGTCGAAGTAGCCGTGGTAGACGATGTCGTTGCCGTCCACAGAGGCGTTCAAAACCGGATACTTTTTCAAGGCATGCACCGCAGCCTTGACGAAAAAGCTCATGAAGCCCAGCTTGACGCCGTATTCCTTCTCAAACTTTTCTTGAAAACGCTTGCGCATGTCCATGACCGGCGCCATGTTGATTTCATTGAAGGTGGTGAGAATCGCGTTGGTCGATTGCGACTGCAGCAAACGCTCGGCCACACGGGCGCGCAGGCGACTCATGGGCACGCGCTGCTCAGGGCGGTCGCCCAGATCAGACGCCTTGCTGGACGAGGCGACTTGCGGCAAGGACCTGGTGGGTGCACCCGTCGGGATTGCCGAAGCAGCGACGACTTTGGGTGCGGCGGGTGCAGCATTGGCTGCCAGCACGTCCCCCTTGGTCACGCGGCCATCTCTGCCAGTGCCGGGCACGGAGCCTGCGGCCAAGTTGTTGTCGGCCATCAATTTGGCGGCGGCGGGCATGGGCACACCGGTCATGGAACCACCCGACACAGGCGCTGGAGCCGGCACGGACGCAGTTGCGACAGGCGTAGCAGCTTGGGCCGCGGCGGCCGGAGCGGGAGCACTGGTACCGGCTTTGGCTTCGGTGTCGATGCGGGCAATCAACTGCTCGGCGGCAACAGTGCCGCCGTCAGCCACCAGGATTTCAACCAGCACACCAGCTGACGGGGCGGGCACTTCGAGTACCACTTTGTCAGTCTCGATGTCGATCAGGATTTCATCAACGGCAACGCTGTCGCCGACTTTTTTCTTCCACTGCAGCATCGTGGCTTCCGCTACGGACTCGGACAACTGCGGGACTTTGACTTCTACGATGGCCATATTCTTGTTTCTTTCGTATATTTTTTAAAGCGTACTCAAGCGTGGGCTTATTTGGTCAGCACAAAACCTTTGAGTTTGGCAAAAGCACCATCGACCAGCGCTTTTTGCTGCTCCTGATGCAGGTGTGAATAACCCACCGCCGGCGACGCTGATGCCGCGCGACCGGAGTAACCCAGCTTTTGGCCTTCCAACATGTTTTCGTGAATGTAGTGCTGCACGAAAAACCAGGCGCCCTGGTTTTGGGGCTCATCCTGGCACCACACAATGTCGGTCGCATTGGGATACTTTTTCAGCTCGGCCGCAAACGCCTTGTGCGGGAAGGGGTAGAGCTGCTCGACGCGCAGCAGCACCACATCGTCGGCACCCTTTTCAGCACGTTTTTTGACCAGGTCGTAGTACACCTTGCCGGAACAGGCTACGACTCTCTTGACCTTGTCGGCATTCTTGATGACTTCGGGCTTGTTCTCGGGAATGACTGTCTGGAAGCCGCCTTTGGTGAACTCGGAGAGCGGCGAGGTCGCGTCCTTGTTACGAAGCAGTGACTTCGGCGTCATGATGATCAGCGGCTTGCGCAGGTTGCGGACCATCTGGCGGCGCAACACGTGGAAGATCTGGCTGGCGGTGGTGGGCTGAACTACCTGCATGTTGGCGTCAGCGGACAACTGCATAAAGCGCTCAAGCCGGGCTGAGCTGTGCTCCGGGCCCTGACCCTCGTAGCCGTGAGGCAACATCAGCGTGATGCCGTTGACGCGGCCCCATTTCACCTCACCCGAGGCGATGAACTGGTCAATCACCACCTGCGCGCCGTTGGCAAAGTCGCCAAACTGGGCTTCCCAGATCACCAGGGTGCTGGGGTCGTTCGACGCATAACCATACTCGAATGCCAGCACCGCTTCTTCCGACAGGATGGAGTCAATCACCAGAAACGGGGCTTGGTTATCTGCGACGTTTTGCAGGGGAATGTAAGTGCCCGTGTCGTACTTTTCACGGTTCTGATCATGAATCACCGAGTGCCGATGGGTGAAGGTGCCGCGTCCGCAGTCTTCACCCGACAGGCGCACTGGATAGCCACTGTCCACCAAAGACGCGAAAGCCATGTGCTCACCCATGCCCCAATCCACCGGAATATCGCCACGGCCCATCGCAGCGCGGTCGTCGTACACCTTTTTGACCAAGTTGTGCGGCGTCACCATCGATGGAATGGTCGTGATTTTGTCAGCCAGGCGCTTCCATTCGGCCAACGGGATGGCGGTGTCTCCCGCATCGGTCCACTTTTTTCCCAAGAATGGGCTCCAGTCGACCGCGTACTTGCTTTTGAAGTTCGTCAGCACCGGGTCGAACGTGCTTTTGCCGGCGTCCAGCGCGGCGCGCATGGACTTGACCATGTCGTCACCCAACGTGTCGCCCATGCCCAGAGTTTGCAGCTTATCGGCGTAGAGTTTGCGCGTGCCGGGATGCTGTGCAATTTTTTTGTACATCAGCGGCTGCGTCAGCGCTGGCGTGTCTTGCTCGTTGTGGCCCAACTTGCGGTAGCAGATGATGTCGACCACGACGTCTTTCTGGAACTCCATGCGGAACTCCAGCGCCAGCTGCGTCGCCAACACCACGGCTTCGGGATCGTCACCATTCACGTGCAGCACGGGCGCTTCGATCATCTTGACGACGTCGGAGCAATACAGCGTCGAGCGGCTGTCGCGCGGGTCGCTGGTGGTAAAGCCGATCTGGTTGTTGATCACGATGTGCACCGTGCCGCCTGTGGAGTAGCCACGCGTTTCGGCCAGCGCCAGCGTTTCCATCACCACGCCCTGCCCTGCAAAGGCAGCGTCGCCGTGCACCAGCACCGGCAAGACCTGCAAGCCTTTGGGGTCCCCACGGCGATCCATGCGGGAGCGGACCGAGCCTTCCACCACAGGGTTCACGATCTCAAGGTGAGACGGGTTGAACGCCAGCGTCAAATGCACCGGCCCGCCCGGGGTGGTCACATCAGAGCTGAAACCCTGGTGGTACTTCACGTCGCCGCTGGGCAATTCTTCGGGGGCGGTGTGGTCAAACTCGGCGAACAGGTCAGCGGGCACTTTGCCCAGCGAATTCACCAGCACATTGAGGCGCCCGCGGTGCGCCATGCCGATGACAATTTCCTGCAGGCCCATCTGGCCGCCGCGCTGGATCAGCTCGTCCATGCAGGCAATGAAACTCTCGCCGCCCTCGAGCGAGAAGCGCTTCTGGCCCACGTATTTAGTGTGCAAAAAGCGCTCCAGCCCTTCTGCAGCCGTCAAACGCTCAAGAATGTGCAGCTGTTTTTCTTTCGGAAAGCTGGCCTTGCTGCGCGATGCTTCCAGCTTTTGCTGCCACCAGCGTTTCTGGTTCTGGTCAGTCATGTACATGTATTCGGCCCCAATCGTGCCGCAATACGTCTCGCGTAGCGCGTTCATCAACTCGCGCAAGCTCATGGTCTGCTTGCCAAAGAACGTGTTGCTGGTGTTGAACACGATTTCCTGATCGGCGTCGGTGAATCCGTAGAACGACGCTTCAAGCTCCGGGATGTTGTCGCGTTCGGTGCGCTTGAGCGGATCAAGGTCGGCCCAGCGCACACCTACGTTGCGATAGGCGGCAATCAGTTGTTGCGCCGACGTGCGCTTGCGGCCCATTTCGGAGTCGGCACTG
>JANLUZ010000130.1:0-24461 GCA_031363755.1 Polaromonas sp.
CGATATATTACTCACCCGTTCGCCACTCTCAAGTATTGCTACTCTACCGTTCGACTTGCATGTGTAAGGCATGCCGCCAGCGTTCAATCTGAGCCAGGATCAAACTCTATAGTTTAATCACTGCAATAATTTCAACTCCCCGTATCCAACCGAAATCAAACACAGGAAGAAAACTCATAAAAAAGAATTGAAGAGAAATCTTGACGATTTCACTTTTACCTCTATCTCATGAGCGTTTAAAGTCAAAAGACTTGTGACTTCACACAATCAACCGAAGTCAATCGCATGTCGTCTGGCAATCGCCTTCAAACGCCCATACTTATCGGCTGTAAATTTTTAATGATCCTGACATCAACTACGCAACATCAGCTGCTTTGTTTCAGTCGGTAGCTGTAATCAGCTGAGCTTCAAATTATATACCGGGTTTTGAAGCCGTGTCAAATAAATTTGAGATTTATTTGACAACCAAATTCCGTCTGCGTTGATCTCGCTTTGCTTCTTCTCAGAAGTTGTTTCTTCAGCGCAGCTTTAGACTATAACATGGCTTTTTCGAGTCTGCAAACGAGACTTGACAAAAGTTTTCACTTTCTACTTCACCACGTGCTTTGTTACGCAGACAGGTGCCCGGCCAAGCCAGGCCGGCCGTCGCTGCAGTGCACCGCTGCTGCAGCGGCACAGTTCAACGCGCTGGCCACCGCCCTCATGTCCAGATGTGTCTATCGACCCCGGCGTGTCGAACACCCTCAGCTTACTGCTTGATGCGGACCCACACGCGCCTCCTCCCTACAGCCCGGATAATCCATACTCTATATGGCACTCATCACCCTCCTCAACGCCCAACTCGCTTTTGGGCACGTCGCACTGCTGGACCACGCAGATTTCGCTCTAGAAAATAACCAGCGCATTGGCCTCATTGGCCGCAACGGCACAGGTAAGTCGTCCCTGCTGAAGATCCTGGCAGGCCTAGACAAGCCGGACGACGGCACTCTCCAGTACCAACAGAACGTGCGCATCGCCTACGTGCCGCAGGAACCGAGCCTAGACCCTCATGCGACGGTGTTCGTAGCCGCCAGCGCCGGACTTGCCCGCACCAAGCACGTGGTGGAGCTGTACCTCGCTGCGGATGAGCACACAGACCTCGACGCGCTGCAGTCTGAAATCGAAGCTCTCGACGGCTGGACCTGGGAGCAGCGGGTCGAAGAGACGCTGCACCGCCTGCACCTCGATAAAGACGCCATTGTGGGCGACCTGTCAGGCGGCACCAAGAAGCGCGTGGCGCTAGCCCAGGCGCTGGTAGCCAAACCAGACGTGCTTCTATTAGATGAGCCCACCAACCACCTGGACCTGGACTCAATTGCGTGGCTGGAAGAGTTGCTGGTCAACTTCAATGGCTCCATCATCACCATCACCCACGACCGTGCGTTTTTGGACCAAGTGGCCACCGTCATCGTCGAGCTGGACCGTGGCAAGCTCAAAAGCTACCCCGGTAACTTTGCCCAGTACCTGATCCAGAAGGAAGAGCAGATGGCGCAAGAGGCCGTCATCTTCGCCAAGGCCGACAAGCTGCTGGCGCAAGAAGAAATCTGGATTCGCAAAGGCGTGGAGGCGCGCCGCACCCGCAGTGTGGCCCGCATTGGCCGACTCGAAGTGCTGCGTGAAGGGCGCGCGGCGCGGCGCGATGCTGTGGGCCGCGTCAATCTGGATGTGTCCAGCGGCGACAAGAGCGGCAAGATCGTGGCCGAGCTCACCGACGTGTGCAAGAGCTTTGGCCACCCCGGCTCAGAGAAGATCATCGTCAACCGCTTCTGCGCGACCTTGCTGCGCGGCGACAAGATCGGCCTGCTGGGCCCCAACGGCGCGGGCAAGAGCACGCTGCTCAAGCTGATTCTGGGTGAGTTGCAGCCTGACACCACCACACCGCCCGGCAAGATCCGCCAGGGCGCGAACCTGCAAATTGCCTATTTCGACCAAATGCGCGATGCACTGGACCTGGACGCTACGCTGGAAGACTTCATCAGCCCCGGCAGCGAGTGGGTTGAGATCAATGGCCAAAAAAAGCATGTCAAAAGCTACCTGACCGACTTTTTGTTCAGCCCCGAGCGTGCGCGCTCCCCCGTGCGCAGCCTGAGCGGTGGCGAGCGTAACCGCCTGCTGCTGGCGCGCCTGTTTGCCCGCCCGGCCAACGTGCTGGTGCTCGACGAGCCGACCAACGACCTGGACATCGACACGCTGGAGCTGCTGGAAGACCTGCTGCAGAACTACGAAGGCACGGTGTTCCTGGTCAGCCATGACCGCCGCTTCCTCGACAACGTGGTTACCAGCACCATTGCCTATGAGGGCACGCCAGACAACCCTGGCTTCTGGCGCGAGTACGAGGGCGGCGTGACCGACTGGATCACGCAGTCCAAGCGGGCTGCGCAGATCACCGGCAGTGGCAAAAGCACCCCTGTTGCAACCAAAGCCAAAACTTCAGACAAAACAACGCCCAAGTCCAATCAAACACTGCCTGAGCAGCTATCAAAAAAGAAGCTGAGCTACAAAGAGCAGCGTGAACTTGACGGCCTGCCCGCAGCCATCCAGACCCTGGAGTCACAGCAAAAGGCGATTGCGCAAGAGCTGTTCGACGGCAGCCTCTACGCCAACAACCCCAAGCGGGCGGCCGAGCTGACAGCGCGCAACAGCAAAATCGAAGAAGACCTGATGGACGCGCTGCAGCGCTGGGAAACGCTCTCGGCCTGAACCCCGGCGGCGACAGGGCCGCGCAAGTCGCGCCAGCCGCCTACAGCCGAATCGGCGCGCGGTGAATTCGGCCAAACGCGTCGAACGCGCGGTCTGCGCTACAGTTTGGCGGCTATGTTTCATCACACCGCCACCGCACCTGTTTCTGCCCCCACACCGCTGATGCGGCACACTTGCCGATCGGGGTTGAGAGCGGTACACCGATGGCGCACTGTGCAGGCACTGGCGCTGGTTTTTATGGCGCTGTGGCTCACCGGCTGCGCGTCGTTGCCCAGCGCTGTAGACCGCCCGGTGTCAACCGCGCTGGCCAACCCGGCACAAACGTCGCTGGGTGCGCTGGTGCAAGCCCGTGCCGCCAAAGCCGGCACCCGCAACGACTCGGGTTTTGCGCTGGTCGGTGACGCAGAACTGGCGTTTACCAGCCGCATGACGCTGATCAAGGCGGCGCAAAAAACGCTGGACATTCAGTATTACGCGATTTTTCAGGACGAGACCACCGAGCGGCTGTTTGACGCCATTCGAGACGCGGCCGCGCGCGGCGTTCGGGTTCGCATCCTGCTAGACGACTTCAACACCTCGGGCAAAAACGCGCAGGTGCTCAAGCTCGCGTTTGTGCCCAACATCAGCCTGCGCCTGTTCAACCCACTGCCCGGCAGCCGCAGCTCGCTCATGGCGCGCATCCTCATGAACCTGAAAGACACCAACCGCATCCAGCGGCGCATGCACAACAAGATGCTGGTGGCGGACAACGCCGTGGGCATTGCCGGGGGGCGCAACCTGGGCGAGACTTATTTCGGCCAGAGCGCAGGCACCAACTTTGTCGACATTGACGTGCTAGCGGCCGGGCGCATCGCCCGAGATTTGTCGCGCAGCTTTGATTTGTACTGGAACAACCCGCTGGCCTACCCCGTGCAGTCGCTGATGACGCTGCAAGACATCGAGGCGCTCAAGCCCAAGCCCCCGCAAGCAGCCCCCTCGAATGCCAGCTTTGCCACCAACGCCGTCCTGCCACCGCCCAGCGCTGCCGACACGCCCGCGCCACCCGCCGCTGCACCCGACGCCACGGCAACACCGCCTGCCCTGCCCGACGGCACTGACCTGCGCCTGCGGACCTGGACCTGGGCACCCTCCCAGCTGATCGCCGACAAGCCCTCCAAAATCGCCGCAGACGCCGACAGCACCGAAGAAGCGCAAGACACGGCCGTCGACGGCCTGCTCGGGTTGATGGCGCAGGCCAAGTCTCAGCTACTCATCGTGTCGCCCTACTTTGTGCCGGGCGAACGCATGATGAAGCAGTTTGCCGACCTGCGCGCGCGCGGCATTCGCGTCCGGGTACTGACCAACTCGCTGGCCTCCAACGACGCGCTGGCCGCCCATGTCGGCTATGCCAAATACCGCAAGGCGCTGCTGGCCCTGGGCGTCGAGATCTATGAAATGCGCGCTGAACAACAGGGCACCTTCAGCAGCTTCGGCTCGGCCACGCTGGCTGGCGGCTCGGTCGGCGGCTCCACCGGCAAATCTGGTGGCGGCTCACGCGCCAGCCTGCATTCCAAAGTGGTGGTGATGGACGACCGCCTGCTCGTGGTCGGCTCCATGAACCTGGATTTGCGCTCGCAGCTGCAAAACAGCGAAGTCGCCATCGTTATTCGCAGCGGGGCGATGGCGCTGGAGGCAACCCGCCTGATTGAGCCCACGCTCCAAACCGGCGCCTCTCGGGTGCAGCTGGCGGGCGACCAACTCGTCTGGCGCGCCCCGCAAGGCTCGTCGCTGCCAGACGCCACCAGCGAGCCTGACGCCAGCATGGGCCTGAAAGTCATGAGCGAGCTGATCGCACCTTTTGCGCCGGAAGAGATGCTGTAAGCGGGTATTTACGAGCGTTTTTAAGGCATTTCTGGCTCTAGTCCAGGTGTTTACTGCCTGTATAGCTATTACTTTGATAGCAATCGCCATTTGAATACATGCAACGCAAGTTGTTGGGCCGAGACTCAAACTACAGCACGCCACTACCGCGACAGCGCTAGTCCAGCCTACATGCGTCTGCGAGTCCCGTTTGAGCTTGTGGCGAACATTAAGCCGGTGATGGTCATCACGCCACGTTCCTAGCCCAAAGCCTTTTTTACAGGAAGCCAGCGCGTCCACAGGATCATGTTCGATTGACAACATGATGCGACCACGCGCCGCTAAGCCACGCCGATTGAGCTCAGACGATCCCTTGTGACTTCAGCCCTCGCTTTGACCCCATGCCCAAAGAAGCCCACGCCCGTATCAACATCAACAACTTCCTGGAATCTGCAGGCTGGCGCTTTTTCGACACCGCCCAAGGCAGGGCAAATATTGCTTTGGAATCAGGCACCTTGCTCACGTACGATCAGATCGATGCCATGGGCGACGATTTTGAAACCACCAGCCAGGGGTATGCAGACTTCTTGCTGATGGACGAGAAAGGCTTTCCGCTCGTGGTTCTAGAGGCCAAAGCCGAAAGCAAAAGTCCGCTGATTGGCAAGGAACATGCTCGCAGGTACGCCAAATCGCTGAACTGCCGTTTCGTGATTTTGTCCAACGGCAACTTGCACTACTTTTGGGACTTGGCGCACGGCAACTCTCACATCATCACGCGCTTCCCCGCGCCGGATGCCGTCAAAGGCCGCGCCCAGTACCAGGCAGACCCACAGCGTCTGGTGGCTGAAGATATTCCGCTGGACTACATCGCACGCACCCAGATGCCCGGTTATGACCGTGAGGCAGCCTGGCACAACGCTGCCGAAAAGGATGCTTTCACCAAAAAGAACCGCCTACGCTTTCTGCGCAGCGACCAACAACGTGCGGCTCAAGCCATTCAAACAGCGGTCAAAGAGGGGAAAACCCGGTTCTTGTTCGAGATGGCAACCGGAACCGGCAAGACGCTGACCTCTGCCGCTGTCATCAAGCTCTTTTTGCGCACTGGCAACGCCCGCCGCGTTTTGTTTTTGGTGGACAGGCTGGAGCTTGAAGACCAAGCCGGCAAGGCCTTCGTTGCATTGCTAAAAAACGACTACAAATCTGCCATCTACAAGGAAAGTCGCGACGACTGGCGCAACGCCGAAATCGTGGTTACCACCGTGCAGTCCCTGCTGTTCAACAACAAATACCAACAGGTTTTTGCCCCCACTGACTTCGACTTGGTAATTTCGGACGAGGCACACCGCTCCATCGGCGGCAACGCTCGCGCTGTCTTCGAGTATTTTGTGGGCTACAAACTCGGGCTGACCGCTACGCCCAAGGATTCACCAACCCGCGCATTGAGGAGTACGACACCTTCACCAGCGACGAGAAATGGAACGAAGTAGCCGACGTGATTCTGGCCAAACCACCCTTCATGTCACCCGAAGGCGGCATCAAGCCGCACAAGCGCTTCACCATGACCGCCACGCGCAGCGAAGTGCTGTTTGTGGACTACATGGCCGAAAACCCGACCGCCACCGGCCGCGCCGCCATCGTTGTGCCTGAAGGCATCATTTTTCAAAGTGGCGCGGCCTACAAGGCATTGCGCAAAATGCTGGTCAATACCAGCTTGGTCGCCATGGTTAGCCTGCCCGCTGGGGTGTTTAACCCCTACCGCGGCGTTAAGACCAGTATTTTGATTTTGGACAAACGCCTGCACAAGCAGCTGGACAGTGTGCTGTTTGTAAAAGTCGGCAACGACGGTTTTAACCTGGGTGCGCAGCGCCGGGCCGTGGTGAACAGTGATCTGCCAGAGGCGACGCGTTTGCTCAAAGGGTGGATGACTGCGCCTGAAAAGTTTGAGGGCGATGGGGTGATGGCGCAGGCGGTTGAGCGGATGCGGCTGGGGGAGAAAGGGGACTTTAATTTGAGTGGGGAGAGGTATGTCGTTACGTTGCACCGGTCAACCGCTTATCCGCTGATTTCCCTTGATCACCTTTGCGACTATGTGCGTGGCGTGACTTATGCCACGCAAGACAAAGTCGTTTCAGGCGGTATTTGTGTTTGACGTGCAAACAACATCGATGAAAAAACTAGTCAATTTATCTTCGACGACATAAGGCAAGTATCTAAACATCTGGAGTTCAACGACACCCAGCGATTGGTGGCTGGCGACGTACTCATTTGCGCGGCGAGTGGTAGCGCCAACCATGTTGGGAAAGTAGCTCTTTGTGAAGAAAACACCTCATTTTATTTTGGTGGCTTCATAGCCGTACTCCGGGCAAAGCCCCAAGGTTCGCCAAGTTTCCTATTCCAATGCCTGCGTACAACTGCGTTTAGGCAGCATCTTGAGCAAAGCATCGCGGGAGCGAACATCCACAACTTAAAAGCGAGCATCGTTCACGCATTTCAGATTCCCCTCCCTTCCCTCGAAGTCCAAAATCAAATCGTGGCTGAAATCGAGGGCTACCAAAAGATCATCGACGGTGCCCGGCAGGTGCTGGATAACTACAAGCCGCATATCGTGGTTGATTCGGCTTGGCCAATCGTCACGCTCGGCGAGGCGTGCAAAGCAATATTGACCGGCCCATTTGGGACTGCGCTGCACGAAAGTGATTACGTCTCTGACGGGATACCTGTCATCAACCCGAAAAACATCGTTAATGGAGAAATCGTAAAAGTCGATGCAAAAAACATCGCAGAAGCGACGCGCGACAAGTTGCGAGAGTTCACTGTTCGCGAGAACAATATTGTTATTGGCCGGCGCGGTGAGATGGGTCGATGCGCCATCGTCATAGTAGAGATGAATGGATGGTTGTGCGGGACAGGCTGCTTCGTGATTCGCCTGAAAGAGGAGTGCGATGTCCGGTTCGCACACATCCAACTCTCATCGCAAAAAGTTAAATTGCATCTTGAAGCACAAGCTGTAGGTGTCACGATGATGAATTTGGATCAAGGTATTTTGTCTGGCGTTGAAATCCCCCTCCCCGACCTCCCCACCCAACGCGCCATCGTCGCCGAGATCAAAGCCGAACAAGCCCTGGTCAACGCCAACCGCGAACTCATTCGCCGCATGGAAGCCAAAGTCAAAGCTGCGATTGACCGGGTGTGGGGTGCGGCAGCCTAGGGAGCAGGTGGCGGTGGCTCGACATGCCCGGCCGCAATGAGCTTTTTTTCATAGTCGTCACGACTCAGCGGGCAGTCGACTAGCAAGCCAAAGTCTTTGTTGGTGAGCTTGCACTGCTTGGCCATCTGCGACAACAAGTTATCGTCAATCTCTTTGCCGCCGTGGCTTGTTTTGGTACGCACAATAGTCTTTTTACCTGCGTTCGAGTGGTAAAAAAAGAAGTTGTGGTCCCCGCCGCTGGGCAGAAAACCTTTTTTGAGCAGGCTTTTCTCAACCTCGTCCTGCTTACGCGGCATACGTTACCTCAGACATCCGGGCCAACAGCGTTTGCTTTAATTGGCGCGCGGGTGCGTCCAAATCAACATCAGCCGCTTGTGCATATTCTGTCCAAAGCATTGCAAGGTGCTCGTTTAACTCCGTCAGTAGTGCATCGCGCGTAGGCGCGAAAACATGAATGCCCAGCTCAACGCTTTCAATACACTGCAATTGCTTGCTCTCATCCAGCGTCGGTTGCAGCGCCAAAGGAGGGGAAAACTTCAAAGTGAGCGTTCCGTGCCTGACCGTTGAAACTTCAAGTGGCGAAAGGTCAAGGTCACGAATATCAGTGACGTCAATGATCTGCTTCGGGCTTCCCTGCTCGTCGAGCAGCACCCTTCCCGTCACTTGAATAACATCGCGCCTTCGTGCGTAAAGCAAGTCTTCCAGTTCCTCGTCATAAATACAGACTAACTCTTTATTGGTAGGCGGATAGATCAAGGTGAGTTTGTGTTCGATAAAGTCAATGTTTTTCAAGTCGCCTGTGACCACATGTTCAACCTCGCGCTGTTCTGCTGGCACCAAGGTTTCTTGAACAAACGGAATGGTTTGAACATCGAACGAGGCAAATTCAATATCGGTTGAATCATGTAGATCAAGTGTCCATTTGGCATCTGCGCGTGGTGCCATACCCTTGACGGACTCCAGAACCCGCCTGCGGACACGCTCGTCAGGCAAAATTTCAGCTAATCCTCGCGGGTCGCGCTTCGAAACTAGCGTCATCAGGCCCCGGAAGATGCTAAAAGCTTTATCTACGAGTTCCGGCACAAAAAGCTCAGAAGCGCCGCCCACCGTGACCGGCATCGCAAAGCATCCCGGTTCGGGCAATTGACAGATAAGTTGAAAGCGCTGACTGGTAGCTGCCGAAACGCGCGCACGCTGATTTATGCTGCGCCCTTCCACATGTACGCCGATAAGCTCAAATGCCTGCTGAGCATTTTGCAAAATCTGAACCAAAACCGCAGCCGGCACGACGTTACCTTGGGCTTCGCCGCTTTCAATGTGGAAGCTGAACGATGGATGTTTTTGAGGTTGATTCATAGCAGCTTTTCATTATCTACTTAGCGGGATAGACCTGCGAAGCGTGTTGGCGGTCAATGCACAGTCGTTGCGATTAGGTTGCACTATTTGATGCGTGCGAGTTGCCGCTGGGCATTTAGGGCTTCTTACCCCCACCCCGCAACCGCGCAAACACCGCCCAGAATGCGGCGTCTTGCGTGGTGGCGAAGTTGATGCGCATGAGCGTGGTGGGGTGGCGCACGGCGTGGAACAGGGAGCCGGGGGCGATCAGGTAGCCTTCGTCGAGCATGCGTTGGGCCAGCACGTCGGTGTCCGTGCCGGTGTCGACCCAGCCGAATAGCCCGGCCGGCTCGGCCGCGAAAGTGCAGCCGTGGCTCAAAGCGAGTTGCACGCATCGGGTGCGGGCCTGGCCCAGGCGCAGGCGGATGCGTTCGGCGTGGCGGCGCAACTGGCCCTGGTCGATGCAGTGCGCCAGGGCTTTTTCAAGCAGTGCGGGGGTGGTCAGCGTGGCCAGCAGTTTGGTGTCGAGCAAGCGCTCGACCAGATCCGGCGGGGCGGCCATGAAGCCGACGCGCCAGCCGGGGGCCAGGATTTTGGCAAAGCCGCTGACGTAGATGGTGCGCTGCAGGCCGTCGAGTGCGCACAGCCGCGTGGCGTGCTCAGGCGCCAGGTGGCTGTAGGTGTCGTCTTCCACAATGTGAAAGTTGTGCTGCTGCGCCAGCTGCAGCACGCGGTGGGCGCTGCCGGGGCCGATGGACGCGCCGGTGGGGTTGTGCAGCACGCTGACGCTGACAAACAGCTTGGGCGCGTGGGTCTCGCAGTAGCGCGCCATCACGGCCAAATCAGGCCCGTCGGCATGGCGCGGCACCGGCAAAATCTGCATGCCCAGCGCGCCGAGGCGCGCAAACTCCACGGCCCAGCCGGGCTCTTCGACCATCACACAATCCCCGGCCTGCAGCAGCGTGCGGCTCACGATGTCCAGCGCGTGGGTGGCCCCCAAGGTGGTGATGATTTGCTCGGGCGGCACCGCCATGTTGAGCGTTCCGAGCTTTTGCGACAACGCACGGCGCAGACTGATGTCGCCCTTGGGTTCACCATAGTTGAGCGACCAATCGGCCAGCGCTTTGGCGCAGGTGAACTTGCGCACGGCAGCGGGCAAAAATGACGACGCCAGCCAGTCGGGCGGGAACACGCCCATGCCGGGCTGCGGCTTTTCAAGCGCGCCAGGGGCAGCGCTCAGCGGCCGGTGAAACATGCCGCGAATGAGCTGGGTGGCGTCCACCGGGGCCGATACCGCACGTGCGGCGGGCGTAACATTTGCTATATTTTCTATAGCTACACCGGCAGTATTTGCCTGGACTAACACCGTATTTGATGCTGAAATAGCCGTATCACGCACATAAACCCCTCTGTGGGCCCGCGCCACCACCAGCCCCAGCGCCTGCAGCTGGTCATAGGCCGCCACCACGGTCGACACGCTCACGCCCTGCTGCTGCGCGCACAGCCGCACCGACGGCAGACGCGCACCGGGGGCCAGCAGGCGGCTTTTGATGCGCTCGGCAAAACGCTCGCAGAGCTGGTGCGTCAGGGACTGTGCCGAGCTTCGGGTCAGGGTTCGGGTCAACATGCTGTCTTTCAGGCGGTGTACTGTGCTGCTCTACCGAGCAGCACAGCAGTCTATTTTGTCAGCTTGAATGTACTGATACTGTACTGATGTCAGCGCGTTCATGCTTGTAAAGTTCAGGCCATGAACCCGCTAGCCATCACCCCACCCCGCCTGACCAACGCTTCACGCGGCCTGCTGCTGGGCACGCTGGGCGTGGTGATTTTTGCTGCTACTGGGCCGCTGACCAAGCTGGCCGTGGGCGCGCTGGACGCGCCGCAGCTCTCGGCATGGTTCGTCACGTTTGGCCGGGCGGCGGTGGCTGGGGTGCTGTCGGTGGTCTATCTGCTGGTGCAGAGCTTCATGGGCACACTGCGCAAGCCCCAGGGTCGCGAATGGCGATTGCTGGGCCTGACGGCGCTGGGCGTGGTGGTGGGCTTCCCGCTGTTTTTAGCGCTGGCGCTGCGCGTGGTGCCCAGCACGCATGGTGCCGTCGTCACCGGGCTGCTTCCGCTGGCCACTGCGGTGGTGGCGGCGCTGTGGTTTCGCCAGCGGCCCAGCCGGGCGTTTTGGGCGTGCGCGCTGCTGGGCACGGCCCTGGTGCTGGCCTTCATGCTGCTGCGCTCGGCCGACAGCGCGGGGCACTTCAGTTTGCATATGGCTGATGTGTTTTTGCTCATCGCCATGCTCAGTGCGGCCGTCGGCTATGTCAGCGGGGCACGGCTCACGCAATCGTTGGGCGCAGAGCGGGTGATTTGCTGGGCGCTGGTGATCAGCCTGCCCGTCACGATGCCCATGGCCTGGGCCAACGCGCCGCTGGACGCATGGGCCGTTCGCACTAGCAGCTGGTGGGCGTTTGCCTATCTGGCGGTGTTTTCGATGTGGCTGGGCTTTTTTGCCTGGTACCGCGCTCTAGCCGTCGGCGGCGCGGTGCACGTCAGCCAGACGCAATTGATGCAGCCGTTTTTGTCATTGATGATGGCCGTGCCGCTGCTGGGCGAACGCCTGGACAGTGTGACCCTGGGATTTGGCCTGGCGGTGATTGCCACGGTGTTTGTGAGCAAGCAACTGGCCGTCGGTACGTTGCCGCCCCTGACCTCTGATTCAGCCCTTACTCACCCCTTAATCGCCCCGAACCACAACAACAAAGGACTTTGACATGACCGCTCCGATCACCGCCCCGATGGCGTGGCAGCAAGCCCGACGCGCCGAAAAAATGAACCCTTCGGTGATCCGCGAGATTTTGAAGGTCACGGAAAAGCCCGGCATCATCAGCTTTGCGGGCGGCCTGCCCTCGCCCAAGACCTTCCCGGTCGACGCATTTGCCGCCGCCTGCGCCAAAGTGCTGAAAGAAGACGGCCGCGCCGCGCTGCAGTATGCCGCCAGTGAAGGCTACGCGCCGCTGCGGGAATGGGTGGCCGCGTCACTGCCCTGGGCCGTGGACCCGGCGCGGGTGCTGATCACCACCGGCAGCCAGCAGGCGCTGGATTTGATCGCCAAAATCCTCATCGACAGCGGCTCCCGCGTGCTGGTAGAAACGCCCACCTACCTCGGCGCTCTGCAGGCCTTCACGCCGATGGAGCCTGAGTTTGTGAGTGTCGCCAGCGACGATGAAGGCATCGACCTCAAGGACCTGACCAGCAAGGCGCCCGGCGCCCGGTTTCTGTACGTGCTGCCCAACTTCCAGAACCCCACCGGCCGCTCGATGAGCGAAGCCCGCCGCGCTGCGCTGAGCGCCGAGGCCGTCCGACTGGGTCTGCCGCTTGTGGAAGACAACCCCTACGGCGACCTGTGGTTTGACACCCCGCCGCCCTTGAGCCTGACAGCGCGCAATCCCGACGGTTGTCTGTACATGGGCAGCTTCAGCAAAACGCTGGCCCCCGGCCTGCGGCTGGGGTTTGTGGTGGCCCCGAAGGCGATTTACCCCAAGCTGCTGCAGGCCAAGCAAGCCGCGGATTTGCATACGCCCAGCTTTAACCAGCGCATCGCCTACGAGGTGCTGAAGGACGGGTTCCTGGACCAGCACGTGCCGACCATCCGCGCACTGTACAAGTCACAACGCAACGCCATGCTGGCCGCGCTGAACACCCACCTGGCCGGTACGGGCGTGACCTGGAGCACGCCAGACGGCGGCATGTTTTTGTGGCTCAAATTGCCGCCCGGCATGAATGCGGTCGAACTGCTGCCGCAGGCGGTAGAGCGCAACGTGGCCTATGTGCCGGGCGCTGCGTTTTACAGCGGTACACCGGACCACAACACGCTGCGGCTGTCATTTGTGACCGCCTCGGTAGCGCAGATCCACACCGGTATTGCCGCGCTAGCCGGTGTGATCAAAGCCAGCATGCCCCCTGCCGCCTGACGTTAAAAACCCTCGTTTCTGGACGACCACCCCATGCAAAACAGACTGTTCAAACAAGTCGATGTGTTCACCGACCAACCTTACCTGGGCAACCCGCTGGCCGTGGTACTGGATGGCCAGGGCATAACGGACGAGGCGATGCAAGCCTTTGCCCGCTGGACCAACCTGTCGGAAACCACGTTTTTGTTGCCGCCCACGCAGCCCACGGCCGACTACCGGGTGCGCATCTTCACACCGGGCGGAGAGCTGCCGTTTGCCGGCCACCCCACGCTGGGCAGTTGCCACGCCTGGCTTGAAGCGGGCGGGCAGCCGAAGCGGGCGGACGTGATCGTGCAGGAATGCGCCAAGGGGCTGGTGGCCATTCGGCGCGACAACGCCGCGCACGGCCAGCCTCGCCTGGCTCAACTGGCATTTGCCGCGCCGGCCATGGCGCGCAGCGCACCCAGCCCGGTGGCGCTGTCGCAAATCGCCGCAGCCCTGGGCTTGCGGGCCACGCAGATTCTGGCGGCCCAGTTGCTGGACAACGGGCCTGTCTGGCTGGGCCTGCTGCTCGACAGCCCCACCACCGTGCTGCAGCTGCAGCCCGACCATATTGCCCTGAAGCACCTAGGCTTCAAGGTCGGCGTGGCCGCGCGATACGACGCCGAGCCCCCAGGTACGCCAGCGCTGATCGGCAAGGCCAATCGCGAGGCCAGGGCCTTCATGCAAAACACGCCAGCGGCCGAGCCCCTTGGCTTGGCACCAGACCTGGAAGTACGCGCCTTTGTCGACGTCATCGGCGTGCCCGAAGACCCCGTCACCGGCAGCCTGAACGCCAGTCTGGCGCAGTGGCTGATGGCCGACGGCATCCTGCCCGAGCGCTACACCGCCGCCCAGGGGGCCTGCCTGGCGCGCGCCGGCCTGGTGTACCTGGCGCGCGACGCCGCCGGGCAAGTCTGGGTAGGCGGCGACGTCGTCACCTGCATTGACGGCCATGTCACGCTTTAACTCTAACAACGCAACACCATGCTGAATTTGCAAGACATCGAACACGCGGCGCAAGTCGTTTACCGCTCATTTCAAGCCACGCCGCAGTACCGCTGGGGCTTGTCCAGCCAGCGGCTGGGCACCAACTGCTGGATCAAGCACGAGAACCACACGCCTGTGGGCGCGTTCAAAATTCGCGGCGGGCTGACCTACTTTGAGGCGCTGCGTGCCAGCGGTACCCTGCCCATTGAGGTCGTCAGCGCCACGCGCGGCAACCACGGCCAAAGCATGGGCTGGGCCGCACGGGCGCATGGCGTGGCCTGCACCATCGTCGTGCCGCGTGGCAATTCACCCGAAAAAAACGCTGCTATGTGCGCCCTGGGTGTCACGCTGGTCGAGCATGGGGACGAGTTTCAAGACGCCCGCGAGCACGCCATGGCCCTGGCTGCCCAGCGCGACGCGCACATGGTGCCCAGCTTTCACAAAGACCTGGTGTGCGGCGTGGCGACGTACTGGTGGGAGTTTTTCAAAGCCGTGCCGCAGATGGATGTGGCCTACGTGCCCATCGGCATGGGCTCGGGCGCGGCAGCGGCAATTCAGGCCAAGCTGGCGCTGGGCCACCGAGCCAAGATCGTCGGCGTGGTCAGCGCGCACGCCACCAGTTATGCGGATTCGATTGCCGCTGGCCGGGTGATCAACTCGCCTGTCACCACCCGGCTGGCTGACGGCATGGCCTGCCGCATGGCCGACCCGGCCGCGCTGCGCATGCTAGCCCCGCACCTGGACCACATCGTGCGCGTGAGCGACGCCGAAGTGGCAGACGCCATGCGCCACCTGTACGTCGACACGCACAACGTGGCCGAAGGCGCAGGCGCGGCCAGCTTTGCTGCAGCCATGCAAGAGCGCGCTCAGTTGCAGGGCCAAACCGTCGGCGTCACGCTGTGCGGCGGCAATGTGGACGCCGACGTATTTGCGCAGGTGCTGACGGGTCAGTGGGTGTGAAGTAGCGGGCCCAGCTGGTCTGCCGCCGCCAGCACCGCTTCGACCAACGCACCCCGCAGCGGGTGCGGCGCGGCCACGTCGGGCAGCAGCAGGCTGACGGTGAACGGAATCGCCACACTGAGCGGGCGTACCACCAGCCCTGAGCCGGCCGCCAGCGCCTCCCCTTGCGACATTTCCAGTGCGGTGAGCGGGTTGACAATCGCCACGCCCAGCCCCTGCCGCACCAGCGCGCACACCGCCACTGCGCTGGTGGTTTCCAGGCCGGTGAGCCGCTGCACGTTGGCCTGGGCAAACATCCGGTCGATCTCGGCGCGGTACGGGTCGCCCGGCGCGAGACTGATGAAGCGCTCGCCTTCAAAGTCGCCGGGCTGCAGCAGCGTGCGCTCCGCCAGCCAGTGGCCTTGCGGCAACACCGCCACCTCGTTAGCCTGCAGGATGGTGCGCAGTCGCACGCCCGTGGGGGCCTGGCTGGTTTCGCTCAGGCCCAGGTCAAAGCGCTGCTCCCCCAGCGCTTGTTCCAGCCAGGGCGATTCCTCCGGACAAACGCTCACCGCCAGATTGGGGTGGCTGCGCGCCAGCACACGTAGCGCGTGCGGCACCAGGGCGTGCGCCAGCGCGGGCAGGCAGGCCAGGCGCAGGCGGCCGGTGGTCAGCTGGCGCAGCTCTTGGGCGCGGGCAGCGATCTGCTCCAGGCCGACAAACGAGCGCTCCACCTCCTGCATCAGCGCCAGGGCACGCACCGTGGGCCGAAGGCGCCCGCGCAGCCGATCGAACAGATCGAACCCCAACAGCTGCTCCAGCCGCGCCAGCTCCCGGCTCAGCGTCGGCTGGCTGGAAGCCACCACCTCAGCGGCGCGGCTCAAGTTGCCGTGCAGCATGATGGCGCGAAAGATGGTGAGCTGGCGGTGCGTGATGGGCAGGGACATTCCACAGAATATATCGAATATGAATCGTTAGCCTACAAGGATGGCATTGATTGAATAGTCCAGCATGGGCATGATGCACCCATGAACCCGTTTGCCCCCACCACTCTCGCCCAACTCGCCCAACAACACGGCACTCCACTATGGGTGTATGACGCCGCCGTGATCGAGCGGCAAGTGCAGGCGCTGCGCCACTTTGACGTGATTCGCTTTGCGCAAAAAGCCAACTCCAACACCCACATCCTGCGGCTGATGAAGCGGCTGGGCGTGCTGGTGGACGCGGTGTCGCTCGGCGAAATTGAGCGTGCGCTGACGGCAGGCTACGTGCCCGGTGCGAATGACGGCCACCACGAGATCGTTTTCACCGCCGACCTGCTGGACCGCGCCACGCTGGCCCGTGTGACCGAGCTCGGCATTCCGGTCAATTGCGGGTCGATGGACATGCTGGCCCAGATCGGTGATGTCAAGCCCGGCCACCCGGTATGGCTGCGCATCAACCCCGGCTTTGGTCACGGCCACAGCAACAAAACCAACACCGGCGGCGAGCACAGCAAGCACGGCATCTGGCACACCGACCTGCCTGAGGCGTGCGCTCGCATCCGCGCTAACGGCTTGGCGTTGGTGGGCCTGCACATGCACATCGGCTCGGGTGTGGACTACTCGCATCTGCAGGAAGTGTGCGGTGCCATGGTGGCGCTGGTGAAAACGGTGGCCGACCAAGGGCTGGATTTGACGGCCATCTCAGCGGGTGGCGGCTTGTCGATTCCCTACCAGGCGGGCGAGCCCGTGGTGGACACGGCCCACTACTTCCAGCTCTGGGACGCCGCCCGCCAGCAGGTGGCCACCCAGCTCGGCCACCCCGTCACGCTGGAGCTGGAGCCGGGCCGGTACCTGGTGGCCGAAGCGGGCGTGCTGGTGGCCGAGGTGCGCGCCACCAAGGCCATGGGCAGCGCCCACTTTGTGCTGGTCGACGCCGGTTTCAGCGACCTGATGCGCCCGTCGATGTACGGCAGCTACCACGGCATGAGCGTGCTGCACGCCGACGGCCGCGAGGCCAGTGGCCCGTTCAAGGACACCGTGCTGGGCGGGCCGCTGTGCGAGTCGGGTGACGTGTTCACCCAGGGCGAAGGCGGCGTGGTGCTAAGCCGCCCGCTGCCCGCCGCCAAGGTCGGTGACCTGGTCGTGCTGCACGACACCGGGGCCTACGGCGCGTCCATGTCCTCGAACTACAACACCCGCCCGCTGATTGCGGAGGTGATGGTCCAAGGTGGCCAGAGCCGGGTGATTCGGCGCAAGCAGACGGTGGCCGAGCTGCTGGCGCTGGAAGACTTGTAGAGCGCTTGAAACAGAGGCCGGTCATTGACGGTCACAAGCGGACTTGATCCGCTTATGACAGGCGGGGCACTCAATCGTTATCGTTTTTTATACGTTTTATGCCGCTAGCCCAGGCATTTATTGCCTTAACAGCTACTTAAATAATAGCAATCACGGCGCCACCAGCGCCAGTCTGCGAAAGCAGCGCCGGTACCGCGCCGCGTCTCGTGTCAGCAGTTACAGGCGGCTGAGCAGCGCGGGCTGATCTCTGCCAAGGTCAAATGATTCCTGCATTGCTGCGTTACTTCACGGCTGTCGGCTCAGGCTTTAGCGTCATCTGCACGTAGTTGTCCTCACGCAGGTAGCGCTTGGCCACCGCCTGCACGTCGGCCGGCGTGATCGCAGAGACGTCTTTTTCGTAGCTCAACACCTTGGCGGGGTCGTCTCCCATCAGGGCCGCAGTGTTCAACTGGCCGAGCCAGAAGCCGTTCTCGCGAAGCGATTTGCGGTGTGCCACCCGCCAGTTTTGTTTGACCTTGTCCAGGTCCGCCGCGTCGGGCCCGGCGTCTTGCAGCTTCTTGATCTCGCCCCACGCTGCGGCAATCACTTTGTCGATGTTCTCCGGCCCGCACGGCAAGCTCAGCGTCAGGTTGTAGCTGGCGTAAGGCAGGCGCTTCAAGCCGCCGCCCATGCCGCCACCGTAGATCAGCGTCAGTTTCTCGCGCAGCACGTCGATGATTTTGATATTGATGACCTCCACCATGGCCCGCACGCGCAATTGCTCCGCTTCGCTGTAGTCGGCGGCCCCTGCAAACACCAGATCCACGCTGGCCTTGGCTTCTGAGCCGGCCCGCACCTCTTTTTTTACCACGCCGCTCACTGGGCGGATCCCCAGATCGACAAACTGCGTCGGCACGTCTGGCGTGGGCAGGCTGGCCAGGTAAGTGGCCAACAGGGGCTTGACCTCGTCCACGTTAAAGCTGCCCACAAAGACAAATGTGAAGCCTTTGGCGCTGGCAAAACGCCGCTCGTACAGCGACTGCATGCGCGCCAGGTCGATGTGCGCAAAGTCCTCGGGCCGGGGGGTCAACAACACGCGCGGGTGCTGGGCGTACAGCGTGCTTTGCAGAGCGTCCCCGTAGACAGCCTCGGGCTGGGCCATGGCGTTTTGGGTGGCGTCCTGGAAACGGATGGCAAAGGACTTGAACAAGCTTTCGTCACGTCGCACCGCGCCAAACTTCAAATGCAGCATCTGGAAAAAGGTTTCCAGATCGCCATGGCTGGACGTGCCGACCAGCGAGTCAGTCACGTCCTGCAGGCCGGCACTGACCCCGACCACCTTGCCCGCCAGCACGCGCTGCAGCTCCAGCGGCGTGAAGTCGCCCAGGCCCATAGCCCCCACCACCGCGCTGGCATACGCAGCATTGAACTTGTCGGCCTCAGGCGCCAAGGACTGGCCCCCAAATCGTGCGGCGGCCATCTGAATCTGGTCGTTTTTAAAGTCGGTTGATTTCAAGATCACCTTGACGCCGTTGGACAGCACCAGCTCGGTCAGGTCCAGCGCTTCATTGCGGCGTTCGGCCGTGATGGTGCCGGACTGGGGCGGCGTTTGCATCAGCCGCGCCGGCAAACTTTTTTCGGCCTTTGCGGTAACTGGGACGTGTTCGGCCTCTTGCACCGCCGCCAGCAGCTGCGGGCCGGAGGGCGTAACCGGTGTGTTGGCCTGGGCCTTGTCGGTACCGGAGTAGGTCACCAGTTTGGCCGCTTGTTCGGGGATGGTGCTGCGGGCAAAAGCGTTCAGATCGGCCAGGCTGATGGTAGGCAACAGTTCACGCGAATAGGCCAGCTCGTTGGCAATACCAGGAATGGATTCTTGGAGCAAAAAATGACGGATATATTCTTCAGCGTGCTCCGCCGAGGGAGTTTTCTCGCGCTCGGCAAAGGCTTGCTCCAGCGTGCGCAGCAGGTTTTTTTGGCCGCGCTCCAGCTCATCGGCGCTGAAGCCGAATTGGCGCGCGCGCTCGTTTTCCTGCACCAGCGCGGCAATCGCAGGCTGCGCCCCCAGGCGCCCCAGCACGGCGCTGCTGGTGAACATGCGGTAGCCCGGCATCATCGGTGTGAAGTCACTGCCGCCGCCCACAAAAGGCGGGGCGGCCTGCTGGGTCAGCGCCTGCATGCGTTGGCCCAACGCCTGGCTCAACAGGGCGTTCAGCATCTGTTGCCGCATGTCCGCCAGGGTGCGCACGGGCACGTCAGCTGTCACCGGGTACAGCATCTGCATCACGTTGTTGGTCGCCTCTTTGTCGGTTACCACCACGGCCTCTGACACGGTGCGCACCGGCAGCACCGGGTAGGTACGGGGGCGGGCGTTCTGCGGGTTTTTGAGCTGCGCAAATTTCGCTTCAATCAGGGCGCGCGCGTCACCCGGCTCGATGTCGCCCACTACTACCACCGCCATCAGGTCGGGGCGGTACCAATCTTTGTAAAAGCGCTTGAAGGCAGCGTAGGGAGCACCCTTGATGCTGGCTTCCGTGCCAATCGGCAAGCGGTCCGCGTACTTGGAGCCGCCAAAAATTTTCGGCAGCAGCACCTTGTTCATGCGGTCTTGCGCGCCTTTGCCCAGCCGCAGCTCTTCCAACACAATGCCGCGCTCCAGGTCAATGTCAGCGTCGGCAAAAGTCAAGCCACCGGCCCAGTCGGCCAGTACGTCAAAACCTTTTTCCACCGCCGCGCGCTGGTCGGTGGGCAGGGGCAGGATGTAGACCGTCTCATTAAAGCTGGTGTAGGCGTTCAAGTCAGCGCCAAACTTCAGGCCGATCGACTGCAGATACGACACCAGCTCATGCTTTTTGAAATGGGTCGAGCCGTTGAACGCCATGTGCTCCACGAAGTGCGCCAAACCGCGCTGGTCCTCGTCTTCCAGCACCGACCCAGCCTTGACCACCAGCCGCAGCTCCAGACGCTTTTCAGGCAGGCTGTTTTTCTGGATGTAGTACGTCAGGCCGTTGGCCAGCTGGCCGGTTTGCACCTGGGGGCCTATGGGCACAGGGTCCGCCAGATTGAGCGCTGCGTGGGCCAAAGCATTGACACCCAAAAGCACCACGATGCAGACACTGCGAATACCGCGACGAATACCGAGTTGAAGCATTGTTTTCCCTGAAAAATGATGACAGGGCCAGAGCTTAGCAACACCCAGGGATACGGCGGTAGCGAATGTGCCGTCTATCAACGGTATTTCCGCTATTTTTGTACCCCCTGTTGTAGACCACTGGGGCACGCCAAAGTCGACGGGGACGGGTCACCGTCGAGACAACGCACGCCATGCCGATTGCCGCAAAATTCAGCGCATGGGAACCCTCTATCTTGTGCGCCACGGCCAGGCCTCTTTTGGTGCCGATGATTACGACGTGCTGAGCCCCCTGGGCCATCAGCAGGCCGAGCAACTGGGCGCGTATTTCAAGCGCAAGGGCATTGCCTTTGAGGCCGCGTTGCACGGCACCTTGAAGCGGCAGATTCAAACGTTCGAAGGCATTGGCAAGGGCTCCGGCCAGGCCCTGCAGGCGTTGCCCTGGCCCGGCCTGAACGAGTACGACAGCCACGCGGTGATCGCCACCATTCACGCCCAGCCGCTGGCAAAGCCCGAAACGCCAGAGGCCTACCGCGCGCACTTTCGACTGCTCAAAGACGGCCTGGCGCAGTGGATGGCCGGCGTGGTCAGCCCTGTCGGCATGCCCAGCTACCCCGAGTTTGTGCGCGGCATGACCAGCGCACTTGACCACGTGCGCCAGCACCACACCGGCAATGTGCTGCTGGTGTCCAGCGGCGGGCCAATTTCAACGGCCGTCGGCCACCTGCTGGGCTGCAGCCCCGAGGCCACCATCGAGCTGAACCTGCGCATCCGCAACAGCTCAATCACCGAGTTCGCCTTCACCCCCAAGCGCCACATGCTGGTGACCTACAACACCCTGCCGCATCTGGACGCGCCCGAGCACGCGGGCTGGGTGACATATGCGTAAATGCTATTTATTCGATAGCTATTCAGGCATTAAATACCTGGGCTAGAGGGTGATTTGACGCATAAATTGGCTTTTGAGCGCCTGCAAATGCGCTGGTGGCAACGTGGCTACGTGGCTACGGCCTGGCGGGCACCGCTGCACCCGCCACCGCCGTCCGCGGCTGGCCACTGACCCGCCACACCGCATTGCCCACGTCGTCAGCCACCAGCAGGGCGCCACGTTTGTCCAGCGCCACGCCTACCGGGCGGCCGTAGGCGTCGCCGTTAGGGCCGATGAAACCGGTGAGTACGTCCAGGGGCAGGCCGTTTGGTGCAGCGCCGGCAAACGGCACAAACACGACCTTGTAGCCGCTCAGCGGTTTGCGATTCCACGAGCCGTGCTCGCCCACAAACACGCCGTTGGCCAGCGCTGCGGGCAGGGCCTTGCCGCTTGAAAACACCATGCCCAGCGGCGCGACGTGGGAGCCGAGCGCGTAGTCGGGGGGCACCGCCTTGGCGACCAGGTCAGGGCGCTGTGGCTTCATGCGCTCGTCCACGTTTTGGCCGTAGTAGCTGTAGGGCCAGCCGTAGAACGCGCCGTCTTTCACGCGGGTCAGGTAGTCGGGCACCAGGTCGCTGCCGATTTCGTCGCGCTCGTTGACGACCGTCCACAGGCTGCCGTCTGCCGCCCAGCCCATGCCGTTGGGGTTGCGCAGGCCGCTGGCAAACACGCGGTGCGCGCCGGTTTTCACGTCCACTTCCCAGATCGCTGCGCGGCCTTCTTCGGCGGCCATGCCTCGCTCACCGACGTTGCTGTTGGAGCCCACCGTGACATACAACTTGCTGCCGTCGGGGCTGGGAATCAGGTTTTTGGTCCAGTGGTGGTTGATGGGGCCGCCGGGCAGGTCCAACACAGTCACCGGTGCATCGGTGATGCTGGTCTGGTCGGCCTTGTACGGGAACTTGACCACCGCGTCAGCGTTGGCCACGTAGAAATCATTGCCGACCAACGCCATGCCGTAGGGCGAGGCGAGATTTTGCAGAAACACGGTGCGGGTTTCTGCAATGCCGTCGCCGTCCACGTCGCGCAGCAGCGTGATGCGGTTGGCTGACGGGGTGCCTGCGCCCGCATAGCCCATCACTTTTTTCATGACCCAGCCTTTGATCCCCTTGCCATCTTCAGGCTTGGGCGGCGCGTTGCTTTCGGCCACCAGCACGTCCCCGTTGGGCAGCGTGTACAGCCAGCGCGGGTGGTCGAGCCCGGTGGCCAGTGCGGTCACCGTCAAGCCCGGCATGGGCGTGGGCATCATCCCTTCGGGCCAGCCCGTGGCTTTAGCCACCTTGACGGTTGGGATCAGGCGGCTGATGGGCTGAGGCAGCGTCGGGGTGGCCCCCATGCCAGCGGTATCGGGCAGCTTGGCGGTGTCGCCGCAAGCAGCCAGGGCGGCCAGGGCAGCCAGCGCCAGAGCGGACCTGAGCAGCAGCATCCCGCGAGCTTGAGCAACAGATGAAGGACGCATGAAAGTCTCCTGGGGTGTCCGTGGCCCCTAGCAGGCGCACGTGCAAATTGGGCAGGGCTGACGCGTGCAAGCCCCTAAGCGTCAGTATGAAGTGCAGCGCGCCAAAGACCCGTCAGCCAGCCCCGCCGCCGCTTGTCAGTCAGCGGCGCTGAACGTCCGGTGCGGGGCGCAGCGTATCTAGCGGTAGCCGGTCGATTTCACCGAGCAGCAGCGCCAGGCTGCGGCCTGCCGCCTCGAGCAGCGCCCGGCCCTTGTCAGCGGTGGCAGCAGCGGCATTGCCCACCGCGCCGCTGGGGTTGTAGTCCTGCATCTGCCAGGCCAGCTTGGCGCTTTTGCCGTCGCCCAGCAGGCTGAACAACTTGGCCCGATCCTCCGACGTGGACGCAAAATTCTGCGCCTTGGCCATGTCCACCTGCTCGGGTTTGAGCGCCAGCATCATGGAGGTTTCCATGTCGCCGGCATGGACGCCGAAGCGGTGCTCGTGGGCGCTGAACTGCGCCGCCACCGACGTGCCCTGCGCATCGAGCAGCGGCAAATTAAACCAATTCACGCTGTACACCAGCATGCCAAGCCGCGCCCGCAAGTCACGCGCCACCACATCGAGCAACCCGACCTGCCCGCCATGGGCGTTGAGCAGCACCAGCTTTTTCACGCCCGTGGCGGCCACCGACTCGGCGATGTCCGTCCACAGGCGGATGATGGTTTGCGCTTTCAATGTGAGCGTGCCCGCAAACGCCGTGTGCTCCGGGCTGAAACCGACCGCCTGGGTCGGCAAAAACAGCACTGGCTGAGTGGGCGCGAGGTGCGGCAGCGCGGTGGCAATCACGCCTTCGACCAGCGTGGTGTCCACGTTCAACGGAAGGTGCGGGCCGTGCTGCTCAACGGCGGCGACGGGCAACACGGCAATGGTGCGGGCCAGGTCCAGCGCGTGGAAGTCGGGGTGTTTGAGATTGGCCCAGTGGCGGTGTGGGATTTGGGTCATGGCCTATTTTCGTGGAATGTCGTTGGGTTTGTGTTGTTGGTGACTTGGGTGCGCCTTGCGGGCAGGCCGGAGGTATCCCAGCGGCTACTCACTTTTCTCTTGCGTCGCCAAAAGAAAAAGCGACCCTACTGTCTGCGTCCCTGCGCTGCGCTGCGGGCAACCTGCGGTGCTCAGTCCAGCCGGGGTCACGTGCAAACTCGCCTGCGGCTCAGACAAGCACGCGCCCTGATCCGGCTGGCCCTGTGCCCCTCGGCGCATACAGAAGGGGTTTGGGGGAACTGAATTCGGGGTCGGGTTCGGCCCTCACCCCAGCCCTCTCCCGCGTACGGGAGAGGGAGTACACACCTGAATCCGAATCCGTTCCCGTTCCAGAAAATCCCGTGTGGCTGGGCTGAGGAGCGGAGAACCAGGCGGACGAGGGCGCGTGCTTGTCTGAGCCAAAGGCGAGTTTGCACGTGACCCCCTTGGTTTGAGCACCGCAAGGCACCCGCAGCAAAGCGAAGGGACCAGACAGTCGTCTCGCCTTTTCTTTGCTTACTTTCTTTTGGCGAAGCAAAAGAAAGTCACGAGCCGCCGGATTCCCCCCGGCCTGCTCGCAAAGCGAACCAAAACATCGAACAAAACCAGCTGCTACGAATTAAATAGCACCCCAGGCAGCAAAAACCTGGACTAGAGGT
>JANLUZ010000131.1:0-5286 GCA_031363755.1 Polaromonas sp.
ATTGCCGCTTGCATGGGGGTGAACACCGCCCGCATTGACACCTACGCTTTTGCGCTCGGCTCGGGCATTGCCGGGCTGGCTGGCTGCGCGCTGAGCCAGGTCGGCAACGTGGGGCCTGACCTGGGCCAGGGCTACATCGTGGACGCCTTCATGGTGGTGGTGCTGGGCGGCGTGGGCCAGCTGGCGGGCACCGTCTACGCCGCCATGGGCCTGGGCATTCTGAACAAATTTCTGGAAGGCTGGACCGGTGCGGTGCTCGCCAAAATCGCGGTGCTGGTGTTCATCATCATCTTCATTCAAAAACGCCCGCAAGGCATTTTTGCGATGAAAGGCCGGAGCGCAGAAGCATGAACACGATAACCCTCAACATGCCAACTGCCGTGCAATTGCCCACCAAGGGCCCGCTGCTGACCCGCGGCGGCTGGAGTTTTTTCATGATGGCGTTGATCGCCGTCTGCGCGGTCGCCCCGGTGCTGAACTTATGGGTGCCTGAAGGCAGCGCCTTTCACATGAGCACCTATGCCGTGGCGCTGCTGGGAAAGATCATGTGCTACGCCATTGCCGCGCTGGCGATGGATTTGATCTGGGGCTATACCGGTATTTTGTCGCTAGGCCACGGCGTTTTTTTTGCGCTCGGTGGCTACGTGATGGGCATGTATTTGATGCGCCAGATCGGCACCGACGGCAACTACAAAAGCAATTTGCCGGACTTCATGGTGTTTCTGGACTGGAAGACGCTGCCCTGGCACTGGACGTTCAGCGACAGCTTCATCGCCACGCTTCTGCTGATCGTGCTGGTGCCCGGCGTGGTGGCCTTTGTGTTCGGCTTTTTTGCCTTTCGCTCTCGCATCAAGGGTGTGTACTTTTCGATCATTACGCAGGCCATGACCTTCGCGGCGATGCTGCTGTTCTTTCGCAATGAAACCGGCTTTGGCGGCAACAACGGTTTTACCGACTTCAAACGCATTCTGAGCCTCCCGATTGCTACGCCGTCGATGCGCATGACGCTGTTTGTCATGACGGGCTTGACGCTGCTGGGCTTCTTTTTGTTTGCCAAATGGCTGGTTGGCAGCAAGTTTGGCCGTGTGCTGCAGGCCATTCGTGACGCGGAGACGCGGGTCATGTTCTCCGGCTAAAGCCCGCTGGGCTACAAGCTCACGATCTGGGTGATCTCGGCCGTCATGTGCGGCGTGGCCGGGGCGCTGTATGTGCCGCAGGTCGGCATCATCAACCCCGGTGAAATGAGTCCGGCCAACTCGATCGAGATCGCCATCTGGGCGGCGGTGGGCGGGCGTGCCAGCCTGATCGGGCCCATCGTGGGCGCCTTTATCGTCAATGGGGCCAAAAGCTGGCTGACCGTGGCCTACCCTGAATACTGGTTGTACTTTCTCGGGGCGTTGTTCACCGGGGTCACGCTGTTTTTGCCGAACGGGGTGGTTGGGCTGGTGAAAAAACTGCAGCACAAATTTGGTGAGGGAAAAAATGGCCAAGGAGACAGCGCATGACGCCCGACCTGTTAGCCCAGGGCACTCGCCGCGCGGACCAGCACCACAGCGTGCCCTCCACCAACACCAAGTCGGGTGGCCGCAGCGCCAGCGGCAGCCGTGTGGCCACGCCTGGCGAAGTCGATGTGACCCACGGCCGCATTCTCTATCTGGAAGACGTCAGCGTCAGCTTCGATGGCTTCAAGGCCATCAACAAGCTGAGCCTGGACATCGCGCCCGGTGAGCTGCGCTGCATCATCGGCCCCAACGGTGCAGGCAAAACCACCCTGATGGACATCATCACCGGCAAGACCCGGCCCAATGAGGGCACGGTGTTTTTCGGCAGCACGATCGACCTGCTGCGCCACAAGGAGCACGAGATCGCGCAGTTGGGCATTGGCCGCAAGTTCCAAAAACCCACCGTGTTTGAGCAGCTCACTGTGTTTGAAAACCTTGAGCTGGCGTTGAAAACGAACAAGGGCGATGAACGTGGTGTATGGGCGTCGATGTTCTTCAAACTCGACTCCCGCCAAAGCGACCGCCTGGCCGAGATTCTGGTGACGATTCACCTCGCGGGCAGCGTGCACCGCATGGCGGGCAACCTGAGCCACGGGCAAAAGCAATGGTTGGAAATTGGCATGCTCTTGACACAAGACCCCAAGCTGCTGCTGCTCGACGAACCCGTGGCCGGCATGACGGACGAAGAAACCGCCCGCACTGCCGAGCTGTTTTTGACCCTCAAAGGCAAGCACTCGCTGATGGTGGTGGAGCACGACATGAGTTTTATCCGCACCATCTCGGAGATCGTCACCGTGCTGTGTGACGGCTCTGTGTTGGCCCAGGGGACGCTGGACCAGGTGCAGGCCGATGAACGGGTGATTGAGGTCTATCTTGGCCGGTGAGGCTCGTGCGGGTGGTGGCTTGGGTCGCCTTGCGGGACCTGCCGGGCTCCGCGCGGCTTGGTCGTGAACGTGATCGGCGTTAAAACGTAACGAAATCAACTGGAGCCCACAATGCTGAACGTCAAAAATATCAACCAGTACTACGGCGGCTCCCACATCCTGCGCGACGTCAGCCTGCAGTGCCAACTCGGCAAAGTCACCGTGCTGCTGGGCCGCAACGGCGCGGGCAAAACCACGTTGCTCAAGTCCTTGACGGGGCTGATCCCGATCAAGACAGGCACCATTGAATTCAACGGCCAGCTGATCCAGAACCACACGCCCTATGAACGGGCGCGGGCGGGCATTGGCTTTGTGCCGCAGGGCCGTGAGATTTTTGCGCGGCTGACGGTGGAGGAAAACCTGCGCATGGGGCTCGCCTACAAAAGCGCCAGCACGCCGATTCCGGCAGAGTTGTTCGAGCTGTTTCCGGTTTTGAAGCAGATGCTGAACCGGCGCGGCGGGGACTTGTCGGGTGGGCAGCAGCAACAGCTCGCGATTGCGCGGGCGCTGGCGGCCAAGCCCAAAATGTTGATTCTGGATGAGCCGACCGAGGGTATTCAGCCCAGCATCATCAAAGACATTGGCCGCGTGATCCGCATGCTCGCTGACCGCGGTGACATGGCGATTTTGCTGGTGGAGCAGTACTACGACTTCGCCGAGGAACTCGCCGATGACTACCTGGTGATGGAACGAGGCGAATTCATTGCGCACGATTTGGGCAAGGACATGCAGGCCAGTGGCGTGCGCCAACTGGTGGCGATTTGAGGGCAAGTGTTGCAATAAAAAACCGCCTGCCCCGATGGGAGCAGACGGTATTTTTAAGACATCGGTCTGCGCCGTGCCACCGCTCACTCTGAAAGCGAATTATTTAACAGCTGGCACGACCAGAATCGTGTCGTTGGTCATTTGGGGTTGAATCGTTACGTCAACGCTGCGCGGCACCACGGCCGTTTCGATTTCCGTCACCACGCCGCCACCCGCCACGCTGCCTTGCGGACTGCCGTAGCCGACGACACGTGCTTGGCAAGCCAATTTGTCGTCGCCGACTAGTACGTTGCAGCGCTCCAGGGAGTTGGCACCAAATTGACCGCCAGCGTTATCGATTGTCCCGGCTCGCTTGGCTTCATTCGCGTTACGCACTTCCTTCATGCAGGTTTCCTTGTCCTGCTGCGTGCGGCCGGTGGTACAGGCGGCCATTTCGCTTTGCGCGTTGCCTGAAGCGTCAATGCCCGTGGTGCCTGACGCAACCTGTGCGGTCGCCGCCGTCATGGCCAACACGGCGGTGAGGGCAAACCCAAAGATGGCATGGCCTATGTTGTTTGAAATCGACGGGGTAACAGTGGAAATGGTGTGGGCAGTGCGCATGAAGTTCTCCGATCAAGACGGCAATGAACCGCTTTGAAGAACTTTAAGATGCGGCTAGCGTCAGGCGTGCAAGCCAGAGGCAACAGAAGCAGTGCGAATGACGCTGAGCGCCTGTAGGACAAACGGTCCAGTCGGCGTGCCCCTGTTTTTGACATTGCGGGCTCAATCCACTACTGTCCGGAGATTTAGCCAAACAGTCCGATTTGCGTATTTGGAGGCTGAATTTGCTCGGCTTCATCGAGCACGCACAGAAGCTTATCGAGCGGTGTAGTTTCAAAAAGGCTAAGGCTCAGCACCTGCAACAGCGTGTGCAGCGAAGCCCGCGCTTTGAGCCTTTTTTTGATGATCGCCACTAACACATAGCTGCAAATAGCGATCCATATTTGGGTCTTCACCGCATTCGCACTGTTACCCACGAACGCCTTGATCCGCAGGTTCTGTTTGATCCATTTAAAGAACAGCTCGACCTGCCAGCGGCTCTTGTACAACTGCGCGATCTGCAAGGCTTGCAGCTCAAAGTGATTGGTCAGAAATATCAACGTACGGTTGTACTTCTCATCAAAAAATTCGATCCTGCGCAACACCGCTGGATAGCCAACTCTGGTGTGCCTGCCTGTCAGCAAGATGTGCTCATCGCGCAGCACGCCCACTGCCTCATGCAGCGCGCAGGATTGAACAACCCGGTAATGCATCTTGTTCTTCGAGCGGATGACGAAAAATGCCGCCGCATAAGTAAACCTGATCAAGCGGGCAAAGTGGATGTAGCCCCTGTCCATCACATAAAAACTGCCCGCCTCCAGGCGCACATCATCTAAAAAGCTTGCATCTGGCACCAACGCACCGGTGATGCGAATAAACGCCGGGATGTTGCCGCGCAGGTCGAGCAGCGTGTGCAACTTGATGCCCGCCCGCTCTTTCGGCGCTGGTGCCCACGCAAACAAGCTCAGGCATAAATCGATGGTGCTGGCATCAATGGCGTACACCGTTTGAGCCAGTTCCACGGCCAGACTGTCCTTGGCATACAGCGGGCGTGCGATACCAATCAGATGCAGTGCGAAGTCTTCAAAGATGCGGCTGTCGCGCCGCTCGTTGGCATCCGCCAGCGTCGAGCGCGCGATGGTCGAGCGAAAGCCTGCGTGGTAGAGCTTTGAGGCGTGAGAGTTCAGGCAACTGGTGATGTCGCGAAGGCTTCTTCGCGAGGTCAATTGAGCAAACATCATGCACAGCAATTGATCCCAGTGTGAGAACGACAGGGTTGGATATTTACCCGCATAACGTGCAACGCACTGTGCGAATACGACGCGCGAGAGATGTGCGTTTAACTGCGCAAAAACCAGTTTTCCTTTGAGCATCGCAGCACTCCTGCAAATCCCTGCAAGTGTGCGACGTTCAAAACTTCAGATTTATATAGATTTGACTGACCGAGGGTCAAAAACACATACCAATCAACACCTTACGTGGAAAATGAGAATGCTTCTCCGGACAGTAGTGGGCTC
>JANLUZ010000013.1:0-20105 GCA_031363755.1 Polaromonas sp.
GCGACAAGTTCAGCTACATGGTGTTGTCACATACCGACTTATCACGTGAAAGCGGCAAGGCCGGCGATGTCAATCTGGCAGCCATTAACTGGGGCAACTTTGACTTGGTGGTGATTGATGAGTCCCATAACTTTCGCAACAACGTCAAAGGCAAACGCGACGAGGACGGCAATGTCATCAAGAAAAGCAGATATGAACGATTGATGCACGACATCATTCAAAGCGGCGTTAAAACCAAGGTCATGCTGCTGTCGGCCACGCCAGTCAACAATGATCTGAAAGACCTGCGCAACCAGCTCTACCTGGTATCAGAGGGCCGTGACCACGCATTTGCTCAAAGCACCGGCATCGTCAGCATCAAACAAACGCTTGATACCGCACAAAAAACATTTGGTGAATAGGTCAAGCGGGGGGTGAACGCGACGCCAAAGAACTGCTCGACAAGCTGCCCGCAGGCTTTTTTACCCTGCTCGATGAGCTGACGATTGCCCGCTCACGCAAGCACATTCAAAAATACTACGCATCGTCCATGGCGCAGATTGGCCACTTTCCCAAGCGCGCCAAGCCCATATCAAAGTACTCGGATATTGACAAAAAACAGCGCTTCCCGACGTATGACACTTTGAACGTAGAGATCGGGAACTACACCCAAACCGCCATAGACGAGGCGCTGCTGTCTGAAGACCAGATAGAGCCGGAAAAGCGGGACGATTGGCGTGAGGTTCGCAACTACATTGATGCGGTCAACACAGCCGTGCGCGAACTGAAAAACCTGCCGCTGTCGAACCGGCTGCTGCGCAACACGCATGAAATTTTGATGCAAGGCGTGCGGGGCGAACACAAGTATCCGGGTGAGTTTCGGGTAACGCAGAACTGGATCGGCGGCTCCAACCTTGCCGACGCCGCATTCATTCCGCCGCATCCGACCGAAGTCCAGGACTTGATGAGCGACCTGGAGGGTTTTTGGCACAACGAGGCCATCGACGTGCCGCATCTGGTGCGCATTGCGTTGGCGCACTACCAGTTTGAGACCATTCACCCATTTTCAGACGGCAATGGACGCATTGGTCGCCTGATGATTCCGCTCTACCTGATCAGTCACGGCTTGTTGGCCAAACCGTCGCTTTACCTGTCTGACTTTTTTGAGCGCAACCGGGCAAGCTATTACGACGCACTGATGCGCGTTCGCCTGTCGAATGACCTCATCCATTGGGTGCGGTTTTTTCTGACGGGCATGGCAGAGACGGCGTCAAAAGGCCGCGACGTGTTCAGCCAGGTGCTTTACTTACGTTCCTCGGTAGAGCAACAGGTGATGGCCTTTGGCAAGCGCGCAATGCTGGGTAGGCAGGCGCTGAACTACTTGTACAAACGTCCAGTTTGTTCAGCGGCCGAAATGGCTTCTGCACTGGGCGTGAGCACCCCCACGGTCAATGCCCTGATACGAGAACTAACAGCTGCGAAAATTTTGATTGAGACGACTGGGCAGTTGAGAGGGCGCGTTTATGCGTTTGAAGCTTACTTAAGACTTTTTACTAGTTAAAGAAAACGGTTTTTCTTTAACTAATACGCGCACTTATTTAAAGTTATCCCACCTCAGGGCAAGTGCTGAAGCGCTGTCGCACACGGGTCTGGCAGCCTAAACCGACGCGCAGAAGTCAAAAAACACGCCAAGCCAGCATCAAACCGGCGTCATGCCCTGGTGTTTACTGCCTTAGCAGCTATTGATTTAATAGCAACTCCCCACGCCTTAATCACGTCTTACCCTCGCCAGCACCGGCCGCAACGCCACGCCGGTGTGCGTGCCCAGCGCCACCACCGCCTCGGGCGGGGCTGACGCCACCACGGTGCCACCCGCGTTGCCGCCGTCGGGCCCCAGGTCAATCACCCAATCGGCTTCGGCGATCACGTCCAGGTCGTGCTCGATCACCACCACGCTGTGGCCGCCGTTAACCAGGCGGTGCAGCACGTGGATCAGCTTTTCGACGTCAGCCATGTGCAGGCCGACCGTGGGTTCGTCCAGCACGTACAGGGTATGCGGCGCTTTTTGCCCGCGCCTTGTGATGTCGTCGCGCACTTTGCTCAGCTCGGTCACCAGCTTGATGCGCTGCGCCTCGCCGCCGCTGAGCGTCGGTGACGGCTGGCCCAGGGTGAGGTAGCCCAGCCCCACGTCTTTGAGCAGCTGCAGCGGGTGGCCAATGGCGGGCATGGACGCGAAGAAATCCACCGCCTCGTCCACCTCCATCGCCAGCACGTCGCCAATGCTTTTGCCGCGCCAAGTCACGGCGAGCGTTTCGGGGTTGAAGCGCGCACCATGGCAGGTTTCGCACAGCACTTTGACGTCGGGCAAAAAGCTCATGCCGATGGTGCGCACCCCCGCGCCTTCGCAGGTCGGGCAGCGGCCTTCACCGGTATTGAAGGAAAAGCGGCCCGCCGCGTAGCCGCGCGCACGGGCTTCCAGCGTGTCGGCAAACAGCTTGCGCACCGTGTCCCAAAAGCCGATGTAGGTGGCCGGGCAGCTGCGCGGGGTTTTGCCGATGGGGGTCTGGTCCACTTCAAGCACGCGGTCCACCACTCGGTACCCGGCGATGCTGCGGCAGCCGACCCAAGCCGGGTGGCGGCCTGCGTCATCCAATTCGCGGCCCGCCTTGGTCGAGCGCTGGGCCACCGCAGCGGCCACGTTGGTCAGCAGCACGTCACGCGCCAGCGTGGATTTGCCCGAGCCCGACACGCCGGTCACCGCCACCAGCCGGTACAGCGGGACCTCGACCGACACGTCCTGCAGGTTGTGCAGGTCCGCGCCGGTGACGGTGAGCCACGGCGTGACGGGGTTGATGGCTGCAGGGGCCGCGTTGTGCGCGGTGCTGGCAGCGACGGCGTCGGCTTTGATCGTGGCGGCTTTGAGGGCAGCTTGTTTGGCTTTGCTCAGCGGTTTGGAGGTGGCGGGGATGCCCCCACCCCCGCCCTCCCCCGGTGGGGGTGGGAGTGAATCCAACTTGCTCTCTCCCCCGCTGGGGGAGGGTTGGGGTAAGGGCGGCAGCGTCTGGCGGCGCGGGTGCAGCGGGTGAATCAGCGGGTTGGCCAGGTAACGCCCGGTCAGCGACGCGGGCACGGCCGCGAGCTGCGCCGCCGTGCCCTGCGCCACCAACGTGCCGCCGCGTTTGCCCGCGCCGGGGCCAATGTCGATGATGTTGTCGGCACGGCGGATGGTGTCTTCGTCGTGCTCGACCACCACCAGCGTGTTGCCGCGGTCGCTGAGTTTGCCCAAGGCACGCAGCAAAATCTGGTTGTCACGCGGGTGCAAGCCAATCGTGGGCTCGTCCAGCACGTAACACACGCCCTGCAGGTTGCTGCCCAACTGTGCGGCCAGGCGAATGCGCTGCGCCTCCCCACCCGACAGAGTGGGCGCACCCCGGTCCAAGGTGAGGTAACCCAGGCCCACATCTTCCAAAAACTCCAGCCGGGACTTGATCTCGGGGATCAGGTCGCGGGCAATGCCGGCCTCACGCCCGGTGAGGCGGAGCTTTTCCACCCAGGCGCGGATGTCCGTGACCGACAGGCGGGCGATGTCGGCAATGCCCACGCTCAAAAACTGCACCGCGCGGGCCTGTTTGTTCAGCCGGGTGCCGGCGCAACCGGGGCAGACGGTGTCCGCCACATCATCAACTTCGGGCTCGGCAAAGCTTTGTTCGCGTCCTTTGTTGTCGTCGTCCTGCACCGAGTCGTCAAACGCCTTGCGCTGCTCTTTAGTCAATTTGACCCCGGTGCCTACACAGTCGGTACACCAGCCATGTTTGCTGTTGTAGCTGAACAGGCGCGGGTCCAGCTCGGGGTAGGACGTGCTGCACACCGGGCAGGCGCGCTTGGTCGAGAACGCCAGCAGCTTGCCGATGTGTTTGGTCGCCGTTCCGCCGGCCATCGCGCCCACCAACCCATCGAGCGGGCCCAGCACATGCACCACGCCTTTGCCGTGTTGCAGCGCGCTGGCCAGCAGGGCACGCAGCGCGGCCTCGTTGTTGGGCGTGACCAGCAGATCGCCCACCGGCAGCTCCACCGTGTGTTCCTTGAAACGGTCGATACGCGGGAAGTTGGTAGTCGGCAAAAACTCCCCGTCGATGCGCAGGTGGGTGTAGCCGCGCGGGCGCGCCCAGTCGGCCAGCTCGGTGTAGACGCCCTTGCGGGCAATCACGAGCGGGGCCAGCAGGCCGATGTGCTGGCCCCGGTAGTTTTTGAGCAGCTGCGCGGCGATGCTCTCGGGGCTTTGTGGCATCACGGCGGCATCGTCCTTGGTGCAGTGCTGCACCCCCAGCTTGACGTAGAGCAGGCGCAAAAAGTGCCAGATTTCGGTGGATGTGCCGACGGTGGACTTGCGCCCGCCGCGCGACAGCCGCTGCTCAATCGCCACCGTGGGCGGAATGCCGTAGACCGCGTCCACCTCGGGCCGCCCTGCCGGCTGCACGATGGAGCGGGCGTAGGCGTTGAGCGACTCAAGGTAGCGCCGCTGGCCTTCGTTAAACAAAATGTCAAACGCCAGCGTGGACTTGCCCGAGCCCGACACGCCGGTGACGACGTTGAACTTGCCACGCGGAATGTCGACCGACAGGCTTTTGAGGTTGTTTTCCTTGGCGTTGACGATCTGGATGTCGTTCGAGAAAGTTGGTCGCGTTTTCCACAACTTTGGCCGTGCTTCTTGAACCGCATGCGTCTGGCCCATCACGGCCTCGTACTCGCGCAGCGCCTTGGCGGTGTGGGACGTAGGGTGCTCGCGCACCTGCTCGGGGGTGCCTTCGGCCACCAGCAGGCCGCCGGCGTCGCCGCCTTCGGGGCCAAGGTCGATCAGCCAGTCGGCAGCGCGAATCACGTCCAGGTTGTGCTCGATGACGATCAGCGAGTTGCCTGCGTCCAGCAGCTTGCGCAGTGCCCGCATGAGCTTGGCGATGTCGTCAAAGTGCAGGCCGGTGGTGGGCTCGTCAAACAAAAACAGCGTGCCGCGCCCGGGGTGTCCACCGGATTTAATCGCCAACGCTTGCTTGCTGGCGCTTTTGGTTTTGCTTGACGACTTGCTGGCCTCGGCCAGAAACCCCGCCAGCTTCAGCCGTTGCGCTTCCCCGCCCGACAGCGTGGGCACGGGCTGGCCCAGCTTCACGTATTCCAGCCCCACATCGACGATGGGCTGCAGCGCACGGACGACTTCGCGGTCTTGCGCAAACAGGTGATGCGCCTCGCTCACGGTCAGGTCCAGCACATCGGCCACATTGAGCAAGCGCGCATGCAGCTGGCCCACAGGCTTGCGCTCAATGGTGATCTCCAAAATTTCATTGCGGTAGCGTTTGCCGTCGCAGTCGGGGCAGCGCAGGTACACGTCGCTCAAGAACTGCATCTCGACATGCTCAAAACCCGAGCCGCCGCAAGTCGGGCAGCGCCCATCCCCGCTGTTGAAGCTGAACTTCGACGCGGTGTAGCCGCGCTGCTGCGCCAGCGGGGCCTGCGCGAACAGCTCACGCACCGCGTCCCACGCGCCCACGTAGCTTGCCGGGTTGGATCGCGCGGTTTTACCGATGGGCGACTGGTCGACAAACACCACGTCGTTCAAGTGGTCCGCACCCATCAGCCGGTCGTGCAGGCCGGGCGTGTCAGTGGCCTTGCCAAATTGGCGCAGCAGTGCGGGGGCCAGAATATCCTGCATCAGCGTGGACTTGCCCGAGCCGCTGACGCCGGTGACACACACCAGGCGCTGCAGCGGGAAGTCCACCGCCAGATTTTTCAGGTTGTGGTCTCGCGCACCTTCCAGAATCAGGCGCGGCGTGTTGTCGGTCACGGCGCGTTTGAAGCCCATGCCGACCTGCTTGCGCCCACCCAAGTAAGCGCCGGTCAGCGTGTCGGCGTGTTTGAGGTCGTCGGGCGTGCCATCAAACACGATGGAGCCGCCTTTTTCACCCGGGCCAGGCCCCATGTCAATCATGCGGTCGGCGGCCAGCATCACGGCCGGGTCATGCTCGACCACCACCAGCGTGTTGCCCGCGTCACGCAGGCGGTGCATGGCCTGGGTGATGCGGTTCATATCCCGCGGGTGCAGACCGATCGAGGGCTCGTCCAGCACAAACAGGGTGTTGACCAGCGAGGTGCCCAGCGCGGTCGTCAAGTTGATGCGCTGCACCTCCCCGCCCGACAGGGTGCGGCTCTGGCGGTCCAGCGTGAGGTAACCGATGCCCACGTCGCTCAGGTATTTCAGCCGCTGCTGGATTTCCTCAAACAGCGATTTGAGGGCTTTTTGCTCGGCGTCATCACCCAGCGCGGCAAACGACAGGCTGGCCGAAAACTTCTGCAAGCGGTCAATCGGCAGCCGCATCAGGTCATGCAGACACAGGCCGGGCATGGCTTCCAGCTGGTCGCGGCTCCACTTCGCGCCCAATGGCAAGAAGCGCTGCGCGGGCGGCAGCACGGCATCGGCGGCTTGTTTGGTGCCGAGCCGCCACAGCAGAGATTCAAGCTTGAGGCGCGCACCGCCGCAGGTGGGGCATTCGGTGTAGCTGCGGTACTTGGACAACAGCACCCGGATGTGCATTTTGTAGGCCTTGCTTTCCAGGTACTCAAAAAAGCGCTTGATGCCAAACCAGTGCTCGCTCCATTTGCCGCGCCAGGCAGGCGAGCCGTTGATGACCCAGCCCTGCTGATCGGGCGTGAGCTTGTACCAGGGCGTGTCGCGCGGAATGCCTGCGGCTTCGGCGTGGCGCATCAGGTCGTCCTGCGCTTCTTTCCAGGCGGGCGTTTGCATCACCTTGACGGCCCCGGCGCGCAGCGTGAGCTTGTCGTTCGGGATCACCAGGCCGTAGTCCACCCCGACGACGCGGCCGAACCCCTTGCAAGTGGTGCACGCGCCCATCGCGGAGTTGAAGGAGAACAGCGACGGCGTCGGGTCGGCGTAGCGGGTATCGCTGTCGGGGCAATGCAGGCCGGTGGAAAAACGCCACATCTCTTCCGGGCCGTCCGTTGACGACTGGACATAAACATTGAGCCGCCCGGCTCCACGTTTGATGGCCACCTCAATGGCCTCCACGGCGCGGGCTTTTTCAATCGTCTGGATGCGAAAGCGGTCGGCCACCACGTCCAGCAGCTTGTGTGGCCCGGCCAGCGTTGCCACCTCGCGCTCTGTGTGAACACGGGTGAAGCCACTGGCGGACAGCCATTGTTCGAGCTGTTCGGGGCTCGTGTTGCCGGGCAACTCCACCGGGAAGGTCATGACCACCCGCGCCTCTGAATCAGCGGTGCGCGCCATCAGCTCGGCGTAAATCGACTCAGGCGTGTCGTGCCGCACGGCCTGGGCGGTTTGCGCATCAAACAGCTGGGCAGCGCGGGCATACAGCAGCTTGAGGTGGTCGTTCAGCTCCGTCATGGTGCCCACGGTCGAGCGGGAGCTTCGCACCGGGTTGGTCTGGTCAATGGCAATGGCGGGTGGCACGCCCTCAACTTTGTCTACCGCCGGTTTGTCCATGCGGTCCAGAAACTGGCGGGCGTAGGCCGAAAAGGTCTCGACATAACGGCGCTGGCCTTCGGCAAACAGCGTGTCAAACACCAGCGAGGACTTGCCCGACCCGCTGGGGCCCGTCACCACTGTCAGCTCGTTGGTGCGGATGTCAATGTCGATGTTTTTGAGGTTGTGCTGGCGCGCACCGCGAATGCGGATAACGCCCTGGGGAGCGGCGTCGGCGGAAGCCGCCACATCGCGCGCAGACGCCGTGTTTTCGAGAGATGCCTGGGGCATGGGTGGGGGCTTTCCTGAAGGAGTCGAACATTCTAGGCAGAACCCCAGAGCCGCCGTTTCAACCCCGCAAAGCCCTTCATGAAAGCCGCCATTGCCGTTGATTGGCGGGCGCGCAAGGTCTCTATGCGCTCGGGCGGCAAGAAGAACAGCTGCGGAGAACAATGGCGCAACAAGGCGCGTTGCAGTCGGGGAAACCGCAAAACCCACCTTGCGGGCGCCAGTTTTCGCGTCAACGCCTTTTTTGTCGCCTAGCCGTATAACGCGGTTTCCAGCTCCTGGAACTTTTCAGGCCCGACAGCAGCCCTGATTTTGGGGGCAAGTTCCCGCAGCTTGCGCAAATCATTCGCGGCTTCCACCGCCAAGTTGAGCCGAAACCCTCTCAAACCCAGCGCCGCCGTGAGCCGGGTTGCAATCGGGTAGGCACGGGAATAATGCGCCTGATCCCCCGCGCTCGGCGCGCCAACCGCCTGAGCCTGCCAAGACGCGACCGGCAAGGCCGCTGCCATTACTGCCGCGGTTGCGACTGTGAGCACATGCGTCGCCGCTGGCGCATCGTCGGCGATCATCTCAAGCAACCCCAGGGCGACTAGCAGCTTGACATCTTCCATCACTACACCCAAGCCGACCGTCGCCAGCAGCACATCTTCAACAGTACGCTTGCCGTCAAACAGGATGAACGCCGAACGTTGCCGGGGCGACAAGGAGACGGACCTGTTGTGAAACGCGATCTGACCCGAGCCGGTTTTCTTAAAATGCATTGCCCTGTCCCCAGTAGAAGCTCGAACGTGACCCCGTGACAGCTCAGGGTGCTCATCGCGACGCGGCGGCATGTCTGGCAACACACCACAAAGTCTTCGGTCTTTTTCACCCTGAGCAAGGATGCGATTATCGTTGTCCTGTTGTCCAGTCGTCGGTACAAGAGTTTTACATCCTGCTACATGGCGGCACTTCTGCGCACCAGCCTGGCGCGCAAGTGTGTGCGGATCAACCCAAAACGCGGGGTGGCAAGCGATGACATCGCAGCCCGCCGTCTGGCGGAAACGTCCATAACGCAACCGTTCACCGTGATCCCCGGTCTGACGCGTTAGCTGTTTGTGGCACGCGCCGCAGGTGTGCCAACCACACCGTGTTTTTCACCACTCATGTCAATGTCACCTCCCTTGTTCAAAAGATACAAGGCCAGACCCGCAAACACAATAAAGCCGACCACAATTTTCCACATCATCGTTCTCCAGAAAAAAACCCTCGGCATCGCTGGCGAGGGTCGATTTAAAAATGGGAAGCCCAAAAGGACAGTGGCTTCCCGGCGCGCCCAGAACAAACCCGGGGTCTGCTCTGAACGAATTCAGACCTGACAGGTCAATCAGTCATTGGCATAGATGTCGACGTCTTTGGTCTCTTTGATGAACAGCGTTCCCAAAACAAATGTGGCGCCGGCAATGATGATTGGATACCACAGACCGTTGTACATGTTGCCGGTTTGCGCCACGATGGCAAACGCCGTAGTGGGCAGCAGGCCACCGAACCAGCCATTGCCAATGTGGTACGGCAAGCTCATGGAGGTGTAACGAATGCGCGTCGGGAACATCTCAACCAGCATGGCGGCGATCGGGCCATAAACCATTGTGACAAGCAACACCAGGTAGAACAGGATCGCGGTCACCAAAGGCTTGTTGACCTTGGCTGGATCAGCTTTCGAAGGATAGCCGGCAGCTTTCAGGTCGTCTGCGACAGCTTTCTTAAACGCCACATCGAGCTTTTTGGCTTCGTCAGCAGGCAGGCCTTTTGACGAATAGCTGGGAATGGCCACCGCGCCGATTTTGATGGTGGCGGGCGTTCCGGGGGCCGCTACCGCGTTTTCATAGCTCACCGAGGCGCCAGCTAGCACCTGCTTGGCAATGTCGCAAGAACTGGTGAACTTTTGTGTACCCGTCGGATTGAACTGGAACGAGCACTCAGCCGGGTCAGCCGTCACGACCACCTGGTTTTTAGCTTGGGCAGCAGCCAAGTCTGGGTTGGCAGCTTCCGTCAGGGCCTTGAACACCGGGAAGTACGTCAGCACGGCCAACAGGCAACCAGCCATGATGATGGGCTTGCGGCCGATCTTGTCCGACAACATGCCGAAGACCACAAAAAACGGGGTGCCCAGAATCAGCGAATAGGCCACCAGAATGTTGGCTGTTGGGCCATCCACCTTAAGCGCCTGCGTAAGAAAGAACAGGGCATAGAACTGGCCTGAATACCACACCACCGCTTGACCAGCCGTCAGGCCAACCAGCGCCAGGATCACGATTTTCAGGTTTTTCCACTGCCCAAAAGACTCGGACAACGGAGCTTTAGAGGTCTTGCCTTCGGCCTTCATTTTTTGAAACGCTGGTGACTCGTTCATCGACAGGCGGATGTACACCGATACAGCCAACAACAAAATCGACACGATAAACGGAACGCGCCAGCCCCAATCGGCAAAGGCGGCTTCACCAACTGCCGTGCGGGTGCCCAAAATCACCATCAACGACAGGAAAAGGCCCAGCGTGGCGGTAGTTTGAATCCATGACGTGTAAGCACCGCGTTTGTGGTGAGGTGCATGTTCGGCCACATACACCGCAGCGCCGCCGTATTCACCGCCCAGAGCCAGACCCTGCAACATGCGCAGCGCAATCAGAATGACGGGAGCTGCCACGCCGATGGACGCATAGTTGGGAAGCAAGCCGACGATGAAAGTTGACAAACCCATGATCACGATGGTGACCAAAAAGGTGTATTTGCGACCAATCATGTCGCCCAGCCGACCAAACACCAGCGCACCGAATGGGCGCACGATGAAGCCAGCGGCAAACGCCAGCAGCGCAAAAATAAACGCCGAACCGGCATCCAGTCCGCTGAAGAACTGCTTGGCAATGATGGCGGCGAGTGAGCCGTACAGATAAAAGTCGTACCACTCAAAAACGGTACCCAGCGACGAAGCAAAAATCACCTTTTTTTGCTCGGCGCTCATGGGTCGATTGTCGACGGCTGTTGCCATGGTTGATATCTCCAGAATTAGCAGGCTTCCAATATTGGAAGGCAGATGCATTGTTTTGGTCACGCCTGACCGGTTTCTGACAGCATTTTTGCCGCACCGGCCCAGCACCTGACTCCCTGCTTACAAACCAAGTGACAACCCTGTGGGCCCATTTCACATGGCGATAAATACGCCCTTAAACAGGCGGTAACGTCTTTTTTAGACGGCGTACAGGCTAGGGAAAGTCCTCATGCTGCGACAACTTCCTGGCCCACAAAAACCTCGCCGACGGCGGCGAGCCCGCTATTTGCGCTGAACACCAGCCCCGACACGGGCCGCTGCATCCCAGGCATCACCATCAAACCACGCATCGCCAGCCAGGTAGGCGCGCAGCATCGGCAGGCTGTCCAAGCCCCAAAAAACCTTGCCGTCGACCACCAGCGCCGGAACGCCAAAGACACCGCCCGCAATCGCTTCCTGCGTGTTGATTTTGAGCGCGTCCTTGACGGACTCCGACTGCACATCCCGCAGCGGCGCAAGCTGGGCGGCCAAGGCAGCAAGGCGGGCCGGATCAACGGCGTCTTGAGGTTTGTTGCCCACGGGGCGCCACACATGGCGAAAAATCGTCTCGCACACATAGCGGTTGGGCGCATTCGCGAGCGAGCCGGCATCATCCCCCAGGCTGCAGGCCAGCGCCAGCCGCAGCAGCGGCAAGGGGTTGAACGGGTGGGCGCTGGGCATCACCATGTCAATGCCCAGGGTGTGGGCCTGCCACAGCACCTGCCGATAGGTCCAGTCGCGTTTGGGGGCGATTTCAGCCGGGCCGAGTTGGCCATAGTGCTTGAGCAGGGCCGCGAACAGCACTGGGCGGTAGCGCACGCTGTAGCTCAGACCTTCCAGCGCGGTGGGCAAGCGCTCAAACGCCAGGTAGGCGTAAGGCGAGATGACGTCGAAATAGAAAGTGATCTGTTTCATGCGGTGCCGACCGCCAGCACGGCCATGCGCTGCTCGATGCGCTGCCACACGTCGCGTTTGGCTTCGTCGTTGGCGCTGCCCCAGGCCACCAGCTCTTCACCGGTGCGAAAGCAGCCACCGCACAGCTCGTTGGCTACACCCTTGAAGCGAGTCATGCGGCAAACCGAGATGCATGGGGACGCCATCACACCGCTGGCCTTTATATTCACTGCCTTTGAAGCTACTAAATTTATAGCATCTCGCAAGGCATTGGCTTCTTGCACTGGGTCCACGGCCACATCCGCTACAGGCGCGCTGCTTATGCGCTGCAGATCCTGCGGCGACAGCTGAAACACAGCATGCGGGTGCCCGGCCGCCGCCCAAATCACGTCAAACCGCAACAGCGACGCGTCGATCACGGCCACGGCGGGCGTGGCGTGCGCCACAGGCGACACACCGCCAATCGAAAACCCGGTGGAGGCTTTGACAAACGCTGCATCGGCCCGGCCCAAGCGCTTGCCGTCAGGGCAGACCCAGCTCAGCGCCTCCAGCTTGGACTCGTCCACGCGCTGGTCGCCAGCGATGACGACCAGCACGGCAGCATCGTCAAACTTGCGCCGAAAAACAATGCTTTTGGCGATTTGCCCCACCGCCACGCCCAGCGCGTCGGCCGCTTGCTGCGCGGTACGGGCCGCGTCGTCGAGCATCACCGGCGTGTGCGGGTGCCCGGCTTTCAATAAAAAAGCCGCCACTTTTTGCACGCCCTCGGGCAGCGCTTTCAATTCCGATCCACACATCAAACTGTCCTTTTATTGATCAATGCCGTTGCCGCACGCGAGTTGGGTTTGCGCCCCAGGAAGTTACTGATGAACATGCCCGCATCAACCAGCTGGTCGAGGTCAATGCCCGTGTCGATGCCCATGCCGTGCAGCAGGTACACCACGTCTTCGGTCGCCACGTTGCCGGTCGCGCCCTTGGCGTAGGGGCAGCCGCCTAGCCCCGCCACCGACGTGTCGAACTGCCACACCCCCAGCTGCAGCGCGGCCAGCGTGTTGACCAGCGCCTGGCCGTAGGTGTCGTGAAAGTGGCCTGAAATGTCGTCCAGCGCATAGTGTTTAAGCGTGGCCTCCAGCGCCCGCTGCACCTTGAGCGGGGTGCCCACGCCAATCGTGTCGGCCACGCCCATGTGCTGCACGCCGATGCCCTTCATCAGCCCGGCCAAGTACGCCACCCGCTCTGGCGCCACCTCACCTTCGTACGGGCAGCCCACGGTGCACGACATGGCCCCGCGCACGTAGATGCCGCGTGCCCGCGCAGCCTCAACCACCGGGGCAAAGCGTTCGATGCTTTGGGCAATCGAGCAGTTGATGTTGCGCTGGCTGAAGGCCTCGCTGGCGGACGCGAACACCACCACCTCGTCAGGCTCGGACGCAATCGCCGCCTCAAACCCCTGCAGATTCGGCGTCAGCACCGAATAGCGCACACCTGGCCTGCGCGTGATGCCCGCCATCACGGCGGCGGCATCGGCCATCTGCGGCACCCACTTGGGCGACACAAAACTCGTGACCTCGATCTCTTTCAGACCCGAAGCCTGCAGGCGGTGCACCAGCTCAACCTTGACGGCGGCGGGCACCGGGGCTTTTTCGTTCTGCAGGCCGTCGCGCGGGCCCACATCCACCAGTTTGACGCGTGAGGGAAGATTCATGACCTCAGTATCCCTGCTGGGGGTCAACCACACCAGCCAGACTGGCAATGGACGCGCCGCCTTGCAGCTGCGTGATCTTGCCGGCGATCTGGCGGACGCTTTCGACCCGCAACGTGCGCGCCGAGGTGTGTGGGGTCAGCGTGATTTTCGGGTGCCGCCAGAAGCGGTCGGTGGCGGGCAAGGGCTCTTCGCGGAATACATCCAGCGTGGCGCCGGCCAGGTGGCCGCTGTCCAGCAGGGCGATCAGGTCGTCGTCCACCAGATGCCCGCCGCGCGCCACATTGATGAGGTAGCCCCCCGGCAGTAAACGGCCCAGCGTAACGTTATTGAGGATGTTTTCAGTCTCTAGCGTCAGCGGCAGCAAACACACCAGAATGCGCGAGCCAGCCAGAAACTCCATCAAACCCGCCTGACCTGAAAAGCACTGCACGCCCGGCACGGTTTTGGCCGACCGGCTCCAGCCGCGCACCGGAAAATCAAACTGCGCCAATGCCGCGCACACCCGCTGGCCCAGCACCCCCAGCCCCAGCACGCCGATGGGAAAGTCTTCGCGCAAGTTCGGCTTGCGGTACGACCACTTGCCAGTGGCCACGTCAGCCGCGTAGCCGTCGAATTCGCGGAAGTGGCGAATCACCGCGTGGCACACATATTCGGCCATTTGCACTGACATGCCAGCGTTGTCCAGCCGCACCACGGGCACGCTGGGTGGCAGTTGCAGCTTCATCAAGGCGTCCACCCCTGCGCCGATGTTGAACATGGCCTTCAAACCGGTTTGTTCGTCCAGAAACTGCTGGGGCGGGGCCCAGACCACGGCGTAACCAGCCTGCGCAGCACCGGGTTGCCATTCGCTCACGTCAGCCCCGGGCAGCGCGGCGCGCAGGCCGTCTAGCCAGGGTTGGGCCTTGGTGCCGGTGCAGCAAAACACCACACGCATTGCGTTCATCACAGAATCGGTCATCGGTTCAGCATCTTTCGCATATTGAGAACAGGACTCAAGCCGTAGCCGGGGCAACATCCACGGCCGCTTGCTGGCCGATGGTGAGCAACTCTTCCCCTTCGGCCACCTGGTCACCAGGCGCAAACATCAGGGCCAGCACCACACCGTCGGACGGGGCGGCAATCGTGTGCTCCATTTTCATGGCGTCCATCACCGCCAGCGGTTGGCCTTTGGTGATGCGGTCCCCCGCCTGCACTGCAAACGACACCACCTTGCCCGGCATGGGTGCGGCCAGCCGACCAACCGCCAGTTCAGCGCCCGACAGCGCGGCGGCAGCCAGGCGGTCAATTACTATGATTTCAGTAGCACCACAGGCAGCAAACACGTGGGCTACACCGTGATTTGATTCAATTTTTGCCGTAAAACGCTCCCCGGCGAAGGAAATTGCCACCCCAACCGCTGTTGAAGTGAATTCCAGCGGGCCTTCGTGCCCAGCCACCGCCAGCTGCAACGCGCCCGTGTGGCCGTACACCAGCTCGGCCATCACCGCCTCGCCATGGAACTCGAGCGCAAAGCGCCGCTGCTGCTGGCCATATGCCTGCCAGCCGTCGCGGCGGCTGAAGGGGTCGCTGCCCGCCAGCGCCTGCTCGGCCAACAGGGTGTGCGCCACCACCGCCGCAGCAGCGCGCACCAGGCCCACCGGCTCCTGGTGGAACAGCGCCGGGCGCTCGCGCTCGATCAGAGCGGTGTCAAGGTTGGCATGGGCAAACGACTCACTGCGCACCACGTAGCGCAAAAACTGCACGTTGGTTGCCAGCCCGACGATGCGGGTTTGCGCCAGCGCGTCGTCCAGCCGGGCCAGTGCTTCTTCGCGGGTACGGCCGTGCACGATGAGCTTGGCCACCATGGAGTCGTAGAACGGCGAGATCGTGTCGCCCTCGCGCACACCATCGTCGAAGCGAACCGTGCCGCGCTCAAACGCGGTGTGGCCCGGCTTTTGGTAAACATTCAGCGTGCCGGTGGCAGGCAAAAACTGGTTGTCCGGGTTCTCGGCGCAAATGCGCGCTTCAATGGCATGGCCGTGCATCTGCAGCTGGTCCTGCGCCAGCGGCAGGCGTTCACCGGCGGCCACGCGCAGTTGCCACTCGACCAGATCCAGCCCGGTGATGGCTTCGGTCACCGGGTGCTCAACCTGCAGCCGCGTATTCATTTCCATAAAGAAGAAATTCATCGTGCCGTCCGGCCGCTGCTCCACGATGAATTCCACCGTGCCAGCACCCACGTAGTTCACCGCCCGCGCGGCCGCCACCGCTGCTTCGCCCATTTGCTGGCGCATGGCAACCGTCAGGCCCGGGGCTGGGGCTTCTTCCAGCACCTTCTGGTGGCGGCGCTGCACTGAGCAGTCGCGCTCGAACAAATACACGCAGTTGCCATGGCTGTCGCCAAACACCTGAATCTCGATGTGGCGTGGGCGCTGCGCGTACTTCTCGACCAGCACCGCGTCATCGCCAAAGCTGTTGATGGCTTCGCGTTGGCACGACGCCAGCGCCGCCGCAAAGTCCTCGGAGGTGTCCACGGCCCGCATGCCCTTGCCGCCACCGCCCGCACTGGCCTTGATCAGCACCGGGTAACCGATGCGGTCCGCCTCGCGCTGCAGCAAGTCTGGCGACTGGTCAGCGCCGTGGTAGCCCGGCAACAGCGGCACCCCGGCTTTTTCCATCAACTGCTTGGACGCCGCCTTCAACCCCATCGCCTCAATGGCCGAGGCCGGTGGGCCGATGAACACCAAGCCCGCAGCCGCGCAGGCCCGGGCAAAGTCTGCGTTTTCGCTCAAAAACCCATAGCCCGGGTGCACCGCTTCAGCGCCCGTGGCCAGCGCCACCTCAATGATTTTTTCCCAGCGCAGGTAGCTGTCTTTCGGCGCGCTGCCACCAATGGGCACCGCCTCGTCGCACGCTGCCACGTGTTTGGCGTTGGCGTCCGCGTCGGAATAAACCGCCACGGTTTTGATGGCCATGCGGCGCGCAGTGGCTGCCACGCGACAGGCAATCTCCCCTCGGTTGGCGATCAGGATTTTTTTAAACATGATTAACCTTTGTACTAAACACCCTGCGCGCACGCTGCAACACCGCCCGCAAAAACTTAAACAACACCACGGTCAGCACCACAGACAACACCAACACCACCAACAAAGCCGCGCCAAACGCCAGCGGGTGCGCCACGGCCAGCCACAGCCCCGCAGGCACAAGCGTGTCTTCAACCAGTGACGCGCCGATGTTGCTGAATGGCTCGGGCGAGGTGTTGATGGCGGCGCGGGTGGTGGCTTTGGTGGTGAAGCTGGTGGCGGCCAGGGTGCCGCCCAGCAGCGCGGCAACCAGGCCCATGGCCCCGTTGTCTGCGCCGAACACGCCAGCGGCCAGTGCCGCCCCTGCCGGGATGCGGATGACGCTGTGCACCACGTCCCAGAGCGAGTCCAGCCCGGGGATCTTGTCGGTAAAAAACTCGATGAACACCATGAACCCGCTGGCAGCCAGCACGATGGGCTTGGCCAACAAATGCAAGCCTTGCGGCAGCGGCATCCACCCAAGGTACCCAGCCAGCCCAGTCAGCAGCACCACCAAATACAAGCGGATGCCGCTGGCCCAGCCAAGCGCTCCTGCCAGGGCAATGAGCTGGGCGGTGTCGAGGGTGGGCATCAGGCCGTCCAGCTCGGTTTACGTTTTTCGAGGAAGGCTTGCACGCCCTCGCGGCCGTGCAGGCTGGTGCGGCTGTCGGCGATGGCTTGCACGGTCATGGCGACCAGCTCAAGCGAGATTTCCTGGCCGGCCACGTCGCGCACCAGCCGCTTGCAGGTGGTCACAGCGTGCGCGCTGGCGGCGAGCAGTGCGCTGGTGATTTGGGCAACTTTGGCGTCCAGCGCCTCAGCGGCCACCACCTCGTGCACAAAGCCGATGCGCAGTGCTTCGGCCGCATTGAAGCGCTCGGCAGTCAGAAAATAGCGGTGCGCGGCGCGGGTGCCCATGGCCCGGATGACATACGGGCTGATGGTGGCCGGAATGAGCCCCAGCTTGACTTCACTGAGGCAGAAGTGCGCGGTGTCCACGCTCACAGCCACGTCACAAGCCGCCACCAGCCCCATGCCGCCTGCGTAAACGTCTCCCTGAATGCGGGCCACAGTGGGTTTGGGGCAGGTGTGGATCACCCGCAGCATCTCGGCCAGCTGCGCGGCATCGGCGACGTTTTCCGCATGGGAATAGCCGGCAATGCGGCGCATCCAGTTCAGGTCGGCCCCGGCACAAAACGCCGGCCCGTTGGCCGCCAGCACAATGCAGCGCACATCGGCCTGCTGGCCCAACCGGGTGAAGGCCTGGGTCAGCTCGGCGATCACGTCTTCATTGAAGGCGTTGCGCACGTCGGGGCGGTTCAGGGTGACGGTGGCCAGGCCCTGGGAAACGACGATGTGAAGGTGCATTAGCAAGCCGCCTTGTTGTTGGTTGGGTGGTGGTTAGGCAGTGGGTGATGAGTGAAGACTTAACGCGCCGAATCACTCGCTGGCGTTGTGGCCCCACACTTGCAAACCATTGCTTTGCATCGGCACAAAGTCGCGGTCGCTGTGAATCAATGTGCAGTCGTTTTCAATGCACCATGCGCCCACCAACAAGTCAATGGGTGAGCAGACGGTGATGCCATCCCGCCGGAGGCTGCGGTACAGGTTAGAGGCGCGCAGGGCTACGCTTTGACCGCCCGCCGTGGCCACTGGCAAGCCCAGCAACGCCGCTTGCGCCAGTTGCCACTCGCGGTCATGCCGAAAGCCGCGCAGCACCTCCATCAGCACCACGTCGAGCAGCACCACATCGTGGCTGGAGTCGTCGAGCACCGCGTCCAGCGCGGTCGCCGCAGGCGTGAGCCGCCCGCCCAGGTAGTCAATCCAGACACTGCTGTCAGCGGTGATCATGACAACACCGCGCCAGGGTCAGGTTCTTGCACGCTGTGCGCGCCCTGCGTCCAGTCGCCGTCAAGGCTCCAGGTCAACTTGCCGCGCAGGCCTCTGAGGCGCTGATACGCGGCGCGCCGTGCGAGCAGGCGCAGGCCTTCTTCGACCGCGTCTTTTTTGGTTTTGAAATCGCCCGCCTTCATAGCCTGGGCCATCAGGGTGTCGTCAATCACGATATTGGTTCGCATCATCATCCTGGTGTGTACAAATATAATAAAGTATACACATTGCTTGCAAATTCCTCGTCTACATCCGGAAAACGCCAAACGTCGTATCGGGAATCGGCTGGTTGCGGGCGGCTGACAGCCCCAGGGCCAACACCCGGCGGGTATCTAGCGGGTCGATCACGCCGTCGTCCCACAGCCGGGCGCTGGCGTAGTAGGGGTGCGACTGCTCGGCGAACTGGTCGAGCACCGGCTGCTTGAAGGCCGCTTCTTCCTCAAGGCTCCACTGGCCACCGCGCGCCTCGATGCCGTCGCGCTTCACCGTGGCCAGCACGCCGGCCGCCTGCGGGCCGCCCATCACGCAAATCCGCGCGTTGGGCCACATCCACAAAAAGCGGGGTGAAAACGCCCGGCCGCACATGCCGTAGTTGCCCGCGCCGTAGCTGCCGCCAATGATGACGGTGAACTTCGGCACGCGGGCATTCGACACCGCCGTGACCATCTTCGCGCCGTTGCGCGCAATGCCTTCGGCCTCGACCTTGCGGCCGACCATGAAGCCGGTGATGTTCTGCAAAAACACCAGCGGCGTCTTGCGCTGGCAACACAGCTCGATGAAGTGGGCGGCCTTGAGCGAGGACTCGCTGTACAAAATGCCGTTGTTGGCGATGATGCCGACCGGCATGCCTTCGATGTGGGCAAAGCCGCAGACCAGCGTGGTGCCGTAGCGCGCCTTGAACTCGTCGAAGTCACTGCCGTCCACGATGCGAGCGATGATTTCGCGCACGTCATAGGGTTTGCGGGTGTCCGCTGGGATCACGCCATAAATCTCTTCTGCTGCGTATTTAGGAGCATGACCAGCAGAAAATTCGGGGGCTAGCGGCTTGTTTGCATTCAAATTCTTCACCGCAGCACGCGCTAGGCCCAGCGCGTGCAGGTCGTTGTTGGCGAGGTGGTCGGCCACACCCGACAAGCGCGTGTGCACGTCGCCGCCGCCCAAATCTTCCGCGCTGACGACCTCCCCCGTGGCGGCTTTGACCAGCGGTGGCCCGGCCAAAAAGATGGTGCCCTGGTTTTTGACGATGATGCTTTCGTCGCTCATGGCGGGCACATAGGCCCCGCCCGCCGTGCAGCTGCCCATGACCACGGCAATCTGGCCGATGCCCTCGGCGCTCATGTTGGCCTGGTTGAAGAAGATGCGGCCGAAGTGGTCGCGGTCAGGAAACACGTCGTCCTGGTTCGGCAAATTGGCACCGCCCGAATCGACCAGGTAAATGCACGGCAGGCGGTTTTGCTGCGCGATTTCTTGCGCGCGCAGGTGCTTTTTCACCGTCATCGGGTAGTAAGTGCCGCCTTTGACGGTGGCGTCGTTGCACACAATCATGCAGTCCACCCCGCTGACCCGGCCAATGCCGGTGATGACGCCTGCGCACGGTGCGGCGTTGTCATACAGGCCGTAAGCCGCCAGCGGCGACAGCTCCAGAAACGGTGTGCCGGGGTCCAGCAGCATCTGCACCCGCTCGCGCGGCGGCAGCTTGCCCCGGGCGATGTGTTTGGCCCGTGCTGCCTCGCCCCCGCCCGCCGCCGACTTGGC
>JANLUZ010000097.1:0-2422 GCA_031363755.1 Polaromonas sp.
CGCCCGTCTGCGTCGGTTTCAATGGCTTGCGGAAAGTGCTGGCGCAGCACCTCGAGCTTGATCTGGTCGGGTGTGGGGGTGTTGAGGATGGGCAGCGGCATGTTGGCGTTGGTTTCTAGTTACTACTATTTTGATAGCTGCGCAGGCAGCAAACACCTGGACAAGCGGCACATTAGCCTCATTTTTAGCGTTTTCAGCTTAGCGGGGCGGCCTCTAGGGGCGCTGTGACGGCTTCCAGCCAGTTCTCAACCCGCAAGCCCGGTACGCGCAAAAACTCGGTGTCAGCACTGACCAGCGTGGCATTCACGGCCAGTGCGTGGGCGGCGATCAGTGCGTCGTTGGGGCCGATGGGGGAGCCCAGCGCTTCCAGCTGCGTGCGCAGTTGGGCGTAGTGGCTGGTCACCTCGGCGGTGATGGGCAGCACATCAATTGAGGCCATCACACCCTGGTAGGCAATGTCCAGACGGGGGCTTGGGCGTTTGGCCAAGCCGTATTCCAGCTCGCACTGCACCATCACGCTGGCGCAAAGCGCACGGCTGGGGTTTGCCTGGTTGTGGGCTATGGCGCGTTGGGCCGCCTGGCCGGTGGGGTCGCGCATCATGTGGGAGATGATGTTGGTGTCCAGCATCAAGGCGGTGAGGGTGTTTGACTCTGCAGGGGTCATAAAACAATGTCGTCCAGCGGCAGCATGCCCGCGTCAACGTCTGGAAACTCTTCGTCAATAGGCCCCAAATGGCGCAGGGCCTGCAGCGCTTCTGCCAGCGCTGCAACCGTTCCACGGGCTGCTTTAGGGGGTACAGCCTCGATGATGAGCCGGTTGCCTTCACGCCGCATCACCGCCTGGTTGCCCGGCAGCTCAAACTCTTTGGGAATGCGCACCGCCTGGTTGGCCCCGTTGCGAAACAGGCTGACAGTGCGGGGCTTGGCTTCTGGCTGCGGCGGGGCGGCGTAAGGGCGGCTTTGTTCAGCGACGTGGTGCATGGTGATGCTCCTTTGAAAGGGAAGCCGAAAGTTTAGCCTATGCTGCGGCCTATGTCACGGTTCACGCAGGTGCAGCGTCGTACCAGTTTTCTACCGTCAGCCCAGGTACGCGCTCGAATTTGCGGGTGTTGCGGGTGATGAGGGTGAAGTTGTTCGCCAGGGCAATGCCAGCGATCAGCAGGTCATAGGAGCCGATGGGCACACCGCCGCTTTCAAGTGATTGCCGCAGCACGCCTGCTTGGCGTGCGCTGGCGTAGTTCAAAGGGACGGCCTCAAAGCGTTGCATCACCGCGTCAATGCCTGCGCGCTGCTGGGCAGGGCGGCTGGACTTTGCCGTGCCGTACTCCAGCTCAAATAAGGCAGGCGTCGGGATTTTGATGGTGCTGGCCGGGTGACGCCGCATGTGATCGGCCACATGCCCGGTGCCACGAAAGAAATAAATCAGGATGTTGCTGTCAAGCAGGAACATCAAAGGCTTTCGCGCGGCAGCTCTTGGCCCATATCGGCCCGAATGTCTTCTAGCGTGGGGTAGTCGGCCCACTGGTGGGCATTGGCGGCAATACTTTCAAAAAATCCGACGGGGTAGCCGTTCGCATCGACGGCAGGTGTTTGTTCTTTGACAAGCTGCGTGATCCACGCGCTCAAAGACAACTTGGCGGCAGCTGCCTGAGCCTTGGCCCGAGAAATGGCGTCGTCGTCCATGTAAATCGTGACTTGGGACATGATAGCCTTCTGAAGTGGGGTCTGTTTCGGGTCTGTTGATTATATAAGTGCGGTGCAATTATGTGGTGGCAACGTCCGCCCTCGGCACTCCCAAACTTTTCAGCACATCCCGCACCATCTGCGCCCGGTCTTTGGGCTCGGGCAGCTCGCGCTCCACGCGCAGTTTGTCGTTTCCGGCCAGTTTGATGTGCCGGTTTTTCTGAATCAAATGCATGATGGCCATCGAGTCGATGGGTGGGTCTTTCTTGAAGGTGATGTTGATCACGCCGGGAGCAGCGTCGACCTTCACCACGCCGTACGGCCGCGCAATTACGCGCAGGCGGTGCACGTCGATCAACGTTTGGGCCTGGGGCGGCAGCTTGCCGAAGCGGTCCACGATTTCTTCCAGCAGGTCGTCGATTTGCTCGGTCTTTTTGGCGGTGGCGAGCTTTTTGTAAAAGCTCAGGCGCAGGTGCACGTCACCGCAGTAGTCGGACGGCAGCAGGGCGGGGGCGTGCAGGTTGATCTCGGTGGTCACGCTCAGCGGGCTGAGCAGGTCAGGCTCGCGGCCCGCTTTCAAGGATTCCACCGCTTCGTGCAGCATCTCGTTGTAGAGCTGAAAGCCAATCTCCATCATGTTGCCGGACTGGTTCTCCCCCAGCACCTCGCCGGTGCCCCGGATTTCCAGGTCGTGCATGGCCAGATAAAAGCCGCTGCCGAGTTCTTCCATCTGCTGAAT
>JANLUZ010000108.1:0-2416 GCA_031363755.1 Polaromonas sp.
CACGGCACCGACGCACAAAAAGCGTTGTATTTGCCCAAACTGGTCAGCGGCGAATGGACCGGCACCATGTGCCTGACAGAGCCCCATTGCGGCACCGACTTGGGGCTTTTGCGCAGCAAGGCTGAGCCCCAGGCCGACGGCACTTATAAGATCACCGGCAACAAGATTTTCATCAGCGCTGGCGAGCACGACATGACCAGCAACATCGTGCACCTGGTGCTGGCCCGCCTGCCCGATGCGCCCCAGGGCAGCAAAGGCATCAGTTTGTTCCTGGTGCCCAAGTTCAATGTCAACGCCGATGGCTCGCTCGGCACGCGCAACGGCATTTACTGCGGCGGCCTGGAGCACAAGATGGGCATTCACGGCAACGCTACAGCGCAAATCGTCATGGAAGGCGCTGTGGGCACCATGGTTGGCGCGCCTAACAAGGGCCTGGCGGCCATGTTTGTGATGATGAACGCCGCCCGCCTGGGCGTGGGCAACCAGTCGCTGGGCCTGACGGAAGTGGCCTACCAAAACGCACTGGCTTACGCCAAAGACCGTATTCAGAGTCGCTCCCTCTCGGGCACCAAGGCCAAGGACAAAGCCGCTGACCCGATCATAGTGCACCCGGACGTGCGCAAGATGCTGCTGACCGCCAAGGCCTACGCTGAAGGGGGCCGCGCCATGGCGATTTACTGCACGCTGCTGCTCGACAAAGAGCTGAACCACCCTGACGAGAAAGTGCGCAAGGACTCTGGCGAAGTTGTCGCGCTGTTGACGCCTATCGTCAAAGCCTTTTTGACCGACAACGGCCACATTGCCACCAACAGCTGCATGCAGGTGTTTGGCGGCCACGGTTACGTCAAGGAGTGGGGCATGGAGCAGCTGGTGCGCGACAACCGCATCAACATGATTTACGAAGGCACCAACACCATCCAGTCGCTGGACTTGCTGGGCCGCAAGGTGCTGGGCAACAACGGCGCCACGTTGAAAAAATTCGGTAAGCTGGTGGGCGCACTGGTGACGGAAGAAGGCGTGAACGAGAAGATGGCCGAATTCATCAACCCGCTGGCGATTTTGGCCGACCAGATGACCAAGTTCACGACTGAGATTGGCTTCAAGGGCTTTCAAAACCCCGATGAAGTGGGCGCGGCTGCCGTGGACTACCTGCGCGTGGCGGGCCACCTGGTGTTTGCTTATTTCTGGGCTCGCATGGCACAGGTCGCGCTGCGTGAAGTCACGGCGGGCAACCCGGACAAGTTCTACGTCGGCAAGCTGCAAACCGCACGCTTTTACTTTGCCAAGCTGCTGCCAGAAACCGCCACATTGATGCGCACGGCCCGCAGCGGCAGCGCCGCGTTGATGAACACCGATGAAGCGTTGGCCTGACATGGAAAACACCGCAAAATTGGGTTTTGCTGCCCTGGCGTCGGCCCAAACACCGTTTTTTAAGCGTTTTGGTGCTTTGGTCCAGGTATTTGCTGCCTGTGTAGCTATTAATTCAATAGCATTGATGGTGCATACGCCTGTCTGGGCGCAGGCTGCGGCCAGCAGCACACCGGTCGGTTTGTGGCGCAGCATTGACGACAAGACCGGCCAGCCCAAAGCGGAAATCCGCATCCAGGCCAGCAGCGCGGGCGTGCTCAGTGGGGTGGTGGAAAAGGCGATTGCCCCCAGCGACGAGCCGCTGTGTACCAAATGCCCGGACGATCGCAAGGACAAGCCGAAACTGGGCATGGAGATCATTCGCGGTGTCGCTAAGGCGGAGGACAAGCCAGGTTGGGACGGCGGCACGATCATCGACCCGGAAAACGGCCGCATCTACAAGGTGCGCCTGACCCCCGTGGACGCGGGCAACAAGCTCGAAGTGCGCGGCGCGTTTGGCCCCTTCTGGCGCACCCAGACGTGGCTGCGGGTCAATTAGTTCACCCCGCTTGCGGCTCAACGGCCTGACGCTCACCCTGCCTGCGGCTCACTGCGTGTAGCCGCACCCCCCTTCAAGGGGCGACGCTGGTGGCCTGGCAAAGCCAGTTCCACGGCGTCCCGCGCAAGGGTTGGCAACTGAAGTAGTTGGTTTGCAAAGTTACAAAATCAGTATCGACAAGGAACAAACAATGTCCCGATTTCAAGTGAAAAAAGTCGCCGTGCTTGGCGCAGGCGTGATGGGTGCGCAAATTGCCGCCCACCTCGTCAACGTCGGCGTGCCGGTGGTGCTGTTTGACCTGCCGGCCAAAGACAACGATGGGGGCGGGGCCCCGTCGTCTTCCAGGTTTTCGAAGAACGGCATCGTCATCAAAGCCATCGAAGGCTTGAAAAAGCTCAAGCCCGCGCCGCTGGGCGTGGCCGACGACGCCGCGCTGATTCAGGCGGCCAACTACGAAGAGCACATGGACGTGCTGCGCGGTTGCGACCTGATCATTGAGGCGATTGCCGA
>JANLUZ010000123.1:0-2268 GCA_031363755.1 Polaromonas sp.
GCCCAGCCGTTTAACGACGTCGCCATCAGCGTCGTCAATGCGCTGCGCAAAAGCCAAAACGAGGCCTCCTTAAGCATTGAAGAAGCCGCACGCGGTGGGCTGATCGACTACATCGCCTTCCCGCCTGCCCTGGTGGGCAAATACCAAAGCTACACCCAGGCCGACCTGAGCGCACTGCGCGCTGCAGGCTACCACGACGCCTTTGCCGATGTGCAGTCGGGTGTGGCCGCTTACATGCAGTGGCTGCTGGCGCAAAACAGTTGAGGTGCTGAGCACTTAAGGGTTTTCACAAGGCGTTGACCTAAAGCGCGGTCAACCTATGGCAGCCGGACTCGTTAAGAACAGGGGTGTCTGGCAGCAAGCCAGGCGCGCCACTCACCTCCATATCATTCCAACCGGGGAGCTATTACATGTTCAAGAAATTTTTGGCCTTTTTGGCCGCCATGTCGCTGGTGACAGCTTTTGCCGCCGTTGACGTCAACAAAGCCACTGACGCAGAGCTTGACGGCATCAAGGGCATCGGCCCCGTCACCACCAAGCTGATCGTGACCGAACGCAAAAAAGGCGATTTCAAAAACTGGGAAGACTTTATCGGCCGCGTCAAAGGCATCGGTGACCGCTCGGCCGCCAAGTTGTCGGCCAGCGGTTTGACCGTCGGCGGCGCTGCCTACACCGGCCCCGGTGCCGCAGAAGCCAAAGCCAGCGCCAAGAAAACTGACAAGACAGTCGGCGAGAAAACCAAGGACGCCGCGAAAGACACTGCCGTTGGCACCAAGGAAACCGTCAAGGAAGCTGCCAAAGATGTCAAGACAGCCGTGACGCCCAAGCCTTCTGCAAGTTTGCCGAGCGCACCTGCTACCTCCGCAAGCACCGCTAAAAAGTAAAACGCAGGCCCCGTGTGTGCAAAAACCGCCTTTTGGCGGTTTTTTTATGCGTTTTAGCCCTATAGTCCAGGTGTTTACTGCCTGTATTGCTATTTATTCAATAGCATTTAATTAGCAGATGTGCGGCGCCTCGTGCCGATGCGGCACCAAGCACTCGCGGTTGTGAGCCATGGCCGACCGGTCAGCCAACGCCACCGGCAAGACAGGGCGGGAAGTCACGCCGTCAAACAAAGCCCTCTTGCCGTGCCACGCTGGGGGCAGTCGACCAAACGTCCAGCCGCAGGTCCGGCTCCAGCACATGGCACAAGGTGGGCAACTTCAGGCAGCGCGTCAAGTGCGCATGGGCCTGGTCACCGTTCATCACACTGTGAGCCACCGGATGTCGCCAATGGCAGGCCAGCACCGTCCCTCCCGGTGCCAGGCTGTCCAGCACCCTGGCGGCGATGCCCTCCAGGTCAGGCACAGAGACATAAAACAGAAACTCGCTCAACACGATCAGGTCAAACGTTTGATCAGGCCATGCCTCGGGCACCCACGCTTTTATCACCGCAACATGTTGATGCGCCTGCAAGCGGGTGCGGGCCAGCGCCACCGCCTTGTCAGCACCGTCAGACACCAGCAGCCGGTCACACCGGTCGGCCAGCGCAGCCGACAACTCGCCGTTCGCGCAGCCTGGCTCATAGCCGTAGCGGTAACGCAGTGACGGCAGGCACGCCAGTGTCAAAGCGCGCTTGCGGCGTTCATACCAGCGCGACTCAAACCCCCATGGGTCAGGGCTGGCCGCAAACAGCCCATCAAAATACGCTGCGTCGTAGACGTCAAGGGGCGAGACTTCAGGCTTCATGGCGGGGTGTTCGGAAAAAATACTCGGCAGGCCACATTGCCCGTGCACAAATTGCTTCACCCAAAATGGGGGCGAGCTCCGGCCCAGCGGGGTGCCACTGGCTGCGGTGGCAGGCAAGCGCCTGCTGTTTCAGCAAGACATCGCGGGGTTCGGCGACCAAGGCCACCATCTGCGACCACGGAACGCGCGCGTCAGCGGGCATCGCCCAGTGCCACATCCACACCGGGGCCTGCAGCAACGCGCATCCTACTGCCGCGCAGGCCGCCGTCGCCGCAACCCCTGCGGCCTCGTGATCCGGGTGGCCGTCCTCGGCCCAGGTGGTAAGCACCACGTCGTGGGGGGTCAAGACGCCCAACAGCGCAGTGGTCATGGCCGCCTGGTGATGGCGCAAGTGGCCATCGGGCAAATGCCAGCGACGCACGTCACGCGCTGCCAGCCCCAACACGGCCAGCCCCCGCACGCTTTCGCCGCAGCGCCGGGCCGCCAGCTGCTGCATGGCCAACACGTCGTGCGTGCCGTGGCTGGCCTCGCCATCGGTCA
>JANLUZ010000133.1:0-3634 GCA_031363755.1 Polaromonas sp.
CACGCCGCTTTCGTAGCGCTTGACGCGGGCGACCTCGGCCGCCTGCTGCTGGGGTGTCAGATTTTTGTGAACGATGCCAATGCCGCCCTCCTGGGCAATCGCAATCGCGAGCCGGGCCTCGGTCACGGTGTCCATCGCAGCCGACACCAGAGGCAAATTCAGGCGAATGTTGCGGGAAAAGGGGGTGGAAAGTGAGGTGTCCTTGGGCAGGACCTGGGAGAACGCTGGCACCAACAATACGTCGTCGAAGGTGAGCGCTTTGCCGAGTAGGCGCATGGGTAAAGCTCCAAAAACGCGATTGTACCCCTGCACTTATGTCGCAAAGCCCGGTTCGCGCCCGGCCGCGAGCCGCATACGGACCGCCGCTGACTTGGCACTGTGTGCAGGGCGCCACCTGCCAAAGCAACATGGACAAGACCCACATCACACTATCGCAGGGCGCGACTGACCGCTACACTTTCGCCATGAACCTTCACCTCTGCTTCAAAAGTTTCGTGTTTACTTCGGCCACGCTGATGCTGGCGCTGCCGGCAATCGCGCAGTGGCAATGGGTTGACAAAGACGGACGGAAGGTTTTCAGCGATCAGTCGCCTCCCTCAGACGTCAAGGACAAGGACATTTTGAAACGTCCCGCAGGCCGAACAGCGCCTGCTGCGCTTGTGTCGACGGAGCCCACCCCCACTGCGGCGCCCCGCGCCAGCGCCGCATCGGCTCCCAAACTTACCGCGAAAGACACCGAGCTGGAAACCAAGAAAAAGCAGGCTGAAAAAGAAGAGGCGCTGCAAAAAAAGGCTGAGGACGATAAGCAAGCTAAGGCCAAACAGGACAACTGCGACCGGGCAAAGCTGGCGTTAACCACCCTGCAGTCAGGTGTTCGCATGGCCATTACGAACGCAGCTGGCGAGCGCGAAGTCATGGATGACGCCAAACGCGCTGACGAAACCAAACGCGTGAAAGACGCTGCCGACACAAACTGTAAAAAGTAAACTACTGTGGTGACGCATTGCAGCAGAACCTGTGGCTTTAATGCGCCTCAATAACCGGCTTTGGCACCTTCGCGACGTGTGGCAAACAGCCCGGCGCTTTTGACCTTTGCGCCCTGCCCTTTGAAGCGCAACCGGCGCGCCACTTTAGGGTCAACCCGCAGAGACCGGTAAATTTCAAGGCGGTCACCATGCGTCAAGACATGGCCGATTGCCAGCGTCTGTCCCCATACCCCGACGATCAGCGCATCAGGCGTCAGGTTTGCCAACACTTCGAAGCCTTGCAGGCCAGCCAGTTTGGCTACCGCGTCTTTAATAGTGCTGCCAACCTTCAAATACAAGGGCTGTTCAATGACTTGCCGGGGTGCGGGAGAAAAAACGACGTTGATCTCCAGCTGTTGGGCTGCATGATCAGTCTCAGGTGTCGCCATAAACCTGCTGGGCACGTTTGACAAAAGCATCCACCAGACTGCCGGCGATCTTGTCAAAAACAGGGCCGACCAGCGCGGCCAGCGCCATGCTGGCAAAGTCGTAACGCAGCGTCAGCTCGACTTTGCACGCCCGCTTGCTGTCATCACCGACTGGCACAAAACGCCACTCCCCGTCGAGCTTGGAAAACGGACCACTGATCAGCTTCAAGGTCACCTTGCGGTTTGCCTCATGGGTGTTTTGCGTGGTGAAACTCTGCTTCAAGCCGGCAAAGGCAATGCCAACTTTGGCGATCATGCCGTCTGGCGTTTGGGACACGACCTCCGACTTATCACACCACGGCAAAAACGCAGGGTATTGCGCCACATCAGTGACCAGGTTGAACATTTCAGCGGCGCTGTACCAAATTAAGACAGATTTTTGAACGGTTTTCATACAATAAGAGCTTTGCCGCAATTGTAGAGTGCGCGCTTGGACCCAATTTCCCCAATGGATTCAATGGGACAACCCTTCATTCACCGCCTCCCAACCTGATTGCAGCAATTCACGCATGGCCACCAAAGAAGCAACCCAACTCAAGAAAATCGCCGCCTCGTCATCGGGCAAGGCCACTGGCAAGGTTGATTCGAGCCTGTCGCCCAAAGCGGCTGCGGCGGCCATTCGCATTGCCGACAACAAAAAGGCGATGTTTAACTACCACATTGAAGAGCGCTTTGAAGCTGGCATGGTGCTGCAAGGCTGGGAGGTCAAGTCGCTGCGTGAAGGCAAGGTGCAACTGACCGATGGCTATGTGGTGATTCGCGGCGGCGAGCTGTTCATCATCGGCTGCCAAATCAACCCTCTGGGCACGGCCTCGACCCACGTGAACCCTGACAACGTGCGCACCAAAAAGCTGCTTATGCACAAAGAGCAGATCCGACGCCTGGTTAGCAAGGTCGATCAAAAAGGCTTCACGCTGGTCCCGCTGAACCTGCACTGGAAAGACGGCAAGGTGAAGTGCGACATCGGGCTGGCCAAAGGCAAAGGCGAGCATGACAAGCGCGACACCATCAAGGACCGCGAAGGCAAGCGTGAAGTGGAACGCGCGATGAAGTCCAACCGCCGCTGACCGCAGCGCGACTTGCAGGCTTTCAGTGAAGGTGTTTCAAGGGATGTTCTTCTGGCGACCAGGGGCTGACAAAAAACGCGTCGGCCATGCCGGGCTTGACGTCTTCGATGCGTGCAGGCAGCCATTTTGGGGAATAGTCCTTGTCGACCGCCAGCGCGCGAATCCCCTCAACGGTTTCGCTCGCGGTACCTGGCCGCAAGGCGAAGCAGTTGTGCACCATGTCACGCTCCATGCGCAACTCGTCGGCAAACCCCATGCTGCGGGCGCGGCGCACTTGCTCCAGCGCCACGTGCAGCATCAGAGGCGAGCGCTTTCGCAGCACAGCAGCGGTCTTCGTGGCCCAGGGGTCACTGGATTTCTCAAGCGCGTCGACGATGTGTTTGACCCGCAGGAGCGAGAAATAAGCATCAATCTGGGTGTTAGCCCAGGTATTTACAACCTGTGTTGCTCTTAATTCAGTAGCAACCCAGGAACAGGCATCTGCCGTTGAAGTCCACGCGTGCTGGCCCAGCGCAGCCCAGATAGCAGGCAGCTCAGCAGCGGCACGTTGCACATCAGCGAGGCCGTAAGCCAGGGCCTGCTCCGCGCCGATGACCTCGCCAGTCAAAGCCAGGTACTCGCCCACACTGCCGGGGCAACGGCTCAGAAAGAAGCCGCCGCCTACATCGGGAAACAGGCCGATGTTGGTCTCGGGCATCGCCATTTTGGTGTGCTCCGTGACGATGCGAAACACGTTGCTACCGGGTGCGCCCTGGCTCAGGCCCATGCCGCCGCCCATGACAACGCCATCCATGAAGGCAATGTACGGTTTCGGGTAGTGGTGAATCAGGTGGTTGAGCGTGTATTCAGTGGTGAAAAAATCGGCGAGGGCGGGGTCCACACCACCGTCGGCGAGCGCCGCCTGATGGAAAAACCGGATGTCTCCGCCAGAGCAAAAGCCGCCGAACAGGCTGTCCGGCGTTCCGGGTCGACCCGCCTTGTTGGTGCCGCGAATCGCCACGAGCTGCACGGCCGGGTCATCCCGCCAGGCGGTCAGAACCGCCAGCAGTTCCGTGACCATGGCCAGACTCAGCGCGTTCAAGGCCTTCGGCCGATTCAGGGTGATGAACCCTGC
>JANLUZ010000146.1:0-21593 GCA_031363755.1 Polaromonas sp.
GCACACCGACATTCCGGTGGACAAACGCAGTCTCAAGGCCATCCTGGCGGCAGACGCTGCGCCTTATGAATGGCTCAACACCACGCTTACCGCCGTCATGCCTGCACATGTGATCTACCCCAAGGTAGATGCCCGCCCAGCGGGGTTTTCAGAGCAGTGGCTGACCTACATCCTGCGCGGCCAGCTGGGGTTTGGCGGCGCGATTTTCAGCGACGACCTGAGCATGGCCGGGGCTCGCACGCTGGACGGCCAGCAAGTCAGCTACACCCAAGCCGCCATTGCGGCGCTCAATGCCGGCTGCGACATGGTGCTGCTGTGCAACCAGTCGGTGGATGGCGGCGAAGCGGTGGACGACCTGCTGGCCGGCATGACCGAGGCCCTGCTCAAAGGCCAGTGGGAGGCGCTTGAGTCCAGCGAAGAACGCCGCCTGGCACTGCTGCCGACCACCCCCGCGCATGAATGGGACGAGTTGATGCTGCACCCGGCCTACATGCACGCCATGGGCCTGATTCCCTACGATTGGTGAAAAACCGCCCCAGCGGCATTGCTGTGCCTTGCCGTGCCTTACTGCGGTGAAGCACTGTCTGCGTTACTGCACCTTGTCGGGACTGTTTTTTCAACAACCCTGATTCTGATCCTTTTAAGAAAGCGATGTCCCGATGACTTCTACCTTGCATCGCCGTGCCGCCATCGGGCTCATCGGCACCCTGGCGATCGGCAGCGCGCTGGCCCAAAGCGCCCCAACGGCGCCCGTCCGCGTCGGCTCCAAGATCGACACCGAAGGCAAGTTGCTCGGCAACCTGATCGTGCTGGCACTCGAGGCCAAGGGCATCAAAACCGAAAACAAGGCGTCACTGGGTAACACCCAGGTGATGCGCGGGGCCATCACTTCTGGCGCGATCGACATCTACCCGGAGTACACAGGCAACGGTGCATTCATTTTTTCGGAAGAGAAAAGCCCGGTCTGGAAAAACGCGCAATCGGGTTTTGAGCGGGTCAAGGTGTTGGACTACGCCCAGCACAAGATCGTCTGGCTTGAGGCTGCACCCGCCAACAACGCGTGGTCGATTGCCGTGCGCCAGGACGTGGCCAACGCCAACAAGCTCGCCACGCTGGGCGACCTGGCGCAGTGGGTTGGCACACCGGCGGGCCGTCAGTTCAAGCTTGCCGCGTCGGCGGAATTTGTCGAGCGCCCCGACGCCTTGCCCGCGTTTCAGGCCGCATACGGCTTCAAGCTCAAGCCCGAACAGCTGCTGGTGCTGGCGGGCGGTGACACAGCGGTCACCATCAAGGCGGCGGCCGACAAAACGTCGGGTGTGAACGCGGCCATGGCGTATGGCACCGACGGCGCGGTCTCTACGCTAGGGCTGCGGCTGCTGGTGGACATGAAAAACGTGCAGCCGGTGTACTCCCCCGCGCCCATCGTGCGTGAAGCGGTGTTGCTGCAACAGCCGGGCATTCGCACCGCGCTGGCCCCGGTGTTCAAGCTGCTGGATGGCCCGACGCTGCGGATGCTGAACTCGCGGATTCAGCTTGAAGGGGTGGACGCGAAAAAGGTCGCCGCTGAGTTTCTAACATCCAAAGGCCTGCTGAAATAGGCCGCCTGTCGCCGTGCCAGCACCGGATGTTGTGAGCCCCGCCAGCGCCCCGGCAAGCCAGTTGCCTGCCTTGTCCACTTCACCCACGTTTCACCAGGGCGTGCTGGTGCTGTTAGCGGCGCTAGCGGCCGCTGCGCTGGTCGGGCTGCCATGGCTGACCACCGCACCGAACCGGCTGGTCTCTAGCCAGGCACTGTGGCTGCTGCCGCTGCTGCAAGGCCCCTGGGCGCTGCCAGCGGGCGGTGTGGTCGTCGCCGTTATGACCCTGGTGGCTCTGGGCGGGTTCAGGTCTGGGCGCTTTGGCCTCACGCTGATGCTGGTGATCACGATCGGTTTGATTCCCGGCTTGCTCTGGCTGGCGGGTGCACAGGCGGTTGCACAGGCGGGTCAAGCGGCGCACACAGCGTCGTCGGTGGCGCGTACGTCGCTCGGCAGCGGGTTTTGGGTGGCCTGCGGGCTGCTGGGCCTGCTGCTGGTTGAAGTGCTGCAGCGCCTGGGTACAGCGCTTGCCCTGCGGGCTGCGGCGGCGCTGACTGTGGCCGCGCTGGTGGGGGGCTTGCTGGCGGGTGGGGTGTGCGACGAGCTGTCGCTGGTCAAAGAATTCGCCAACCGGGCCGATGGGTTGTGGGGCGCTGTGGGCCGCCATGCGGTGATTGTGGGGGTGTCATTGGGTTGCACACTGGCTATTGGCCTGCCGTTGGGTGTGCTGGGCCACGCGCGCCCCGCTGTGCGCCGGGTGGTGATGCCCGTGTTCAATGTGCTGCAAACCATCCCGTCGATTGCGCTGTTCGGCCTGCTGATGGCACCGTTGGCCTGGCTGGGTGCGGCGGTGCCAGCGCTGGGGCAGGGCGGGGTAAGCGGCGTGGGCATGGTGCCTGCCGTGACGGCGCTGACGCTGTATGCCTTGTTGCCCGTGGTGCGCGGCGTGTTGACGGGTTTGGCGCAGCTGCCCGCAGGCGTGCTGCAAGCCGCCTGCAGCATGGGTTTGTCGGGCGGGCAAACGCTGGGCTGGGTCGCCCTGCCGCTGGCGCTGCCGGTGATGCTTGCCGGCGTGCGCACGGCCGCCGTGCAACTGGTGGGCCTGGCGGCGGTGGCAGCGCTGATTGGCGCGGGTGGGCTGGGGTCGATTTTGTTTGACGGCCTGTTCAGTGCCGCGCAAGACGTGGTGCTGCTCGCAGTGATCCCGATCGTCGGGATGGGGGTGCTGGTTGATGCCGCGTTCAACAGCCTGAGCCGCCTCACGCGCGTGGCACGGGTACGGGCGCTGCTGACGCGTGCGGGGCGTGCGGCATGAAAGTTTCAAGCACTGTGGGCCGATTGGCCACCGACAGTTTGCTGTGGGCGGTGCTGGTGTTGGCGGGGTTGGTGCTGTGGTTGCCGCATTCCCAGCCGCTGTTTGGCGCGCTGTTTCCGCTGCTCGAGCGCCCGGTCTACACGCAGGAGCCGTTTGCGCTGCTGCTGTGGGCGCACTGCCAGTTGGTGGCGCTGTCCAGCGCAGCCGCCGTGGTGGTAGGCACCGCCCTGGGTGTGGCTGTGACACGCCCGGCAGGCCAGCCGTTCAAGTCGTTGGTGGACGCGTGCGTGGCGCTGGGGCAGGTGGTGCCACCCGTGGCGGTGTTGGCGCTGGCGGTGCCCCTCATTGGCTTTGGCCAGCGTCCCGCGCTGGTGGCGCTGGCAGTGTATGGGGTGTTGCCCGTGCTGCAGGGCACGGTGCAGGGCCTGGCGGGCGTGCCGCTGGGCCTGCAGCAAGCCGCGCGGGGCCTGGGCATGACGCCGTGGCAATGCCTGCGGTGGGTGGAGGTGCCGCTGGGCCTGCCCGTGTGGCTGGCGGGCGTGCGCACGTCGGTCATCATCAACATCGGCACTGCTGCGATTGCCTCCACCGTGGGCGCGAAAACTCTGGGCTCGCCCATCATCGTGGGCCTTGGCGGCTTCAACACGGCCTATGTGTTGCAGGGGGCTGTGCTGGTGGGGCTGCTGGCGGTGGTGGTTGATGTGGCGTTTGAGCGGCTGGCGCGGCGATTGATGTGGCGCGCTCGCCATTGACGTTGTGTTTTCTACAAGGCTGAATTTGCTATCAATGTAGTAGCTACACAGGCAGCAAACGCCTGGACTGCAGGGCTAAAAGGCTTAAAAAAGTGGATTCTTATAGTTCACTGGGGGCGTCCAGCCCACCCCAGCGCAGCTTGCCGTCGGTGTCCATGTGCGTCAAATACACGCGCAGATCAAACTCGTATTGGTGGTACTGCGGCTCCATATAAGTGCACAGCTTGTAGAACGCCTTGTCGTGGCCTTTTTCCTTGATGTGGGCCAATTCGTGGACCGTGATCATCTTCAAAAACTCCAACGGCACATCTTTGAACAACGATGACACGCGGATCTCACGCTTGGCTTTGAGCTTGTTGCCCTGCACGCGTGAGATTTGGGTGTGGGTGCCCAGTGCATGGGCAATCACCTGCAGCCGGTTGTCATAGGCCACCTTGGACAGCGGCTCCGAGTGACGCAGAAACTCGTTTTTCAGGCCCATGACGTAGGCGTACAGCGCGGTGTCGGTGCGCACATCGTGGGCCGCGCCGTATTTGCCAAGCAGCATCGCGCCCAGCTTGCCTTGGGCCTGCAGCTGCTGAACCTGCATTTTCAGGGGGTCGGGGTAGGCGCCCAAATACTTGAGACTGGCGGTCGGTTGTGTCATGGATTGATGTGGTGCACGCTACAAAATCAATAGCTACACAGGCAATAAACGCCTGGGCTAGGCCCTAAAAAATGCTAAAAATCGCATATTCTGAAGTAGTCCGATTTCGCAAGTCGAGTCGCGGAACCGGCTTTGCCGGGCCGCAGGCGAACGGCCCCCGCGGGGGGCAGGGAATGACACGAGGTGCATGACCGTGGGGCTATATTGTGCGCAGCGCCGGGAACAAGATCACGTCACGAATGCTGGGGCTGTCGGTCAGCAGCATCATCAGGCGGTCGATGCCGACGCCGCAGCCGCCGGTGGGCGGCATGCCGTATTCCAATGCGCGGATGAAGTCGTGGTCATAGAACATGGCTTCGTCGTCGCCGCTGTCTTTCTGGGCCACCTGGGCATTGAAGCGCGTGGCTTGCTCTTCGGCGTCGTTCAGCTCGCTGAAGCCATTGCCAAACTCACGGCCCGTGATGTACAGCTCAAAGCGCTCGGTGACTTCGGGGCGGGCGTCGTTGGCACGCGCCAACGGCGATATTTCGGTCGGGTGCTCCATGATGAAGGTCGGCTGCCAGAGCTTTTCTTCGACCAGTTCTTCAAAGTACAGCACCTGCAAGCTGGCCAGGCTACGACGGGACAACTCTTGGTTAAACAAGTCCTGGTGCTCGGCTTCTGTACCGCGCAAATGGCTGCTCACTTTCACTGCGACCAATCTCTTGACGAGCCACGCCTTATCGTCAACGTGGTGACCCGCGTCGGTGTGCTTCAAAATGGCTTCGCGGATGGTCAGGCGCTCAAACGGCGCGGCCAAATCAACCGCTTTGCCGCCGTACGTCAGCTGCAGGGAGCCCGCCACTTTTTGCGCCACGTCGCGAATCAGCGACTCGGTGTAGGCCATCAGGTCGTTGTAGTCCCACCAGGCGGCGTAGAACTCCATCATCGTGAACTCAGGGTTGTGCCGTACGCTGATGCCTTCGTTGCGGTAGCTGCGGTTGATTTCAAACACCCGCTCGAACCCGCCGACGATGAGGCGCTTCAAATACAACTCGGGCGCGATGCGCAGGAACATTTCCTGGTCGAGCGCGTTGTGATGCGTTTTGAACGGTTTGGCGTTGGCACCGCCCGGAATGGGGTGCAGCATGGGCGTTTCAACTTCCAGGAAGTTGTTGGCCACCATGAACTCGCGAATACCGCTGACCGCTTTGCTGCGCGAGGTGAAGCGCTGGCGCGCCGCCTCGTCCATGATCAGGTCGACATAACGCTGGCGGTATTTGACCTCCTGGTCGGCCATGCCGTGGAACTTGTCGGGCAGCGGTCGCAGACTCTTGGTGACCAGACGGATGCCAGTGGCGTGAATCGACAGCTCGCCAGTTTTGGTTTTGAACAGCGTGCCAGTGGCCGCGACGATGTCACCCAGGTCCCAGTGCTTGAAGGCGTTGTGCACGTCTTCGCCCACACCTTCGTTGTTGATGTAGACCTGAATCCGCCCACCTGCGTCTTGCAACGTGGCAAAGCTTGCCTTGCCCATCACGCGCTTGAGCATCATGCGGCCCGCCACGCTGACCGTCACCGCCATGGGCTCCAGATCTTCCTTGGATTTGCTGTCGTACTGGGCCAGCAACGCCTGGGCTCGGTGCGCGGGTTTGACGTCATTGGGGAAGGCGATGCCTGCGCTGCGCAGGGCCTTGAGCTTTTCGCGCCGCTCGGTGATGAGCTGGTTTTCTTCAGGTCCTGCGGGGGCGGTGGTGATGGCGATCGGGTCTGGCGTGGGGCTGTTGGACATGGTTATTTTTTAAATCAGATAGGCACGAGATCACTTGCTCATTCAAGCAAGTCAACCTACGATTTTAAGGGGATGGCTCTGTCTACACGGCACTGGCATGCCGCAGCCGGGGCTTTTTCAGAGCGAAATACCCGTGCGCTCGAGGATGTCGCTAACCAGTTCCAGGCGCAGCAAGGGGTTGTCTAGCATCATCAGCCGCTGCTTCAACTCGGGTTGAATTGGCAGCAGCTCGCACCAGCGGTTGGCCACCCAGCCGCAGTCATCCAGCTGGTAGGGCGCCAGCAACGGCATCTGCTCGTTCGGCACACCACGCGCTTGCAGGCTTTGAATCAGCTTGCCCAGCGAATTGGCCACGTCTTTCAAATCGTCCGGAATGCCCACGGCCTGGTCGTCGTCCAGGCGCGTGACACTGGCGATCCACAGCCCGTGTTTGAGCTTTTCACATTGGGTGATGTCAAAGCGCTGCGTACCCACGCAGCGAATGACCAGCAAGCCTGGCTGCGGCGACGTCAGCTCGGTGATGGTGGCCAGCGTGCCAGTATTGTTGAACGTCTCATTGGCAAATCCGTCGCCGGTGGGCTCGCCACTGGCGTTGGGCTTACGAACCTCCGAGCCTTCGGTGAGCGACACAATGCCAAAGGGCGCACCTGCTTTGTGACATTTTTTGATCATGTCGAGGTAGCGCACCTCAAAGATCTGCAGCGGCAGCAGGCCACCGGGGAAGAGCGTCGTGCCCAGCGGAAATAGGGGCAGCGAGTTCAGGGTCAGGGCTTCGGCCATCGCAATGGTGTTCTGCTGATCAGCTCACAGCGTCGGCGGGTTGCCGCAGCAGCATGGCCAGTGAGCTGGCAATCGTTTTGCGCAACTCGCGCCGGTCGCAGATGAAGTCAACCGCGCCTTTGGTTTGCAAGAACTCGGCACGCTGAAAGCCTTCCGGCAGCGTGACGCGCACGGTGGACTCAATCACGCGCGGGCCAGCAAAGCCAATCAGCGCTTTGGGCTCGGCAATCACGATATCGCCCATGAAAGCAAAGCCAGCGCTCACGCCGCCCATGGTGGGGTCAGTCAGCACGCTGATGTAGGGCAGTCCCTTTTTCGCCAAGCGCGTCAATGAAGCATTCGTTTTGGCCATTTGCATCAGGCTAAGCAAACCTTCCTGCATGCGGGCTCCGCCCGTGGCGGTGAAGCAGATGAAGGGCACTTTTTGCTCGATGGCGGCATGCACGCCGCGCACAAAACGCTCGCCCACCACGCTGCCCATGCTACCTCCCATGAAGTCAAACTCAAAGCAGGCGACCACCACGGCCATGCTGTGAACCGCACCGCCCATGACGATCAAGGCATCGGTTTCTCCGGTGGCTTCGAGCGCGTCCTTCAGGCGTTCAGGGTATTTACGGCTGTCCTTGAATTTCAGCGCATCAACGGGCAACACCTCCTGGCCCAACTCGTAGCGGCCTTCAGGGTCCAGAAACGCATCAAGCCGGGCACGCGCCCCTAGGCGGTGGTGGTGGCTGCACTGCGGGCAAACATTCTGGTTTTTCTCCAGGTCGGACTTGTACAACACGGCTTCGCAGCTCGGGCATTTGATCCACAGGCCTTCGGGCACACTGCGGCGCTCGGTCGGGTCGGTGGGGCTGATGCGGGGGGGCAGGAGTTTTTCTAGCCAAGACATAACGGAGTCCTTCGGATGAGCTTTGTGCGTTTGATGTTCAGTCTAAAGCAGCGCGAATATCAGCCAAAAATGCCTGCGCTGTCAGCGCGACCTTGTCTCTGGGCTGGTGTTCAATCAGCTGAATGATCTTGCTGCCGATCACCACGGCATCGGCCACGCGGCTGATGGACTGGGCGGTGGCGGCATCGCGGATGCCAAAGCCCACGCCCACTGGAATGCTGACATGCTGGCGAATGCGCGGCAGCATGGCTTCGACCGCGCCAATGTCCAGCGTTCCAGCACCGGTCACGCCCTTGAGCGAGACGTAATACACATAGCCGCTGGCAACTTGGGCCACCTGCTCCATGCGGGCGTCTGTGCTGGTAGGAGCGAGCAGAAAAATCAGGTCCATGCTGTGCGCGCGCAGCTTTCGCGCGAACTGCACGCATTCTTCAGGCGGGTAGTCAACAATCAGCATGCCGTCTACGCCGGCTTCGGCCGCATGTCCGATAAAGCTGTCCTCGCCGTGCTTGATGTCATAGGCTTCCACCGGGTTGGCGTAGCCCATCAGCACAATGGGCGTGTGGGTGTTGGTGTTGCGGAACTCGCGCACCATCTCTAGCACTTGGCGCATGCCAACACCAGCCGCCAACGCCTTTTCACCGGACTTTTGAATCACCAGACCATCGGCGCTGGGGTCTGAGAATGGAACGCCCAGCTCGATCACGTCAGCGCCGCCCGCCACCATGCCGTGCATCAACTCCGGCGTCACGTCAGGAAACGGGAAGCCTGCTGTGACGTAGGGAATTAGGGCTTTTCGGCCCTGGGCTTTCAGCGTGTCGAAGGTTGTCTGGATAAGGCTCATTTGGCAAACTCAATGACTTGTTCGCCACCCTTGACCGACTGGCCACGGCACGAAGGGCGGCAGTAAAAATCGGCGTTGCTCAGGTCGGCCACGGTGCCAATGTCCTTGTCGCCCCGGCCCGACAAGTTGACCAGAATGCTCTGATCCGGGCGCATGGTTTTGGCGAGTTTCATGGCGTAGGCCACAGCGTGGCTGGACTCCAACGCGGCGATGATACCTTCGGTGCGGCACAGGTAATGAAACGCTTCAAGCGCTTCGGTGTCGGTGATGCCCACATATTCTGCACGGCCAATATCTTTTAAAAAGGCATGTTCCGGGCCCACGCCGGGGTAGTCCAGACCAGCGCTGATGCTGTGGGTTTCTGTAACTTGGCCGTCTTCGTTCTGCAACACATAGGTGCGGTTGCCGTGCAACACGCCAGGCACGCCGCGCTGCAAAGAGGCGGAATGTTTGCCGCTGTCCATGCCTTCGCCTGCGGCTTCCACACCGATCAGGCGGGTGTTTTCAAAGCCGATGTAGGGGTGAAAAATACCCATGGCGTTGCTGCCACCGCCAACGCAGGCCAGCACCGCGTCGGGCTGTTTGCCGCCCAGCATCGCGGGCATTTGTTCAATGCACTCGTTGCCAATCACGCTTTGGAAATCTCGCACCATCATCGGGTACGGGTGTGGGCCAGCGACAGTGCCAATGATGTAGAAGGTGTTGTCGACGTTGGCCACCCAGTCGCGCATGGCCTCGTTGAGGGCGTCTTTCAGCGTTTTGCTGCCGGATTCGACAGGCACCACAGTTGCACCCAGCAGCTTCATGCGGTACACGTTCGGGCTTTGGCGTTTGACGTCCTCACTGCCCATGTACACCACACATTCCAGCCCATAGCGCGCACAAATGGTGGCGGTGGCCACGCCGTGCTGGCCCGCACCGGTTTCGGCAATGATGCGCGGCTTGCCCATGCGGCGGGCCAGCATGGCCTGGCCGATGGTGTTGTTGATCTTGTGCGCGCCGGTGTGGTTCAAGTCTTCGCGCTTGAAGTAGATTTGCGCGCCGCCCATTTCGCGGCTGGTGCGCGCGGCGTGGAAAATCGGGGAAGGTCGGCCTACAAAGTGCTTGAGTTCGTACTCGAATTCAGCCCTGAACTCGGGGTCGAACTGGTATTTTGCGTAAGCGGCTTTGAGCTCGTTGATCGCGTGGGTCAGCGTCTCAGACACAAAACTGCCACCGTATTTGCCGAAATGGCCGGAAACATCAGGTTGTTGGTAAGCGAACATGGGACTGGAATCTCTCTGCAAGTTGTGTGTCTGCAGCGCGAACGGCTGCGACAAATTGATTGATCAGTTGGGCACTTTTGATCCCTTTCGAGATCTCGACGCCAGAACTCACATCAACGGCCAGCGACAGGCCGCGGTGCCTAACTTGCAAAATGCCATCGATCACGTTTGCAGGCGTCAACCCACCAGACAAAACGAGGTGAGCGTTGACGTTTTGAGGAAGAAGTGACCAATTGAATGTTTTTCCGCCACCCCCATAGCCGTCGACGTGGGCGTCGAGCAGGATGGCTTGGGCTGATTTGAAATCGTATGCATATTTTACGAGATCAAAGCGTTCGCCGGCGCTGGATGCGGTATCCCCGAAGTTGCCAAGTGGGATTCGCGCAGCGCGCAGAAACGGCCGCTCAATCGCCCCGCAAGTCTCTGGCGTTTCATCGCCGTGAAACTGAACCAAGGCCGTTGGAATCATGGCGCACGCGGCCGCAATTTCGGCCGAGCTTGCATTGACAAACAACAATACCGGCGTGACGAAAGGCGGCAGGCGTTGCGCCAACTCGGCCGCGCGTTGTGCAGTGACGTAACGTGCGCTGGCGGGGTAGAGCACGAACCCCACTGCGTCTACCCCAGCGTGGGCTGCGTCGTCCACATCTTCCTCGCGTGTCAGGCCGCAAATCTTGATTCGGGTCCGAAGGCAGAGATGGCGTGTTGTGGCGTTGAAAGTAGGGCTTGTCATGTCCTCAATTATGGCAACCAGTCGAAAGCCGCAGTGCGTGTGGGCACGCCGTAACGGTCATCGTAGACCGGACCTAGAAAGTACAGACCGTCTGGAGAAAATGTCGGGGCTGCAGCATCTCGTCGGCGCGCTGCCAAAACCTCGCCCATCCACTGTGGCGGCTGCAAGCCCTGACCAACGGCAACCAGACAGCCCATGAGGTTGCGGATCATGTGATGCAAAAAGGCGTTAGCTTCGAATTCAAAATGCCAGTAGGCAGACTCGCAGCCCGCGCGTCTGCAGATATCGATGCGGTGAAGAGTTTTAACCGGCGTTTTGGCTTGGCACTGCGCTGCACGAAAGGATGAAAAATCGTGTTCACCCACTAAGTATTGTGCGGCTTGATGCATTGCGTCTTCATTCAACGCGCGGTAGACCCATCCAACCCTGCCAGCTTCCACACTCGGACGTACGGCGGATTCCAGCACGATGTAGGCGTAGCGGCGTCCAATGGCACTGCCGCGCGAATGGAAGTCATCAGGCATGGCTTGGGCCCATTGCACGGCAATATCCTGCGGCAAAAATGCATTAGTTGCACGCACCCATGAGGATATTTCCCGCTCGAGCGTGGTGTCGAAATGCACCACCTGCATCAGCCCATGCACGCCGGCGTCTGTTCGCCCAGCGCACATTACCCGAACCGGCTGTGCGCAGAACCGGGTTAACGCGCTTTCCAGCTTGTCTTGAATGGTGTTGCCCGAAAGCTGGCTTTGCCAGCCTTCGTAGCCACTGCCGTTGTAGCTGACACCCAGTGCAATCCTCACGAGTTTCTCAAGAATACAAGCGACCGGTTGGATCGACCCTTCAAGCTCTTCTGATGCGAGCGCCCGAAATTCACACAGAGCCCATGGCCGATATCCGGCTCACGACAACGCGTTCAAAAATGCCTGTGCCTTGGTTTTCAATGGGCCTCTGGCTTCCAGTAAAACCTCTTCTACCAAGGCGCGAGCTCCCTCTGGATCTCCCAGCGAGCTAAATTCCTGAGCCAGCGAAAACTTGGTGTCAAGTGGGTCTTCAGGCGCTACATCGTCCGAATGCGGCGTGGCTTCTGTGATCGGCCCGTCAAGATCCAGCGAAAGATCGCTCATGTCAAACTCAAGCGGCTCGTTACCAGCCCGGGACGCGACGGGCTTCTCCGCCGTTGTAGCGGACGACAATTTAAAACCAGAATTGCTTGCGATAGCAGCGCTGTCGAACGAGTGGCCTGCGTCCATTTCGGGCTTTTGGGTAACAGGGCGGGTCACAGATGGCGCAACTGACTTGCTGTCTCCGAAGTCCATGTCGATCTCGTTAAACATCGGCGCGGGGGCCGCAATGACGGGTGTGACGTAAGCGTGCGGTGCGGATACGACCGGCGCTGCTGGTGTCTCAGCCACAGCAGGCCAGGCGACCGGCTCGTCCATCGAAAAGTCGAGGTCAAGGTCAAAATCGACAGCAGCTGTTGACTCCCGAAATTGAGGCTCAATGGCCTGCGGCAGTGTGCTGGGCCCGAAGCCACTGCTGCTGGCAGGACCGCCGCCATAAGCCGCCTCAGAGCCAGCAGCCGGCTTTACGGACGGTTGTCCACCCGGCTGGTACATCGTATTGCCCGGGTCGAGCTCACGGCCCATTTCAGTGATGTAGTGCCACTCCGAGCCTTCACCACCGGTCAGTTTGAAGGCTTCCGTCGCGACGACGCCAAAGGCTTTCACATCATGCCGTTTGGCGTAGATTTCCAGTAATTTGGCATGAATGGCAACCCGCGTCGGGCTGGTGCGTAAGGCTTCCTTGAGGATTTCCTCGGCTTGCAAGTCACGGCCATACGCCAGATACACATCGGCTTCAGCCACGGGGTCGACGTCTCCTGCCGCATCAAGCTGGCTTGGCGAATAGACCAGGGATGTTCCAGCGGCGCTGCCGTCACTGGTGTCAACACGCTGGCCCCCGCTAGCACCAAAGAAGGAGTCGGGTTGAAGGCGGCTTTCAAGAAAGGAGCTGTCAACCTGCATTGAACGTTTGCCTTGCCGGTTACGGTAAAACGCCAAACCACCGATCAGCGCCACCAACAGCGCCAGTCCCGGTAGAACGAAGGTGTTGTCCACGAGCTCGTCCACAAGACCGCGCTCTGCCACTGCCGGCGCCGGCTTGACAATTGCAGCTGGTGCCACGCTAGCCGAGGCCGGTTTTACCGTCACATCACTGGCGGCAGACACTTTCTCACTGGGCGCACTGGCGGGCGACAACGCCAATGCACTGGCGGTTGCAGCGGCGCTGGCTGGTGCACTTGCGGGTTGCATTGCTGCAGTTGCAACGCTGGTCACGGCTGATGCCGGTGCAGCAGCACTGCTTGTCGCTGCCGGTGTTGGCACGACTGCGGATGCTGCACTGCTTGCGGGTACAGCGGGTTTCGCCACAATTGGCGTTGACGCCGCCGCCGACGCCACCATGACAGCCGTTGGCGCTGCGAGCGGCACGGTGATGCCGGATGCTACCGGGCGCGGGCCGCTGGCGGTTGTGGAGGAGGCCGCCCCCAGCTTATTCAATTCGCTGATATTTTTCGACAGTTCCGCGACGCGCGATGCAGAGTCATTGGCTTGCCGCGCAGTTGCAATTTGCTGCTCGGCTGATGCTGCTGACTTGCCGGCGATGGCACCTTTGGAGAGCGTGAGCTTGTCGGGAACAGCACTAACGGGAGCGCGATCTTCAACCTTCGCCTGCATCTTGCCGGTAGCCTGACGGTCCGCGCTGGCCAGTGTTGTGGCGGGAACACCGCCAGCCAGCTTGCGCCGAAATGCATTGAAGTCAGCGCTTTGCGCGACGATGGTCTGGGTGGCTTCGCCGGGGGCAATCGCGGCGACAACATCCTGGCCAGGAATTTGCAGGACTGCACCGGATCTGACTCGGTTGACGTTACCGCCTACGAATGCTTCGGGGTTCTGCCTGAGCAGCGCCAGCAGCATTTGGTCAAGCGATACATTGCTGGCTTTGGTTTGGGCGGCAATTTTTCCGGCGGTATCGCCGGGGCGAACCGTGACCTCACTACCCTCGCCTGGCGCGCGGGATGTTGCGGCTCTGGCAACCGCCACTGGCGTCGATTTGTTAGCAGGCAATACCGGTGCACGCACGGCGGGGGATTCTGATGGTGTGTAGGGAGCTTTTGCTGCTGTCGATGCAGGGCTTGGCATCACCGGACGGGGCACCATCGGCAGGATTTGTGCGCCCTGCGCACTGGCCGAATTGTTGCGGGAAACGGGCGGGTCAAACAGCATCGTGTAATCGCGTGAAACGCGACCTGCCGACCAGTTGGCTTCCACGATCAGGTCGACAAAAGGCTCGCTGACAGTGCGGTTGCCAACGAGCCGCAGATAGGAGCGGCCGTCGGCACGCTTTTGCAGACTGATTGCTAAGCCGGACAACACCGGCGTGAATTCAATCCCTGCTGCCTTGAAGGCCTCGGGCGACGCGACTTTTGTCTGCAAAGACGCGGCCTCGGCAGCATTGATTTCAGCGATCTCGATTTCCGCTCGCAGGGGTTCCCCCAAAGTCGATTGAACCGTGATGCGGCCGAGTGCCAGTGCGCTGGCATCCATGCTTGCCAGGCTGCACAGCAGGGTTACCGCGCCCATCAATGCGCCCATGCGCCATGGGCTCCCGACTGTTTCATGAGCGGGCTGAACGGAGCTGTTCGTAGCCGAGTTTGGATGCATATGTAACTTTATCTTGTTGGACCGCACAAATACCTCGACGCAATTATTCTAAAAACAACCTTAACATTAAGGCATTCGGCTGACAAGCGTAGAGAAGGGATAAGTATGGGCGCACCCTTTATGTCGGGATAGCACTAATTCAAATGTGGTCTTGTGGCAACGGCGTGCAGTTCATCGTTCACGCGATAGCGTCAACACTGTGTAACCAGTTGCTTCTTGATTTACAAATTCGATTTGCCGACGATGCCGCTTCAGCTGTTGAGCAATATCCGCAGCATGCGGCGCAGGGGTTCAGCTGCGCCCCACAGCAGTTGGTCGCCCACAGTGAAGGCGCCCAGATAGTCCGGCCCCATGGACAACTTGCGCAGCCGCCCCACCGGAATCTGCATCGTGCCCGTCACAGCCACGGGTGTCAGGTCGTTGATGCTCGCCTCGCGGGTGTTGGGCACCACTTTGACCCAGGCGTTGTCGGCTGCGATTATGGCCTCGATCTCTGCGAGGGGCACGTCCTTTTTAAGTTTGAATGTCAGGGCCTGGCTGTGGCATCGCATTGCCCCGATTCGCACACAGAAACCATCGACTGGGATGGCAGGCGTGCCAAAGCCCGCGCCCTGGCCCAAAATCTTGTTCGTTTCCGCGCCGCCTTTCCACTCTTCCTTGCTGGAGCCATCGCCTAAATCCTTGTCGATCCAGGGGATCAGCGAGCCGCCCAGGGGGACGCCGAAGTTGGCGGTTTCTCCGGCGGTCAACGATTGTTGCTTGGCCAGGACGCGGCGATCAATTTCCAGAATCGCGGACTTGGGGTCGTCCAGCAGGGCTTTGACTTCAGCGTTCAGCGTGCCGTACTGGTTGAGCAACTCCCGCATGTGCTGCGCGCCGCCGCCCGAGGCTGCCTGGTACGTCATGGAGGTCATCCATTCCACGAGGCCGGCTTTGTAAAGTGCGCCAACGCCCATCAGCATGCAGCTGACGGTGCAGTTACCGCCGACCCAGTTCTTGCCACCCTTGGCCATGGCGTTCTGGATCACGGGCAGATTGACCGGGTCCAGCACGATGACAGCGTCGCCGTTCATGCGCAGGGTAGACGCGGCGTCGATCCAGTGGCCTTGCCAGCCTGCAGCGCGCAGCTTCGGAAACACCTCAGCGGTGTACTCGCCGCCCTGCGCCGTGATGATGATGTCGCACTGTTTGAGCGCTTCAATGTCGAACGCATCTTTCAAGGTCGTTTCGTTTTTGGCCTGTGCCGGGGCCTTGCCACCCGCGTTCGAGGTCGAAAAGAAAACCGGCTCGATCAGTTCGAAATCACCTTCGGTCTGCATGCGGTCGATCAGCACCGAGCCGACCATGCCGCGCCAGCCGACGAGTCCTGTGAGGTTGCCTGTGAGTTTCATGGGATGCCCTTCAAAAAGTACAAAATTTGGCTTTTTGCGCCGACTCATCGAGCCAGCGGGGCGCGACGAGACGGGCTTGCTAGCCGGTGGTGGTCGTTTTAATCGTCGCTGAGGGAGTGTGAACCGCCCCGAAACCTGTGGCCATATCGCGCAGACTGGCGATTGGTTTCACGGCGTTGGTGCAATTGCTCATCACCGGAGTGTAACCAGCGCTGTAGGCCTGGTACTACAACGCCTAGGCGCTTCCTTTTGACTTGTGGGCTCAGCGCGCGACTTGCAATGCGGCCACCACGGCATCACCCATTTCAACGGTGCCGACCTTGCGTGTGCCCTCGCTGTAGATGTCGGGTGTGCGCAGGCCTTGCGTCAGCACTGTATCCACTGCTTGCTCAATGCGTGCAGCGGCCTTTGGCTGGTTTAGACTGAATCGCAGCATCATGGCGGCGCTCAAAATGGTGGCCAGCGGGTTTGCCACGCCTTTGCCCGCAATGTCGGGCGCACTGCCGTGGCTGGGTTCGTACAGGCCCTGGTTGTTGGCGTTCAGGCTGGCTGAGGGCAGCATGCCGATGCTGCCGGTGAGCATAGCGGCTGCGTCGCTCAAAATGTCGCCAAACATGTTGCCAGTGACCACCACGTCAAACTTTTTCGGGGCCTTCACGAGCTGCATGGCGGCGTTGTCGACGTACATGTGGTCCAGCGCGACGTCAGGGTACTGCTGGCCGACTTCGGTGACCACGTCTTTCCAGAACTGAAATGTTTCCAGCACGTTGGCCTTGTCCACGCTGGTCACGCGCTTGTCCCGTTTCATGGCCGCCTGGAACGCGACATGCGCGATGCGCTCAATTTCGGGGCGCGAGTAGCGCATGGTGTCGAACGCTTCTTCGGAGCCCGGGAAGTGGCCGTCGACGGCGACGCGGCGGCCACGCGGCTGGCCAAAGTAAATATCGCCCGTCAGCTCGCGGATGATGAGGATGTCCAGCCCGGACACCAGCTCGCGCTTCAGGCTGGACGCGTCGACCAGCTGCGCGTAGCAGATGGCGGGGCGAAAGTTGGCAAACAGCCCAAGGTTTTTGCGCAGCCCCAAAATGGCCTGCTCGGGCCGCAGCGGGCGGTCCAGCGTGTCGTATTTCCAGTCGCCCACCGCGCCGAACAGCACAGCGTCCGCGTCTTTGGCCAGCTTCAGGGTGGCGTCTGGCAGCGGGTGACCATAGGCCTCGTAGGCCGCACCACCGACCAGCGCGCTTTCCAGCTCGAAGGGCAGGTCGAGAACCTCGAGCACCTTAACCGCCTCAGCGACGATTTCGGTGCCAATGCCGTCACCCGGCAAGATTGCAATTTTCATGAAGCGAGTCTTCTAGTATGATTTTGATAGCTGTCCAGGCAGTAAACGCCTGGACTAGCGGGTGATTTGATGCTTAATTTGATCAAAAATCACGTTTTGACGCCCATCGTGAGCGTGTGGTGCAGCCAGGGCTTGCGCGCCAGGCGCTCGGCCTCGAACGCCTTGATCTTGTCGCTGTGGCGCAGCGTCAGGCCGATGTCGTCCAGCCCGCCCTGCAGGCAATACTTGCGAAACGCTTCGACCTGAAACGGGATTTCTTCGCCCTGCTCCTTGACGATGACCTGGCGCGCCAGATCAATCGTCAGCGTGTAGCCGGGGAAGGCCGCGCATTCGTCAAACAGCTGCGCCACCTGCGCTTCGGGCAAGACGATCGGCAGCAGGCCGTTTTTGAAGCTGTTGTTGAAAAAGATGTCGGCATAACTGGGCGCGATGATGGCGCGAAAGCCATACTGGTCGAGCGCCCACGGGGCGTGCTCGCGCGACGAGCCGCAGCCGAAGTTCTTGCGCGCCAACAAAATCGACGCATTGGCGTAGCGCGGCTGGTTCAGCACAAAGTCGGGGTTGGGCTTGCGGGTGGCCAGGTCTTGGCCCGGAAAGCCTGCGTCCAGGTAGCGCCACTCGTCAAACAGGTTGGGGCCGAAGCCCGTCTTGCGAATGGACTTGAGGAACTGCTTGGGAATGATCGCGTCGGTGTCAACGTTTTCGCGGTCCATCGGGGCCACAAGCCCCTGGTGAAGGGTGAATTTCTGCATGGTGAGCCTCTACTTCTTAGCGGCGTTTTCAACCGCCGAGCCGGCGCGCTGCACGTCCTGCCCAATACCGCGCATCGTGTTGCAACCCGCCAGAAACAGCGTGGCACCCAGGCCCAGCGTGATCACAACAATTGACGTAATTTTTTTCATGAAAAGCCTTGTGAAGGGTTAAACAAAACGGCGCACATCAACAAAGTGCCCATGCACCGCAGCAGCGGCTGCCATGGCGGGGCTGACCAGGTGCGTGCGGCCACCGGCCCCCTGGCGGCCTTCGAAGTTGCGGTTGCTGGTGGAGGCGCAGCGCTCGCCCGGCTCCAGCCGGTCGGCGTTCATCGCCAGGCACATGGAGCAGCCGGGCTCGCGCCACTCAAAGCCAGCAGCGATAAAAATCTTGTCCAGTCCTTCGCGCTCGGCCTGTTCCTTGACCAAGCCAGAGCCCGGCACCACGAGTGCCAGCTTGATGTTTTTGGCCACCTTCTGGCCAATCTTTTGGATCACGGCGGCGGCTTCGCGCATGTCCTCGATGCGGCTGTTGGTGCAGCTGCCGATGAACACCTTGTCAACATACAAATCGTTGAGCGCCTTGCCGGGCTGCAGGCCCATGTATTTCAACGCGCGCTCGATAGCGTCGCGTTTGTTGGCGTCTTTTTCCCTGTCGGGGTCGGGCACGCGGTCATCAATCGACAGCACCATCTCGGGGGATGTGCCCCAGCTCACCTGCGGCAGGATCTGCGTGGCGTCCAGTTCGACCACAGCGTCAAAGGTGGCGTCCGGGTCTGACTGCAGCGCTTGCCAGTAGTGCACGGCCTGGTCCCATTCAGGGCCACCGACAAACTGCCCGGTTTTGGCGTCGGTGCCCGGGGCCAGCAGTCGGCCCTTGACGTACTGGATGGTCTTGTCATCCACCGCCACCAGGCCCGCGCGCGCGCCGCCTTCAATGGCCATGTTGCACACCGTCATACGGCCTTCCATGCTGAGCGCACGAATCGCCGAGCCGCCGAATTCAATCGTGTAGCCTGTGCCGCCGGCCGTGCCGATCTTGCCGATGATGGCCAGCACGATGTCTTTGGCCGTGCAGCCTTTGGCCAACATGCCCTCGACCTTGATGAGCAGGTTCTTGGCCTTTTTGGCCAGCAGGGTTTGCGTGGCCATGACGTGCTCGACCTCACTGGTGCCGATCCCGTGAGCCAGCGCGCCAAATGCGCCGTGGGTGGACGTGTGTGAGTCGCCGCACACCACCGTCATGCCGGGCAGCGTGGCGCCGTTTTCAGGGCCCATCACATGCACGATGCCCTGGCGCTTGGACAAAAACGGGAAGAACGCAGCGGCGCCAAACTCCGCAATGTTGCTGTCCAGCGTGGTGATCTGCTCTTTGCTGACCAGGTCGGTAATGCCGTCGTAGCCGTTTTCCCAGCCGGTGGTGGGCGTGTTGTGGTCAGCGGTAGCCACGATGGAGCTGATGCGCCATACCTTGCGGCCCGCTTCGCGCAGGCCCTCGAACGCTTGCGGGCTGGTGACTTCATGCACCAGGTGACGGTCAATGTACAAAATGGCGGTGCCATCTTCTTCTGTGTGCACAACGTGCTCGTCCCAGATTTTGTCGTAGAGGGTTCTTGCCATGGGGTGTCCTTGTCGAAGGGGGTTGCTTGTAGGAATTTTAGGCTGCAGCAGTGGCCACAGAAGACGCCACAGAAGTGGCCGTGAGGTGGCGCACCAGGAGCCGCGCGGTGACGGGCAGCGTCGAGAAGTCTCTGGCCACCAGCTCGATGCGCCGGGTCGACCAGTCGTCGAGCAGGGCGATGGCGCGCAGCCCGCCAAAGCCGTGCATCAGCGCAAACGCGCGCTGCGGCATCACGCCCACGCCCAGGCCGTTTTCAATCATTCGGCACATGGCGTCGAGCCCGGTGACACGGATGCGCAGTTTGATGGTGCGGCCCAGCACGGTAGCGGCTTGGCGAATCGCCAAGTAGATGGAGCTGTTGGCATGCAAGGTAACCTGATCGAAGTCCAGGGCTTGCTCAAATTTAATAGCGTCGTAGGTAAGCAACGCGTGGGCTGCAGGCACAACCAGCACCAAATGATCAGTTTTGTAGGGCAGCGTTTGCAAGTCGCCGGTGCCGTCGGCGGTGTTGCAGATGCCCAGATCAGCGGCGCCTTCCTGCACGGCGCGAACCACCTCGGTGCTCAAGTGCTCTTCGAGGTCAATTTTGACCTCTGCGTGTTGTCTAATGAAAGCGCCCAGGTCTTCGGGCAAAAACTGCACGATGGCTGAAATGCTGGCGTACACCCGTACATGGCCGCGCACGCCGCCCGCGTATTCGCTCAGCTCACCCTGCATCTTCTCCAGGCTGAACAGCACTGACCGCGCATGGTGCAGAAGGCTTTCCCCGGCAGGCGTGAGGTTCACGCCTCGGGCGTGTCGGTACAACAGGGATGTGCTGAGGGTGGCTTCCAGGTCGCTAATACGCTTGCTGACAGCCGACGCCGCAATGAACTCACGCTCGGCGGCCTTGCCGATGCTGCCCAGTTCGCACACAGCGACAAACAACTGCAGGGACGTCAGGTCCATGCGGCGGGCAAAGTTGCGTTCGGAGTTGGCGGCGACCATGGTATCTGGTGAGGTATCTACGTTAACGACGGTACGCAAGTTTCCCATACGTCAACTTGGGAAGCCATCTTCAAGCACGATGCCTGAGCCGTCGTTTCACGGCGCCGGAGCCTTCCTAACGTGGTGCAGGCCAATTTTTAGATAATTCAAGGCTGTAGCCCATGTGTTTATTGCCTGTGTAGCTATAAAACTAATAGCAACTGTACTGGACAACAAAAAAGCCCGCCGATGTTGCCATCGGGCGGGCTTTGTCCGCATGCGCGGAAGATTAGTGTCGATCAGCGCTGGGCGAGCGGCTTCACGTCGCGGGCCACGGAGCCTGTGAACAACTGGCGCGGGCGGCCAATCTTGTACTCGGGGTCGCCGATCATTTCGTTGAGCTGGGCAATCCAGCCGACAGTGCGAGCCAGTGCGAACACAGCCGTAAACAGCGGCACAGGAATGCCAATGGCGCGCTGCACGATGCCGGAGTAGAAGTCGACATTCGGGTACAGCTTGCGCGACACAAAGTAGTCGTCTTCCAGGGCGATCTTTTCCAGCGCCATCGCCAGTTTGAACAACGGGTCGTTTTCCAGGCCCATCTCGTGCAGCACCTCCTTGCAGGTTTCTTGCATGAGCTTGGCGCGTGGGTCGTAGTTCTTGTACACACGGTGGCCAAAGCCCATCAGCTTGACGCCGGAGTTCTTGTCTTTGACCTGCTTGATGAAGTCGCCGATTTTCTCAATACCCCCGTTTTTCTGGATGTCACCCAGCATGTTGAGGGCTGCCTCGTTAGCGCCGCCGTGGGCCGGGCCCCACAGACAGGCCACGCCAGCCGCAATCGCTGCGAACGGATTGGTGCCCGACGAGCCGCACAAACGAACTGTTGAGGTCGATGCGTTCTGTTCGTGGTCAGCGTGCAGAATGAAAATACGGTCAAGCGCGCGCTCAAGCACCGGGTTGACTTTGTACTCTTCGCATGGCGTGGCGAACATCATGTGCAAGAAGTTGCCCGAGTAGCTCAGGTCGTTTTTCGGGTACATGTAGGGCTGGCCCACGGTGTACTTGTACGCCATGGCAACGAGCGTCGGCATCTTGGCGATCAGGCGGATCGCCGAGATCGCGCGATGCTCGGGGTTATGGATGTCGGTGGAGTCGTGATAGAAAGCCGAGAGCCCGCCCACGAGCCCGGTCATGATCGCCATCGGGTGGGCGTCGCGG
>JANLUZ010000171.1:0-5216 GCA_031363755.1 Polaromonas sp.
GGGCTGGAGATCCCGCTGGTCATGCGCATCCTGCGGCGCAATGTGGCACTGAAGGACTTGGTCTCGCAGGTGCTGACGTTCGACTACCTGGGCGCGCTGGCCGTGTCGCTGGCGTTTCCGCTGGTGCTGGTGCCGCAGCTGGGGCTGATCCGCACCGGACTGCTGTTTGGCTTCATGAACGCGGCCGTGGCGGTGTGGGCGCTGTGGCTGTTTCGCCATGAGCTGCGCCACTTTCGGGCTCACGTCACGGCCTGCGCACTGACGCTGGGGGCCCTTAGCGCCGGGTTTGTCGGCGCCGACCACATCACCACGCTGGCTGAAGACCACTTCTACCAAGACCGCGCGGTGTTCACCACCACCACGGCCTACCAGCGCATTGTGGTCACCGCCGGGCGCAGCGGGCACAAGCTGTTTTTGAACGGCAACCTGCAATTTGCCGAGCGCGACGAGTACCGCTACCACGAGGCGCTGGTTCACCCCGTCATGAGCGCCCACGGCGCGCCCAAAAAAGTCGCTGTGCTCGGCGGCGGCGACGGCATGGCCGTGCGCGAGATTCTGAAATACCCCAGCGTCGAAAGCATCACCCTGGTCGAGCTGGACCCGGCCATGACCCAGGTGTTTTCCACCCGGCCTGCGTTGACGCAGCTGAACGCCGAATCCTTGCTGTCCCCCAAGGTCCACATCGTCAACCAGGACGCTTTCAAGTGGCTGGAGTCCACGCCCGAGGTGTTTGACGTCGTGATCGTCGACTTCCCGGACCCGACCAATTTTTCCATCGGCAAGCTCTACACCACCTCGTTTTACGCGCTGCTCGACCAGCACCTGGCGGCCAGCGGATATGCGGTGGTGCAAACCACCTCGCCCCTGGTGGCGCGGCGCAGCTACTGGACGGTGGTGACCACGCTGGAAGCCGCTGGTTTTGCCACCGCGCCGTACCACGCTAACGTGCCCAGCTTCGGGGAATGGGGCTTTGTGGTGGCGAGCCACCGGCCCTTGAGCCCCACCACGCAAGCGGGTAGTTTGCCCCCCGGCCTGCGCTACCTCAATCCGCAAACCCTGCCCCTGCTGTTTAATTTTCCGCAAGACATGGCGCGTGTTCCCTCCAACGTCAACCGCCTGTCGAACCAGGAGCTGGTGTACAGCTATGAGCGCGAGTGGGGCAAGGTCACCCCTTGAGGGCCTCGTCTGATGAAACGACGTGACTTTCTCGGCGCAGCAGCGCTGCCCTGGACTCTCGCGGGCTGCAGCACCGCGGCGCCGATTGCGGGCGGTTTTGTCGGCGCGTCGTTTGAGCGGGGGCATCTGCTCAGGGGCAAAAGCGGCAATTTCCCGGCCCCCACCCAAACTTTTCGCTGCCGGGTGCTGATCGCCGGGGGCGGTGTGGCCGGCTTGGCAGCGGCGCGGGCGCTGCGGCTGCGGGGCATGGACGACATCGCCCTGCTGGAGCTGGAAGATGCCGCCGGGGGCAACAGCCGGGGCGGGGCGGTGGGTGGCATCGCCTGCCCGCTGGGCGCGCACTACCTGCCGGTGCCCGGTGAGAACGCCTACGCGTTGCACGCCCTGCTTGAGGAACTCGGTGTGCGCCAGCGGGTGGCGGGCCGCTGGGTGTATGACGAACGCACGCTGTGTCACAGCCCGCAAGAGCGTTTGTTCATGGCTGGCGCTGGCGCAGGTGAGTGGCAGGAAGGCCTGCTGCCGCAGCCCGGCATGGCGGGTGTGGACGCGGCAGCCCTGCGGGACTACCAACGCTTCGCCGAATGCGTGCGGCAAGCCTCCACAGCCGAAAAATTCACCATTCCAGTGTCAAATACCCCTCTAGACCAGGTATTACTTGCCTGGGATGCTATAACTTTTGAAGTATGGTTAAACCAGCAGCAGCTCACCAGCCCGTCACTCCGCTGGTATCTGGACTACTGCTGCCGCGACGACTACGGCGCGGGCATCAGCACCGTGTCGGCCTGGGCGGGCCTGCACTACTTTGCCAGCCGCCACGGCTTCACCGCGCCCGGCAGCGACGCCCCGCTAGAGAAAGACGCCGGGGTGCTGACCTGGCCCGAAGGCAACGGCTGGCTCACTGCCCGCATGGCCGCGCCGCTTGGCGAACGGTTGCGCAGCGGCCGGGTAGTGCTGCGGGTGGACGCGGGCCGGCACGGCGTGGTGGTGGACGCGCTCAACGCCGCCACTGGGCAGGTTGAGCGCTGGCAGGCTGACCACTGCATCGTGGCGCTGCCTCTGTTTGTTGCCGCACGGGTGGTGCAAAACCCACCACCCGCGCTGCCGCAGGCCGCGCAAAGCCTGCGCTATGCGCCCTGGCTGGTGGCTAACCTGCACCTCGCCGCAGCCCTGCTCGACCGCCCCGGTGCTGCCCCCAGCTGGGACAACGTGATCTACACCCCAGGCGCTGCGGCCACCCTCGGCGAGCAACGCCCGGTGAACCCCGCCCCCAACGGCCAGAGCCTCGGGTATGTCGATGCCCGCCATCAGAGCCTGGAGCGCGTGCCCGGCGCGACGGTGCTCACGCACTACCGCGCCTTTGGAATCGATCCCGCCCAGCGCCAGGCCCTGTACGACCAGCCCTGGTCCCACTGGCGTGACGCCCTGCTGGCCGAGCTGGCCGTGCCCCACCCCGACCTGCCTGCCAAAGTCAGCCGCATCGACGTGATGCGCTACGGCCACGCCATGAGCGCACCCGTGCCCGGCGTGCGAGCCAACGCCGCGCTGCAGGCGCTGCAGCAGCCAGCGGGGCGGCTGCAGTTTGCGCACAGTGATTTGTCGGGCTATTCGGTGTTTGAAGAGGCGTTCAGCCACGGGCACCGGGCCGGGCGTGCGGTGGCGCTGTGAGTGTCAAAAATGAAAGTTGTTGAAGCAATCGATACTTGAGTTGACGATAAAAATGCATGGCGAAGTGCCGCCGCGTCGGCGCGATATGGAAATTGCCCTATGCATTGACGAGTGATTTATTTGTAGCTACATTTAACGCATGCCAACATGGGATGAAGCTAAACGCCGTAGCAACCTGAAAAACCATAGCATTGACTTTGCGGGCAGTGAAGCGATCTTTGACGGCCCCGTGGTGGTGGTGGAAGATGCCCGCCAGAGTTACGGTGAATTGCGCCTCAACGCCATCGGTTGGCTGCACGCAAGCGTGGCACACATGACCTATACAGAGCGCGGTCATGACTTTCACGTCATCAGTTTGAGAAAGGCGGAAAAACATGAAATCAAACGATTTATCCAAGAAATTTCCCGCTAACCCCGATGAGTGGGCAGCGGTGCTGGCCAACGCACCGGGCGAAGACCGCCCCTTGACCCCCAGCGAAGCCCATCAGTGGCGTGAGGCCGTAGTGGTTAAAGGCGGCGGTTACCCAGCAGCGCGGCAAGCCGTCGCCGCGAGGCGTAAACCCGGCGAGCGCGGCGCGCAGGTGCGTCCGACCAAACAACTGGTCAGCGTGCGCTACAGCCAGGAAGTCATTGAATACTTTAAGGCCGGTGGTCTCGGCTGGCAAACCCGGATGAACGACGCGCTCAAGCAGTGGGTGGCGGGACACAAGGGGTGACCAGCCAAACCCAACAGGCCTACCCATGCTGACACAAGCGCTTGAAGTCGAAACGCGAGTTGCCGTGCTGGTGGACTGCGACAACACTACGCCTGAAATACTGGAATACGCGCTGCGGGTAGTGGCGCAGTTCGGCCGCGTCGTGCTTCGTCGGGGGTACGGTAATCACAGCACCCTGGCCAACAAGTGGCAGGAAGCGTTGGTACGTCTTGCTTTTACGCCGTGCCTTCAGTACCAATATGCAGCGGGAAAGAATACGGCGGACATCGCTTTGGCACTTGATGCGTTGGAGGCCATGTTTGATGACCGTGCTGATACCTTTTGCCTGGTCACGAGTGATTCAGATTTTGCGTATCTGTGCCGCAAATTGCGCGAGCGCGGCGCCACTGTGCATATCGTGGGCGAAGCAAAAACTCCGCCGGCCCTGCGCAACGCCAGCGACCAGTTTTTTGAATGGTTGCCCGCAGAAGTACCTGATCCGCTGGACAAAGAGGTCCCTGCTGCCAAACCGCCGATCGTTAAAGTCGATAAAGCGGAATCGGTAAAAACCGAGACGTTGAAGCAGCCCGTCAAGCTCCGCCCCAGGTTTGTCGTCGATGCGGTTTCAATGCTGGCCAGCGATACGGCTGAGGGCAAGGTGGGTGTTGGGCCACTTGGGCAATATCTCAAGCGCACCGACCCGGCGTTTTCGCCAAAGTCATATGGTCATTCAGGCTTGCTCAACATGCTCAAAACTTACGACATGCTGGTGGTTGAAAAACTGGCAAATGGCCATTGCACAGTGGGCCTCGCGTTTAAAAAAGCAGTCGCTGGATAGGCGATTAGATCGAATCAACCACTTTATTTGGCAGCTTGTGTCACGCCGTGAATGGCATCGACGTGGTCTTCAAGCGCAGGGGCACGCGGGTGGCTTGGTAGGGCGCAGGGGGCAGGCCCAGAATCGTGGCGGCCAGGGTTTTGGCCTGGCGGCTGATAGGCTCAATGTAGCGGCTCACCTGGCCGTCGATGGCGATGCAATCGCCCAGCGCGTGAATGTCTTCCACGCTGGTGGTCAGCGTGCCGGGTTGCACGGCAATGCCGTTGTGCCAGGCCAGGCCAGCGGTGGTGGCCAGCCGATTCGGCGTTTGCAGGCCTGCGGCCAGAACGATGTGGTCGACCTCGAAGACCTCGCCGGACTCGGTGGTGATTTGTTTGCGGCCATCGGCCAGCGCCTGTACTTGGCATGCCGCCATGCCGCCCACAAAGCTCAATGGCAGCGCCGCCCACGCGGCCAGCAACTGAGCAGACTGCACAGCGGGCAGGGCGCCCGCCAAGGGCCGGTCGGCCACGTCCAGCAGCGTGATGTGATGACCCGCCAGTGCCAGGTCGTTGGCAAGTTCAGACACAATCAGCCCAGCAACGGCGCAGTCACGGCTTGTGGTGCGTGCATTTATGGCGCAAAATGCGCCATAAAGGAGCATCTCATGACCACATCCAGCAACTTTGCCTCAGTCAAACTGCCCAGCCAATTGGTGAGTCAGGCTAAAGAGGCGGCCCAGCCGCTGCGTCGCTCCACCGCCGGGCAAATCGAATACTGGGCCACGCTGGGTCGTGTGGTCGAGCATTCGGGGCTGACGGTGCAAGAGGCGCGGGAGGCGATTGAGCGGTATGAGGTTGCTG
>JANLUZ010000051.1:0-5338 GCA_031363755.1 Polaromonas sp.
GCCAAGACAGCCGCGGCAACCACCGCGACGGCGCCTTGCAAGACGTGCACTGGCCCGAAGCGATGTTTGGCTACTTTCCCTGCTACACGTTGGGTGCGATGTACGCGGCGCAGTGGTTTGCCACCCTGCGCCGCGAGCAGCCCGACCTGGATGCGCGCATTGCCGCGGGCGACCTGGCGCCGGTGTTCGACTGGTTGAAGCAACACATCTGGCAGCCCGCCAGCCGCTGGACCACCGATGAACTGGCCCGCCGGGCCAGCGGCGAGGCGCTGAACCCGGCGCATTACCGGGCCCATCTCGAAGCGCGCTACTTGGGCTGACTTGGCTGACTTGGCCGGCGCGGGCAGGGCGGGCCGGGCGGGCAGGGCCAAATCCTTGATCGTCTGCGCCAGCGGGCTGTCGTGCAGGCCCGAGCGCGCGGCCGCCTGCTGGTCGGCCAGCGACTGCTCGAGCTGGGCGGTGCGCTCCGAAAGCAGGGCATTCTGGGTGCCCACCACGCGCAGCGAGTGGTTGTTGATGTCGTCGAAAACCAGCGCCACCACCAGCATAATCAGCATGAGCCCGGCCAGAATATCGAAGTGCCAGAACTGGGCCTTATCGGCGGGCACCAGGTTCGGAAACACGTAGTGCTGCTGCTCCAGCCCCCAGAATACCAGCACCGTGGCCAGGGCCACGCCAAAGGAAATCACATCGGCCAGGGAATCGAGCTCGCGACCCATCGCGGATGAGTTCTGCCGCCAGCGTGCGATACGACCGTCAAGCACATCGAAAATCAGTGCAACGATCACCAGCGTGCCCGCGAAATAAACGTGAATGATGTCGCCCGTTTCGAGGTAAGTCATCACCGAAAACAGCGCGCCGGTGCCGCATATGGCGTTGCCGAGCGTGAACCAGTCGGCGAGATGAAATTCCCGGATCATCGACAAGGGTTTGCGGGACTTAGGGGCATTCATAAGTTTTCTCGGTTGTAGCGCTGCGAGGAGTTTGCATCAAGTCGGGCACGCTAACGGACCGCAACACCCCCCATTATTCGCCAGCCAGCGCCTACACAGATCCCATCGGCACGCGCCGGCCCCGCCGCTACAGCGGCCGCTGATTCACCCGCGCCATCAGCGCCTCGGCGCTCTCCTTGCGCTCGCTGTAGCGGTCAGTCAGCCAGGGCGAGGCGCTGCGGCTGAGCAGCGTGAACTTCACGAGTTCCTCCATCACGTCGACCATGCGGTCGTAATAGCTGGACGGCTTCATGCGCCCTGCCTCGTCAAACTCCATGAACGCCTTGGCCACGGAAGACTGGTTGGGAATTGTCAGCATGCGCATCCAGCGGCCCAGAATCCGCATCTGGTTGACGGCATTGAAGGACTGGGAACCGCCCGACACTTGCATCAGCGCCAAGGTCTTGCCCTGCGTCGGGCGCACCGCCCCCACGCTGAGCGGAATCCAGTCGATCTGCGATTTGAGAATGCCCGTCATCGCGCCATGCCGCTCGGGCGAACACCACACCATGCCTTCGGCCCACGCGGCCAAGTCGCGCAGTTCCTGCACCTTGGGGTGCGACTCGGGGGCGTCGTCGGGTTGCGGCAGGCCACGCGGGTCAAAGATGCGGGTGTCGCAGCCCATGGCTTGCAGCACGCGCGCGGCTTCTTCGCTGGCCAAGCGGCTGAACGAGCGATCACGCAGTGAGCCATACAGCAGCGCGATGCGGGGCGGGTGGCTGGCAACCAGCGCTTGGGGCGCACCATCGGTAGGCTGCCTGAACGCGGTGGCGTCCAGCTGCGGCAGGTCGGCCAGCAGCGGCATTTCAGAACTTGGCAATGCGTTCTCCCTGGGCGTTCACCACGGGCTCGCCGTCTTCCTTGGCGAGCGCCCCGCGCTGCGGCGCTGGCAGGATGTCCAGCACCACCTCCGACGGCCGGCACAGCCGCGTGCCCAGCGGCGTGACCACAATCGGCCGGTTCATCAGGATGGGGTGGGCCAGCATGGCGTCAATCAACGCGTCGTCGCTCAAGGTGGTATCGCCCAGGCCGAGCTCGTCATACGGCGTGCCTTTTTGGCGCAGCACCTCCCGCACCGGCACGCCCATGTCGGCAATCAGGCGCTGCAGCGTCTCGCGGCCGGGCGGCGTTTTGAGGTACTCGATGACCGTGGGCGCGGCACCGCTGTTGCGGATCAGCGCCAGCACGTTGCGCGAGGTGCCGCACTGGGGGTTGTGAAAGATGGTGATGCCGGGATCATGTGGACGTGTCATGGGTTTGCCTTTGTTCAACCATTCAACTATAGTTGAAATATGGAAATGATTACACCCACTTCGCCGCTGCTGGCTGAGGCTGATTGCGTCAACGCGCTTGCGGCCCTGGCCCAAACCCATCGCCTGCGCGCCTTTCGGGCGCTTGTGGTGGCGGGCTCTGACGGCCTGACGCCGGGCGTGCTGGCTGGGCAACTCGGTGTGGCGCCGAGTGCGCTGTCGTTTCACCTTAAGGAGCTGGTCCACGCTGGCCTAGCCCACAGCGAGGCACGCGGGCGCAACCTTGTTTACCGCGCCAGCTTCAGCCAAATGAACAGCCTGCTGGCTTATTTGACGGAACACTGCTGCCAGGGCCAGCCTTGTAACCTCGCGGATTCGGCTACGTCAGTGGCTTGCGCGGGCTGTTGATGCGGAATTTTTGCTTTTTTTAAACGAAATAAGCCTCTGGTAAAGATATTTGCTGCCTGTGCAGCTACTCTTTTAATAGCAATTCGCTGTTCTTCTGGTCCCCACCCTCGTTTTAGGATTTCCGTGTTGATTGCCGTTCTGATTTTCATCGCCACCATCACATTGGTTATCTGGCAGCCACGCGGCTTGGGCATTGGCTGGAGCGCCAGCCTCGGTGCTGCCGCAGCGCTGCTGGCGGGTGTGGTGCAGCTCAGCGATGTCGCCGTGGTGTGGCACATCGTGTGGAACGCCACCGCCACCTTCATCGCCATCATCATCACCAGCCTGCTGCTTGACGAAGCAGGGTTCTTTGAATGGGCGGCCCTGCACGTGGCGCGCTGGGGTGGCGGGCGGGGGCGCTGGCTGTTTGTGCTGATCGTCCTGCTGGGCGCGGTGGTGTCCAGCGTGTTTGCCAACGACGGGGCAGCGCTGATTTTGACGCCCATCGTCATGGCCATGCTGCTGGCGCTGGGGTTCAGTGCCGCAGCGACGCTGGCGTTTGTCATGGCGGCGGGTTTTATTGCCGACGTGGCCAGCCTGCCGCTGGTGGTGTCTAACCTGACCAACATCGTCACCGCCGACTTTTTCAAGATCGGTTTTAACGACTACGCCGCCGTGATGGTGCCCGTGAACCTGGCCGCCGTAGCCGCCGCGCTGGCGGTGTTGTTGGCCGTGTTCTGGCGCGATATTCCCCCGCGCTACGACGCCGCGCAGCTCAAAACACCGGCTGCGGCCATCAAGGACGCTGCGACTTTCAAAATGGGCTGGGTGGTGTTGGTGCTGCTGCTGATCGGCTTTTTTGGGGTGGAACGGCTGGGCGTGCCCATCAGCGTCATCGCAGCGGCCGGCTCGGTGCTGCTGCTGGCCGTGGCGGCGCGCGGTCGCGTCATCAACGTGCAACAAGTCATTAAGGGTGCGCCTTGGCAGATTGTGATTTTCTCGCTCGGCATGTATCTGGTGGTGTACGGCATGCGCAACCAGGGCTTGAGCGGCGAGCTGGCGGTCGTTCTCGACGCCCTTGCCAGCCAGGGCGTCTGGGCCGCCACGATGGGGACTGGTTTTTTAATCGCCGTGCTGTCGGCGGTGATGAACAACATGCCCACGGTTCTGATTGGCGCGCTGTCGATTGACGCCAGCCACGCCACGGGCACCATCAGGGAAGCCATGATTTATGCGAATGTGATCGGGGCCAATCTGGGCCCGAAAATGACGCCGATTGGCTCGCTGGCCACGCTGCTGTGGCTGCATGTGCTGGCCAAGAAAAACCTGACCATCACCTGGGGCTACTACTTCAGGCTCGGGGTGCTGCTGACGCTGCCGGTGCTGGCCGTGACGTTGGCGGCGCTGGCGATAAGGCTGACCTTGTAAAGCCAGGCACCTAGGCGTGTCACCCCAGCCACTTTTGAAAAAACGTGGCGTCGCCCATTGCCGGGTCCAGCTGGTAAGGGGCAAAGCCGAAGCGCTGATACGACGCGATGGCGCTGCCGTTGCCGCTGAGCACTTCGAGCGTGAGCTTGCAGGCCCCGCGCTGGCGGGCAATGGCTTCGACCAAAGCCAGCATCTGCGTGGCCACGCGCTGCCCCCGGTGGCTGGACAGCACCGCCACGTCATGCACATTGACCAGCGGCCGGCAGGCAAAGGTCGAAAAACCTTCGATGCAGTTGACCAGCCCGACTGGCGTGCTGCCCGCATAGGCCAACACGCTAAAGGCCTGCGGCCGCGCTGCCAGCGCCGCCACCAAATGCGTTTTGGAAAATTCACTGAGCGGCTCACCGCCACCGGCCGGGTCTAGCGCGTAGGCATTGAGCAGTTGAACCACGTGGGCGGCATGCTGCGGTTTGGCGTAGTCGGCCTGCAGCACCTCAATGCCAAGCTTTGAAGCGTCAGGGTCAGCGGGCGGAAGTGCATTCAAAAGTGTCATGGGTCGTATTTGCGGGCTTTTTCTGCCCGATTTTGAATGAAATAGGCTTCTAGTCCAGGTGTTTAATGCCTGAGCAGCTATTAATAACATAGCGAACGGCAAGGCAGGCGCCTGGCGCCGGCAGGCGTAGTCCCCTCGATTTTGCAACGTGCCCGACGCGGCTGAGGACGAACGCCCGCGCGCCGCTTCACTGCAGGTTTACGGGCCTCTTTCCCGAGCGAAATAGCGACCGGCGTGCACCACGTAATAATCCTGCAGCACTCCCCTCATCGCCAGCGTCCGCTGACGAAACCCGCACAGGACAGCCATGGATTCGAACAATAACAACGACCGCCCTGCTTCCACAGGCTCCACGATTCCCCCGCGCCGCCGCACCAGCCGCCGGTCCCGGTGGATCGGCGCCGTGGTCGCTGTGGTGGTGCTGGCTGGCACCGGCTGGCTGGCTTGGGTGCTGACCCATCCGGCCAAGGAGGCTGGCGGGTTTGGCACTGGCGGCAGCGCTGGCGCCGCTAGCGCCCCGGCGGGCACCAGCAGCCGTGCGGCGGGTGGCGGTGCACCCGGCGGCGGCGGTGGCGGCCCCGGCGGCCCGCGCGGCCCTGGTGGCCCCGGCGGTGGCACCACCGTGGGTGTGGCGCGGGCCGAGAGCGCCAACATTCCCGTCACGCTCGATGCGCTGGGCACCGTCACGCCGCAGGCCACCGTCAAGGTGCGGCCTCAGGTGTCGGGTG
>JANLUZ010000182.1:0-23762 GCA_031363755.1 Polaromonas sp.
AGCCCGTCGCGCAGCCACTGCACCACGGCCCCGCCGACAAACACGCTGCCTTCAATGGCGAACTCGGTCTGGGCGCTGATTTGCGCTGCGCTGGTGGTGAGCAGGCCGTTTGCCGAAGTCTGGAACTGCTGGCCGGTGTGCATTAGCATGAAGCAGCCGGTGCCGTAGGTGTTTTTGGCCATGCCAGCAGAAAAGCAAGCCTGACCGAACAGGGCGCTTTGCTGGTCGCCGGCCACACCGCCGATCGGGATGGCGCGCCCCAGCAGCTCAGGCAAGACGGTGCCAAAGTGCGAACTTGACGGCTGCACCTGCGGCATCAACGACGCTGGGATGCCCAGCAGATCAAGCATCTCAGCGTCCCACTGGTTGGTGTGCACATTGAACAGCAGGGTACGGGCAGCGTTGCTCACGTCGGTGCCATGCACGGTGCCGCCCGTGAGCTGCCACATCAGCCAGCTGTCGACGGTGCCAAACGCCAGCTCGCCGCGCTCGGCCTGGCCCCGCGCGCCGGGCACGTTGTCCAGCAGCCACTTGAGCTTGGTGCCTGAAAAGTAGGCATCAATCAACAAGCCGGTTTTGGACTGGATCATGGCCTCGTGGCCCCCGCTGCGCAGCTGGGCGCAGGTGCTTTCGGCGCGACGGTCTTGCCAGACGATGGCGTGGTGAACCGGCTGGCCGGTGCGGCGGTTCCAGAGCACTGTGGTTTCGCGTTGGTTGGTGATGCCCAACGCGCGGATGTCGCTGGGTTTCACGCCGGCGCAGAGACTGGCTTTTTGCAGCGCCTCGCGGGCCGTGGCCAGCTGGGTGCGCCAGATGGCCATCGGGTCGTGTTCTACCCAACCGGGCCGGGGGTAAATCTGCGGCAGCTCCAACTGCGCATGCGCCACGATGTGGCCGTGCGCGTCAAACACAATGCTGCGCGAGCTGGAGGTACCCTGGTCAAGAGCGAGTAGGTAGGTCATAGGGTCATGGAACAAGCGAAAGACCAGCCGCCGCACCCGCTGTCATGGCGAGGCAATATCGCAGCGCACTTTGGCTTCGGCCAGCAGGGCTGGAAAAGGATCAGGGGGCTGTTCGTCAGTGAACAGGCGGTGAATTTGCGAAAGCGTGGCCACTTGCACCATCGCCGGGCGGTTGAACTTGCTGCTGTCGGCTGCCAGCCACACCTCCCGCGCATGCGCCATGATGGCCTGCGCCACCTTCACCTCGCGGTAGTCGAAGTCGCGCAGCGAGCCGTCGGGCTCGATGGCCGAGATGCCGATGATGGCAATGTCGACCCGAAACTGGCGGATGAAATCCACCGTGGCTTCGCCGACGATGCCGCGGTCACGCGCCCGCACCACGCCGCCCGCCACAATGACTTCGCAGTCGGTGTTGCCGCACAGAATTTCAGCCACGTTCAGGTTGTTCGTGATGACGCGCAAACCCTTGTGCTGCAGCAGTGCGCTGGCAATGGCTTCCGTGGTAGTGCCGATGTTCAGAATCAGCGAGCAGTCGTTGGGCACGCAGCGGGCCACGGCCTGCGCAATGCGCGCCTTGCCGCTGGCAAACAGGTTTTTGCGCTGCTGATGGGCAATGTTCTCGGTGGTGGACGCCCCAGCGCTGGGCACACGAACGCCGCCATGAAAACGCGCCAGCAGCCCGGCTTCCGCCATGCGCTGAACGTCACGCCGCACGGTTTGCAGCGTCACACCCAACGCTTCAGCGAGTTGTTCTACCGATGCAGAGCCCTGCGCCCGGACGCGCTCCAGCAGGTTAAGTTGGCGAGGGTTGGTGTTCACAAGCAGCGGCGCAGGTTGTTGTTATCTAAATAGCGTCACTTTATTTCGAAAGAAAAAGAAAAGAATAAGGGAAAACTATAGGTAAAAACAATCAATAACGAACAAAAATAGAATCCATTAGAACTTTACTTACCGCCATCCCGAAGGATTTTTTGATCATGTCACGCGCTTTCCATTTCTGCCTTGGCCCGGGTTGCAGCGCCGCATCAAGAGTCTGTCATGCAGCTGGCGCTTGAACACATCAGCAAGAAAGTGGCGGCTCAGGCGTGGCTATATGACATCAGCCTGTCGCCGCGACCGGGCGAAGTCACCGTGCTGCTGGGGGCAACACAGGCCGGAAAAACCAGCCTGATGCGCATCATGGCCGGGCTGGATGTGCCCACCAAAGGCCGCGTTGTGGTGGACGGCGTTGACGTGACAGGCATGCCGGTGCGCGAGCGTAATGTCGCCATGGTCTACCAGCAGTTCATCAACTACCCATCGTTGAGCGTGTTTGACAACATCGCCTCGCCGCTGAAATTACGCAGCGACAAAAACGTGACGCAGACCGTGCGCGCCCTGGCTGAGCGGCTGCACATCGAAATGTTTCTTGACCGGCTGCCTGCAGAGCTGTCGGGCGGCCAGCAGCAGCGCGTGGCGCTGGCGCGTGCGCTGGCCAAAGGAGCGCCGTTGATGCTGCTGGACGAGCCGCTGGTGAACCTTGACTACAAGCTGCGCGAAGAACTGCGTGAAGAGTTGACGCAGCTGTTTGCCGCCGGTGACTCAACCGTGATCTATGCCACCACCGAGCCTGGTGAGGCGCTGCTGCTGGGGGGCTACACCGCCGTGCTCGATGCTGGTGAGTTGCTGCAGTACGGCCCAACCGCCGAGGTTTTTCATACGCCCCAGTCGCTGCGGGTGGCACGGGCTTTTAGTGACCCGCCCATGAACCTTCTGGCGGCGTTACCCCATGCACACGGTGTTCAACTGTTGGGCGGACCTGTGTTGGCCGTGAACTTGCCCGCAGTACCCGCCGACGGGGTGTCGACGTTAACTGTTGGGTTGCGTGGTGCCGCCTTGCGCGTGGTGGCGCGGGACGGCGACGCGGTGCTGCCCGGCACCGTTGAGCTGGCCGAGATTTCAGGATCAGACACTTTTGTCCACGTCGCCACGCCAGTGGGGGAGATGGTCGCCCAGTTGACGGGCGTGCACTACTTTGAGCTGGGGGCAAGCCTGACTCTGTATGTCGACCCGGCGCAGGCTTATGTGTTTGATGCGGCAGGTGCGTTGCTTCGTGCGCCCGCACGTCAAGGAGGCCGCTGATGGCGCGAATTGATCTTGACTTGGCGCATGCCTACCGGCCAAACCCCATAAGCGACAGCGACTACGCCTTGCTGCCTTTAACCATGAGTTTTCGGGATGGCGGGGCCTACGCCCTTTTGGGTCCTTCGGGCTGCGGCAAAACCACCATGCTCAACATCATGTCGGGCCTGGTGGCCCCGTCGCGCGGATCAGTGAAGTTTGACGGCGTGGACATGACCACCGCTTCACCGCAGCAGCGCAACATCGCACAGGTGTTTCAGTTCCCGGTGATCTACGACACCATGACCGTCGCCGAAAATCTGGCGTTTCCGCTGCGTAACCGCAAGGTACCGCAAGCGCAGATCAACAAGCGGGTGGGCGAAATTGCGGAAATGCTGGACATGAGCGGCCAGCTCAACCAGCGCGCTTCAGGCCTGGCGGCTGACGCCAAGCAAAAGATTTCGCTCGGGCGCGGTCTGGTCCGGCCCGATGTGTCGGCAGTTCTGTTTGACGAGCCGCTCACCGTGATTGACCCGCACCTGAAATGGCAGCTGCGGCGCAAGCTCAAGCAGATTCACCATGAGCTCAAGCTCACCCTGATCTACGTCACCCATGACCAAGTGGAGGCCCTGACATTTGCCGAAGAGGTGGTGGTGATGACGCGTGGCAAGGCGGTTCAGGTGGGCTCTGCTGACGCTCTTTTTGAAACCCCCACCCATACCTTTGTTGGCCACTTCATCGGCTCGCCAGGGATGAATTTTTTGCCTGCCGAACTGCGCGGCGATGCATTGCGTGTGGTGGGCCACACCGTGGCCCGGCCGGCTGGCCGCGCCCTGGCAGATGGGCTGCTCAAGCTGGGCATTCGCCCCGAGTACCTGGCGATCAGCTCGGCGAATGACCCGCATGCGCTGCCATTTACTGCAACCTTGGTCCAGGACATCGGAACCCATTTCATGTTGACCGCGACGCTGGGTGAAAACGCTGCCCACAAAGTCAAAGCGCGCCTGAAACCGGAGACGCCGCTGCCGCGTGTGGGGGAGCAGGTCTGGTTGCAGGTGATCAATGCGCACACCTGTTTTTATGTCAACGAACATCTGGTGAGCGCATGAGTACAACCACCAAACCGGTGAACCAGAAGGCCTGGTTCCTGATTCTTCCCGTGCTGATTTGTGTGGCGTTTTCCGCCATCCTGCCGCTGATGACCGTGGTCAATTATTCGGTACAGGACATCATCTCACCCGACCGGCGCATCTTTGTCGGAACCGAATGGTTCACGGCGGTGATGCGCGACGAAGACCTGCATGGCGCTCTGTGGCGGCAGATCACGTTTTCCCTGGCGGTGTTGGCCGTGGAAATTCCCCTGGGCATCGCACTGGCGTTGTCGATGCCGGCGCAAGGCTGGAAGGCTTCTCTGGTGCTGGTGCTGGTGGCGCTGTCACTGCTGATTCCGTGGAACGTGGTGGGCACCATTTGGCAAATCTACAGCCGCACAGACATCGGCCTGCTGGGCGCCATGCTGCAAAGGCTGGGCTTTGATTACAGCTACACAGGCAATGCCAGCCATGCGTGGGCCACGGTGTTGCTGATGGACGTGTGGCACTGGACGCCACTGGTCGCCTTGCTCTGCTACGCGGGGCTGCGCTCCATTCCCGACGCTTATTACCAGGCCGCTCGCATTGATGGCGCCAGCAAATTCGCAGTGTTTCGCTTTATTCAACTGCCAAAAATGCGGGGCGTGTTGATGATCGCGGTGTTGTTGCGCTTCATGGACAGCTTCATGATCTACACCGAGCCGTTTGTGCTGACAGGCGGTGGTCCGGGCAATTCCACCACGTTCTTGTCGCAGTACCTGACGCAAAAGGCAGTAGGCCAATTCGACTTGGGGCCTGCAGCTGCGTTCTCATTGATTTACTTTTTAATCATCTTGCTGCTGTGCTTTATTTTGTACAACTGGATGCAGCGCGTGGGCACGCAAAGTCAGGAAGGGGAAGACGGCCATGAATAAGTCACGGTTTCAAGCGCGCACGCTGTTTTTACTCGCCTACATCATTTTTGCGCTGCTCCCCATCTACTGGATGGTGAACATGAGCTTCAAGACGAATGCTGAAATCCTGTCGAGATTTTCGTTCTTCCCGCAGCAGTTCACTTGGCAAAACTACAAAACGATCTTCACCGACCCCGCTTGGTATTCAGGCTACATCAACAGCCTGATTTATGTGGCCATCAACACGGTCATATCGATCACGGTGGCGCTGCCAGCGGCGTATGCGTTTTCACGCTACAGCTTTCTGGGCGATAAGCATGTGTTTTTCTGGCTGCTGACCAACCGCATGACACCGCCTGCCGTGTTCTTGCTGCCATTTTTTCAGCTCTACACCACCGTGGGGTTGATGGACACGCACATCGCTGTGGCGCTGGCGCATCTGCTGTTCAACGTCCCGCTGGCGGTATGGATTCTGGAAGGCTTCATGAGCGGGATTCCGCGTGAAATTGATGAAACCGCCTACATCGACGGCTACTCGTTCCCCAAGTTTTTCGTGCGGATTTTCCTGCCGCTGATCAAGGCGGGCGTGGGCGTGGCGGCCTTCTTTTGCTTCATGTTCAGTTGGGTCGAATTGCTGCTGGCACGCACGCTGACCAGCGTTAACGCCAAGCCCATTGTGGCGACGATGACTCGTACGGTTTCGGCCTCTGGCATGGACTGGGCCACGCTGGCCGCCGCTGGCGTGTTGACCATCGTGCCCGGTGCCATCGTGATCTGGTTTGTACGCAATTACATTGCCAAAGGCTTTGCGATGGGCCGGGTGTGAATCGACTCGATGCGCCTTTTGCGCTTCCTTGCACGGGCGAGCGCCAGCTGACCGGAAAAACCGGCCTTGCGGCACCTGCCTGCGACGTGTTGGCTTTTGTATCGGATTGTCTGGAGGACGGATATGTTTGAGTGGATGGCCTGGACCACGCCCGTGGCCGTTTTCTTTGTCTGCATTGCTTTGATGCTGGCGGGCATGACAGTGTGGGAGATCAAATCGCCAACTCGAATGACGCGGGGATTTCTGCCGATGAACACCACGCGCGGCGATCGCCTCTTCATCGGCTTGCTGTCGGCTGCCTACGTAAATCTGGTTTTTGTCGGTATCAGCGGCAAGCTTGCACTCTGGATGCGCCTTGACGCCGAACCGTCGATCTGGTTTGGCTTTGTGCTGTCAATGGCTTTACTGGTTTGGATCATGCGAAAAGGTTGATGTTTGAAAAGGCGCAGGCTCATCCTTCCCCGGAGCCAAGCGCATCTGCACGAACGGGGATTTTGAACAAGAAGGAGACAAATCATGAAGATGCGCAAACGCCAACTGACGGCACTGGCTATCGCTGCCCTGTGTGCTGTGGCAGGCCCAGCTTGGGCTGATGAGGCAGCCGCCAAAAAATGGATTGATGCTGAATTTCAGCCGTCTACGCTGGCCAAAGACAAGCAACAGGCCGAGATGAAGTGGTTCATTGACGCTGCGAAGAAGTTACAGGCCAAAGGCGTCAAGGAAATTTCGGTGGTGTCTGAAACCCTGACAACCCACGAGTACGAGTCCAAAACGCTGGCCAAAGCGTTTGAGGAGATTACCGGCATCAAGGTCAAGCATGACGTGATTCAGGAGGGAGATGTGGTTGAAAAACTGCAAACGTCGATGCAGTCAGGTAAGTCGATTTACGACGGATGGGTGTCCGACTCAGACTTGATCGGCACCCACTATCGCTACGGAAAAATCCTGGCGCTGTCGGACTACATGGTGGGTACCGGCAAAGAGTTCACCAATCCTGGTCTGGACTTGAAAGACTTTATCGGCACCAGCTTTACAACGGCGCCCGACAAGAAGCTGTACCAGCTGCCGGACCAGCAGTTTGCCAATCTATATTGGTTTCGGGCTGATTTGTTTGCGCGCAAGGATCTGCAGGAAAAGTTCAAAGCGAAGTACGGCTATGAGTTGGGCGTACCGTTGAATTGGAGTGCTTACGAAGACATTGCCGAATTTTTCAGTGTCGATGTTAAAACGCTGGATGGAAAGCCGATTTACGGTCACATGGATTACGGCAAAAAAGACCCGTCGCTGGGCTGGCGTTTCACGGATGCTTGGCTGTCTATGGCGGGTGCTGCCGATATCGGTATTCCAAATGGCATGCCTGTCGACGAGTGGGGCATTCGCGTGGCCGATGACAAATGCACGCCAGTCGGCGCATCAGTCGCACGTGGCGGCGCCACCAACTCACCTGCGGCGGTGTATGCCCTGACCAAGTACATCGACTGGATGAAGAAGTACGCACCCAAAGAGGCCATGGGGATGACGTTCGGCGAGTCTGGACCGGTGCCCGCGCAGGGGCAGATTGCCCAGCAGATCTTTTGGTACACCGCTTTCACGGCCGATATGGTGAAGCCTGGCCTGCCCGTGGTGAATGCCGACGGCACGCCGAAGTGGCGCATGGCGCCCGGGCCGAACGGGCCTTATTGGAAGCCGGGGATGCAAAACGGATACCAAGACGTGGGTTCGTGGACGTTCTTCAAAGACCACGATGCCAACAAAGTGGCGGCGGCCTGGCTCTATGCCCAGTTCGTGACAAGCAAGACGGTGTCATTGAAAAAATCGATCACTGGCCTGACATTCATTCGCGACAGCGACATCCGCGCGGAATACTTCACGCAAAACGCCAGCAAATACGGCGGGCTTATCGAGTTTTATCGTAGCCCTGCACGGGTTGCCTGGACACCGACGGGCACCAATGTGCCTGACTATCCGAAGCTTGCGCAGCTGTGGTGGAAGAACGTGGCCGAAGCGGTGACGGGCGAAAAAACACCTCAAAAAGCCATGGATAACCTGGCCGAAGAGATGGACAACGTCATGTCGCGCCTTGAGCGTGCCGGCATGGCGCATTGCCCGCCCAAGCTCAACCCGAAAGGTGACCCCGCCAAGTACCTGAGCGACAAAGCCGCACCGTGGGCCAAACTGGCAGACGAAAAGCCGAAGGGCCAGACGGTGAATTACGACAAGCTCCTGCAGGCTTGGAAGGACGGCCGCGCGCGCTGAAGCTGGTGGGGGTGACGTTGCAGACGGCGCAGCCCTCTGCAACGCGCGCTCGCCTTCTTTGACCAGCGTGGCGTTAAGTCATCGTGCGGGCCCGATGCGGCTTGCGACAGGCACAGATTAATGGTGAAAGTGGTTTTGAGGACAACACTTTGATGACAACGCATGCTCTCCCTGCGCCAACGAATCGCGAGGATTTAATGCGCCGGCTTGCGCAACCGCGTCAATATGACGTGGCTGTGATTGGTGGCGGTGCAACAGGTTTGGGTGTTGCGCTGGACGCTGCTGCTCGCGGCTTTTCTGTGGTGTTGGTGGAGTCACACGACTTTGCCAAAGGCACGTCTTCACGCTCTACAAAACTGGTGCATGGTGGCGTTCGCTACTTGGCGCAAGGCAACGTCGGCCTGGTGCGAGAGGCCTTGCACGAGCGATCCAGGCTTCTTGCCAATGCACCGCATCTAGCGCAGCCGCTGGCGTTTGTTATGCCTTCTTACCGGTGGTGGGAAGCGCCTTTCTATGGCCTCGGCCTCAAGATGTATGACGCGCTGGCGGGCAAAGCTGGCTTGGGTCGAACTGAGTTCTTGAGCCGCGGTGAAACGGTGGCATGCTTACCGACAGTACAAACCAAAGGCGTGCAAGGTCGGCTTCGCGGTGGGGTCAAGTATTGGGATGGCCAGTTCGACGACGCTCGCCTGGCTCTCGCTCTGGCCAGGACTGCAGCCCAGAACGGCGCGTTGCTGGTCAATTACTGCGCCGCAACAGCGCTGATGCACAACGGCGGGAAACTCGTGGGCTTTCACGCACTCGATCAGGAATCAGGGCGGGCTTACGAGGTGAAGGCTACCTGCGTCGTGAATGCGGCAGGTGTGTGGGTAGACGAACTACGGCGCCTTGATGGGCAAGCCATAGGACGCGAGGCGTCTCCTATCGTCGCGCCTAGCCAAGGCATTCATGTGGTGGTCGACCGCGACTTTCTCCCGGGCCACCACGCCATGCTCGTTCCCAAGACAACTGATGGTCGGGTGCTTTTTGCCGTGCCCTGGATGGGCAAAACCCTGTTGGGAACGACCGATACACCTCGCGACGATCTCGACAGAGAGCCGCTGGCCTTCAAAGACGAGCTTGATTTTATTTTGCGTGAATCTTCGCGCTACCTCACCCGAGCGCCACGGCAAGCGGATATCAAAAGCCTGTGGGTCGGATTGAGGCCCCTCGTGAAACCGCCTAAAGATGATGTCGCCAATACCAAAGCGTTTTCGAGGGAACACACCATTTCTATCAGCTCAAGTGGACTTGTCACGGTAACGGGCGGCAAGTGGACCACCTACCGGGCCATGGCTGAAGACGTTCTTGAACAATGCGAAGGCAGTGGCTTGCTGCAGAAGCGGCCGGCAATCACAGCGCAGCTCAAACTGGTGGGCGCGCAAACGTCGGTTTGCTCGCTGAGCGAGCCCCCAGGCATACACCTTTATGGCAGTGAAGCAAGCGACGTTTTGGCGATGCAGCGGCGCGGAGACCCCGACTTCGCGGGAGGATTGACCGCCGCGATGGTTCGCTTTGCGGTTCAACACGAATATGCACGTACGGTGGAGGACGTTTTGGCGCGTCGGTCGAGGCTGCTTTTCCTTGACGCTGCACTAGCCAGCCAACTGGCCGATGATGTGGCGTTGGTGATGGCCGAAGAAACAGGTCTTAGACCCGACGTGCAAAGCTTTAAATCCCTGTGCAGCCAGTATTTGAATTGCCCAAATTGAGTGCGCGCGGGCGGTGCTGATTGCGCTGGCGCCTTTATGCAAATATTTTGAGGCGAACTGTTGACAGCTCGTTTTAATACAGTCATAATCAAAGGCTTCGCTCGAAAAGAGTCGAATATTTCTGCCCAACGGAGGCGAAGCAAGTGGTTTGCTTCGAGGACAACGGGCCCAAGACTGACTGACGAATCGCTCCTCAAAAGCGGCTCTTTGGTGCAAGTTGGGAACAAACATAAATGATTCAAACGCAATCTAAGCTCGATGTTGCTGACAACACGGGTGCCAAGTCCGTGATGTGCATTAAGGTGCTGGGCGGCTCTAAACGCCGTTATGCCAGTGTCGGTGATGTCATCAAGGTTTCCATCAAAGAAGCAGCGCCACGCGGCCGCGTCAAAAAAGGCGAGGTCTACAGCGCTGTAGTGGTGCGTACCGCCAAAGGCATTCGTCGCGGCGATGGCTCGCTTGTCAAGTTTGACGGCAATGCCGCAGTGTTGCTTAACGCCAAGCTGGAGCCTATCGGCACTAGGATCTTTGGACCAGTGACGCGTGAACTGCGCACTGAGAAGTTCATGAAGATCGTGTCCTTGGCTCCTGAAGTTCTGTAAGGATAAGCCATGAACAAAATTCGTAAAGGTGACGAAATTATCGTCATTGCGGGCCGCGATAAGGGCAAGCGTGGAACGATAACCCAGCGCACTGACGACAGCTATATTTTGGTTGATGGCATTAACGTGGTGAAAAAGCACACCAAGCCAAATCCGCTCAAGGGTACGGTCGGTGGGATCGTTCAAAAAAGCATGCCGATTCACCAATCCAATGTTGCTATTTTCAACGCGACATCTGGGAAGGCTGATCGGGTAGGTATCAAGCTCTTGGCTGACGGCAAAAAAGTGCGCGTTTACAAGTCCAGTGGCGACGAAATTAAGGCTGCATAAAATGGCACGCTTACAGGCCCAATTCCGCGAGAAAATCGCACCCGCCCTGATCGAAAAGTTTGGCTATACATCGCCAATGCAGGTACCGCGCATTACCAAGATCACACTTAACATGGGTGTGAGCGAGGCTGTTGCTGATAAGAAAGTCATGGATAACGCTGTGGGCGACATGACCAAAATTGCGGGCCAAAAGCCAGTTGTCACTAAGGCAAAGAAGGCGATCGCCGGATTCAAGATCCGTGAAGATTTGCCCATTGGTTGCATGGTCACGCTTCGCGGTGTGCAAATGTACGAGTTTTTGGATCGGTTCGTCACGGTGGCTCTTCCGCGTGTACGCGACTTCCGCGGTATCTCCGGCAGAGCATTCGATGGTCGCGGTAACTACAACATCGGCGTCAAAGAGCAAATTATTTTCCCTGAAATTGAGTACGACAAGGTCGACGCCTTGCGCGGACTGAATATCAGCATCACCACAACGGCAAAGACCGATGAAGAGTGCAAGGCACTTCTCACCGCCTTCCGTTTTCCGTTCAAGAACTGAAGGCGCAAGATGGCTAAACAAGCATTGCTGCAGCGCGAGCTGAAGCGCGACAAATTGGTCGCTAAGTTTGCAAAGAAACACGCAGAACTAAAGTCGACGTCCAACGACGCAAAACGCTCTGATGAAGAGCGTGCGCTGGCGCGTCTTGAGTTGCAAAAGTTGCCCCGCAACGCGAACCCCACTCGCCAGCGTAATCGCTGTGCGATCACGGGCCGCCCGCGTGGTACGTTCCGTCAGTTCGGCTTGGCTCGCGCCAAGATCCGTGAGTTGGCTTTTGCTGGTGATATCCCTGGTATCACAAAAGCAAGCTGGTAAGCATAGGAGAACCACAAAATGAGCATGAGTGATCCTATCGCGGACATGTTGACCCGCATTCGTAACGCACAAATGGTTGAGAAAGCTGTTGTGTTGGTGCCGTCATCAAAAGTCAAAGTCGCTATTGCACAAGTTCTGAAAGACGAAGGCTATATCGATGGCTTCGCTGTCAAGACCGACGATGGTAAGCCACAGTTAGAAATCGCCTTGAAGTATTACGCAGGTAAGCCAGTGATTGAACGCATCGAGCGTGTCAGCCGTCCTGGTCTTCGCGTTTACAAGGGCCACGGCGCTATTCCTCAAGTTATGAATGGCTTGGGTGTGGCGATCGTTACCACACCTCAAGGTGTGATGACTGACCGCAAAGCGCGCGCTACCGGTATCGGCGGCGAAGTTCTCTGCTACGTGGCCTAAACGGCGACATCGAGGAGTAATAAGAATGTCACGTGTAGGAAAAATGCCAGTGTCCTTGCCGCAAGGCGTGGACATCGCTTTCAAAGATAACCAGATCAACGTTAAAGGGGCTCTTGGGGCGCTCGCGTTGGCACAAAATTCCCTGGTAACAATTACCAACGATGCTGGAAAGCTAACTTTTGCGCCTGCTAACGGCTCCCGAGAAGCTAATGCGATGAGCGGCACTATGCGGCAGCTCGTGAACAACATGGTGACGGGTGTCACCAAAGGGTTCGAGAAAAAATTGAATTTGATTGGTGTGGGCTACAAGGCCCAGGCCCAAGGCGCAAAGTTAAACCTCACGGTTGGCTATTCGCACCCAGTGATCATGGACATGCCAGCCGGTATCACGGCAGCAACGCCAACACCCACTGAAATCGTGATTAAAGGGTCTGACCGGCAGCGCGTCGGTCAGATTGCTGCTGAAGTTCGTGCAGTTCGTCCGCCAGAGCCCTACAAGGGTAAGGGTATCCGGTACTCGGACGAGAAAATCACGATCAAAGAAACTAAGAAGAAGTAAGGCGCAGCATCATGTTGACCAAAAAAGAACAACGCCTTCGCCGCTCACGCCAAACTCGCATCCGCATTGCGACGCAAGGTGTGGCGCGACTGACAGTGAATCGCACGAACCTTCACATCTACGCCAGCGTTATCTCTGGCGACGGTACCAAGGTTCTGGCTTCGGCATCGACTGCTGAAGTCGAAGTGCGCAACGAAATCGGTGCGGCTGGTAAAGGCGGCAATGTTGTTGCTGCTCAAGCCATTGGCAAGCGGATTGCTGAGAAAGCTAAGGCTGCTGGTGTTGATAAAGTTGCATTTGACCGCGCGGGCTTTGCTTATCACGGTCGAGTCAAGGCGCTGGCCGAGGCAGCGCGTGAAGCTGGCCTTCAATTCTAATTAACGCTGGCGACTGGAATCTACTATGGCTAAGTTTCAAGCAAAATCACAGAACGACGCTCCTGACGACGGTCTGAAAGAGAAAATGATTGCGGTTAACCGCGTGACTAAAGTGGTGAAGGGCGGCCGTATTCTCGGATTTGCAGCTCTTACCGTCGTTGGTGACGGAGACGGTGGTGTTGGTATGGGCAAGGGCAAATCGAAAGAAGTGCCTGCTGCAGTGCAAAAAGCGATGGAAGAAGCCCGTCGCAACATGACCAAAGTAGCACTAAAAAACGGGACAATTCATCACAATGTTTTCGGGCATTGGGGTGCTGCGAACGTAATGATGGCACCGGCTCCCAAAGGCACTGGCATCATTGCTGGCGGTCCTATGCGAGCTGTTTTCGAGGTGATGGGTATCACCGACATCGTTGCAAAAAGCCATGGTTCGAGCAATCCATACAACATGGTTCGCGCGACGATGGATGCGTTGAACAATTCGACAACAGCATCGCAGATTGCTGCGAAGCGCGGTAAATCTGTTGAAGATATCTTTGGCTAAATCGGAAACAGTTATGAGCATTGAAACCAAATTAAAGGTCCAGCTGGTGCGTAGCCCGATTGGAACCAAAGAGTCGCATCGTGCGACGGTGCGTGGTCTCGGACTGCGTGGCGTAAATAGTGTGAGCGAACTGGTGGACACCCCTGCAGTTCGCGGGATGATCAACAAGATCAGCTATCTGGTCAAGATTGTCTGAGCAGGAGATTTAGTATGGAACTGAACGGAATTAAACCGGGCGCTGGTGCAAAGCATTCTAAGCGACGTGTTGGCCGAGGAATTGGCTCTGGTTTGGGAAAAACGGCTGGTCGCGGTCACAAAGGTCAGAAGTCGCGCTCTGGCGGCTACCATAAGGTGGGGTTCGAGGGCGGGCAGATGCCTATGCATCGCCGGCTTCCAAAGCGCGGATTCAAATCGCACCTTTTGAAGTTCAACGCTGAAGTGACTTTGGCTGCACTCGAAGCCCTTGGAATCAACGATGTAGATTTGTTGGTATTGAGGAAGGCCGGGCTAGTTGGACAACTCGCCAAAAACGTGAAGATCATCAATACCGGTGCGATCGCTCGCCCTGTGATATTGAATGGCATCAACGCAACAGCTGCAGCAAAAATTGCAATCGAAGCAGCTGGTGGCTCGATAGCCTAAAACCGACAGGACGAATAGTGGCTACTACACAAGGTCAAGTTGCGAAAGCTGGGAAGTTCGGTGATCTCCGTAATAGACTTGTATTTTTGCTTTTGGCTTTGGTTGTCTATCGTGTCGGCGCTCACATTCCTGTGCCGGGAATTGATCCGGGGCAACTAAAAGAGCTTTTCAAAGGGCAACAGGGTGGCATATTGAACTTGTTCAATATGTTTTCGGGCGGTGCTTTGTCGCGCTTCACTGTTTTTGCGTTGGGGATCATGCCGTATATTTCGGCATCGATCATCATGCAGCTATTGACCTATGTCGTTCCCACCCTCGAGCAGATGAAAAAAGAAGGTGAGACAGGGCGTAGGAGAATAACCCAGTACACGCGTTATGGGACACTAGGGCTTGCGTTGTTTCAGTCAGTGGGAATTGCGGTCGCGCTGGAAAGTTCTCCTGGTCTTGTATTGGTGCCAGGTTTTGGTTTTCGAATGACTGCTGTTTTCAGTCTCACCGCCGGCACAATGTTTTTGATGTGGCTGGGTGAACAAATCACAGAGCGTGGTCTCGGCAACGGCATCTCAATCTTGATTTTTGCTGGTATCGCTGCGGGTTTACCGAATGCGATGGGCGGGTTGCTTGAGTTGGTAAGAACTGGCGCGATGAGTATAGTTGTAGCAATACTCATTGTGGTGGTCGTCGTTTTGGTGACGTATTTCGTTGTTTTTGTAGAACGAGGACAACGTAAAATTTTGGTTAATTATGCACGCAGGCAGGTTGGGAATAAGGTTTATGGTGGACAGTCGTCTCACCTTCCCTTGAAGTTGAATATGGCTGGTGTTATTCCTCCGATTTTTGCGTCTTCTATTATTCTGCTGCCAGCCACTGTCGTCGGCTGGTTTAGTTCAGGCCAGAGCATGACATGGTTGAAAGATATTGCTGGCGCTTTAACACCAGGACAGCCAATCTACGTCTTGTTGTATGCCACTGCTATCGTGTTTTTCTGTTTTTTCTACACGGCATTGGTGTTCAATAGCCGGGAAACTGCTGATAATTTGAAGAAGAGCGGTGCGTTCATACCGGGAATTCGACCAGGTGACCAGACTGCTAAACACATCGACAAAATACTTGTGCGTCTGACACTTGCAGGCGCGGTTTATATTACGTTTGTTTGTTTACTGCCTGAGTTTTTGATTCTAAAGTACAACGTACCGTTTTACTTTGGCGGAACCTCTTTGATGATTATCGTTGTTGTTACGATGGATTTTATGGCCCAAGTACAGAACTACATGATGTCGCAACAGTATGAGTCGTTGTTGAAGAAGGCAAGCTTTAAAACTGCTGCGGGTAGCTAAGTCCACCGTTCGTAATGTGAACAAGTTCAGGAGAAAATAATGAGAGTTTCTGCTTCGGTTAAGAAAATTTGCCGCAACTGTAAAGTGATCCGTCGCAAAGGCGTTGTTCGTGTGATCTGTGCTGATCCGCGTCATAAGCAGCGTCAAGGCTGAGTTCAAGAGAATTAGAGGAAGAAAATGGCTCGTATCGCTGGTATTAATATTCCCCCTCAGCAGCATGCTGAAATTGGTTTGACTGCAATTTTTGGAATCGGTCGCACCCGTGCTCGCAAGATTTGCGAAGCCTGTGCAATTGACTATTCAAAAAAGGTGAAAGACCTCACCGATTCGGATCTGGAAAAAATCCGGGATCAAATTGCGCTGTTTACAATTGAAGGCGATTTGCGTCGGGAAACGACCATGAACATCAAGCGTTTGATGGACATCGGCTGTTATCGGGGCTTCCGTCACCGTCGCGGTTTGCCGATGCGTGGGCAGCGTACGAGAACTAATGCGCGCACGCGCAAAGGTCCTCGCAAGGCTGCGGCGTCACTGAAGAAATAATTGAGAGGTTCCCATGGCAAAGTCGCAAAATAACAGCGCTGCACAACGCGTTCGCAAGAAAGTTCGCAAGAACGTTGCGGACGGTATTGCTCACGTGCACGCATCATTTAACAACACCATCATCACCATTACTGATCGTCAGGGCAACGCCCTTTCTTGGGCTTCGTCTGGTGGTCAAGGTTTTAAAGGTTCTCGCAAGTCGACGCCTTTTGCTGCTCAAGTCGCGTCGGAAGTTGCTGGTCGCGCTGCAATTGAGCAGGGCATCAAGAATCTTGATGTCGAAATCAAAGGTCCTGGACCTGGTCGTGAATCATCTGTGCGTGCGCTGGGTGCACTTGGCATTCGAATTAATTCGATTGCTGACGTAACGCCTGTGCCGCACAACGGTTGCCGCCCACAGAAACGTCGTCGCATCTGACGATTAATGCACGCGCTTGCTGCCAGCCGGCAACGCTTTGCACTCCTCTTAAGCCCACTGCCATTGGCGTTCGCTGATGGCTCCTGCATGAACTGCAGAAGATAAAAAAGGACACTAACGTGGCACGTTACTTAGGCCCAAAGGCCAAACTTTCTCGGCGTGAAGGCACTGATCTGTTTCTGAAAAGTGCACGGCGCTCTATCAGTGACAAAGCAAAGTTCGATTCAAAGCCCGGCCAGCACGGTCGCACGTCTGGCACACGTACCTCGGACTTTGGTCTTCAGCTTCGCGAAAAGCAAAAAGTAAAGCGGATGTATGGCGTATTGGAAAAGCAGTTCCGTCGCTACTTTGAAGAAGCGGATCGTCGCAAAGGGAACACTGGCGCCAACTTGTTGTTCATTTTGGAATGCCGTCTGGACAACGCGGTCTACCGCATGGGATTCGGTTCAACGCGTGCCGAATCGCGCCAGCTGGTGTCGCACAAGGCGATGACAGTGAATGGGCAGTCTGTGAACATTCCTTCTTACATGGTCAGGGCCGGTGACGTTGTGGCTGTTCGCGACAAGTCCAAAAAGCAGACACGTGTAACCGAGGCGCTTCAGCTTGCTATGCAGGTTGGCATACCGGCATGGGTCGATGTCAACATTGAAAAAGGCGAAGGGATCTTCAAGAAAGTTCCTGATCGCGATGAATTCGCGGCTGATGTGAATGAGTCGTTAATCGTCGAATTGTATTCACGCTAATTTCGTTCCTGCGCAACGATGTAATCGTTGTGACAGGTTGTGCTTCATCAGCCTTATCGGTGTAACGAGCTGAGGGTATTGAGAGGAAGACTGCATGCAGACTAATTTGTTGAAACCGAAAACTATCAATGTCGAGCAATTGGGCGTGAACCGCGCCAAGGTGACTCTTGAGCCGTTTGAGCGAGGTTATGGACACACGCTTGGTAATGCACTGCGTCGCGTTCTGTTGTCGTCAATGGTTGGTCACGCCGCTACAGAAGTCACCATCGCCGGTGTGTTGCACGAATATTCATCGATTGATGGTGTCCAAGAGGACGTCGTCAATATTCTGTTAAACCTCAAAGGTGTGGTGTTCAAACTCCACAACCGTGATGAGGTGACCTTGAGCCTGCGAAAAGATGGAGTGGGACCGGTAACCGCTGCTGACATTCAGACGCCGCATGATGTCGAAATTGTCAATCCTGAGCATGTGATTGTGAATCTTTCACAAGGCGGCAAGATTGACATGCAAATCAAGGTGGAGAATGGCCGTGGATATGTACCTGGTAACCAGCGCCGTTATGGCGACGAGTCTCCGAAGTCGATCGGACGCATTGTTCTCGATGCTTCGTTTTCGCCGGTTAAGCGTGTAAGCTACACGGTGGAAAGTGCCCGGGTTGAGCAACGCACTGACCTTGACAAACTCGTGCTGGAAATTGAAACCAACGGCGCTGTGTCGGCTGAAGACGCTGTGCGTGCCTCTGCAAAAATTCTCGTCGAACAGCTGGCCGTGTTTGCCCAGCTGGAGGGAAATGAACTTGCTGCCTTTGATGCGCCCGTTCAGCGCAGTTCACAGCAGTTCGACCCAATTTTATTGCGTCCAGTAGATGAGTTGGAGTTGACCGTTCGTTCGGCAAATTGCCTCAAAGCTGAAAATATTTACTATATCGGTGACTTGATTCAACGCACTGAGAACGAACTGCTCAAGACGCCTAATTTGGGTCGCAAGTCGCTCAATGAAATCAAGGAAGTTCTTGCGTCACGTGGGTTGACGTTAGGGATGCGTCTTGAAAGCTGGCCACCGGCTGGTCTCGACAAGCGCTAAATACTAATCGATCCGCCTGCCCAGGCCGACATTCGGACAGTACCTGAGACGGCTGTTCCATAAAAAAAGGAAATTCAAATGCGCCACGGTCACGGACTTCGTAAATTAAATCGTACCAGCTCTCATCGGCTTGCAATGCTTCGCAACATGATGAATTCGCTTTTGCAGCATGAAGTCATAAAGACAACGCTTCCGAAAGCTAAGGAGCTGCGTCGCGTGGTCGAACCCATGATTACGCTGGCTAAGGAGCCGACGTTGGCGAATAAACGGCTGGCTTTTGATCGTTTGCGTGATCGCGACATGGTGGTGAAGCTGTTTGCTGAACTGGGTCCCCGCTTTAAAGCTCGTCCTGGCGGTTACACCCGTATCCTAAAAATGGGATTTCGCGTTGGTGATAATGCGCCCATGGCGCTGGTCGAACTCGTTGATCGAGCTGATTCTGCACAAGAATCAGCAGCCGAACCGCAAAAAGCCTGAATTTCTGGTACACTAATTACTTATCGCGCGGTGGAGCAGCCTGGTAGCTCGTTGGGCTCATAACCCAAAGGTCGTAAGTTCAAATCTTGCCCGCGCAACCAATAATCACGCCGTTTAGGCTGGTAGCAAACGCCCACTTTATGTGGGCGTTTCGCTTTGTGCCTGAATTGTGCCAATGTCGTGCCAATTTTGTGCGTCGCAATCTCTCAGCTTTTTGATGCCGACACATTGGGTGTGTGACATCCATGAAGCCACGCATAGCTAGTTGGTTAAAGCACTCACACGCTGAATCAGCTAGCACAGCCTTTACTGGTCCAAACCATCCTCTAAAAAGTTGGAGCTGACTGGCTACTCACGTGGTCAAAGCGGTAATCCCCATTCACTTGGCAATCGACTGCTATGTAGCGTTAGCGGGTCTACAAAAGTTTAACTTCCTGCAGAATTCCAGTCATTGCCGTCAGAGCCCCAACAGTCAGTTGTGCTGCAACAAAATTTAGTGAAATAGGGTAAGCGGGTGGCGAACACACCTTGACGGCACAGTTGCGGCGACGTTGCGGCGGTCAGCAGTTAGGCCAGGGCAGACCGCCAGCGATGAGGCAGTAATTCTGCAATCTTATTGTTCTTGTGCGTGGGCAGGCGCTGCAGCACATCTTTCAGATAGGCATACGGATCATGCCCATTGAGCCTGGCACTCTTGATCAGGCTCATGACGGCAGCCGCACGCTGACCGGCTCTGAGCGAGCCCGCAAACAACCAGTTGTTTCGTCCAATGGCAATCGGCCGGATCTGGTTTTCGACACAGTTGTTGTCGATCGGCAGTTGCCCGTCATCGAGGAACCGCGTAAGTGCGCCCCAGCGCCTGAGGCTGTAATCCAATGCTTTTGCAGTCGCCGAGCCATCCGTGATCTTCTGGCGCTGCAATCGCATCCACTCCTGCATGGCATCGGCCAGCGGTTGCTAGTGCAACATCTTTTCTGTAATTTCTCCGAGCAGTGAAACCGACGGGTTGGACGGTTTTTGGTTTTGGGATTTTTAAAATCAGGCCCCTGCCAGGCTGCCGGAGGCACCCCCCGCAGTCTGGTACTTGCCTTGACCATCCAGAAAGAATTTATCATGGCCCAACGAGCCAACCTCGAAGAAGTTTCCCAGCCTCTGCATGATGCCTACGCCTGCTTACTTGCCAACGGTCTTGATGGTGCAGGCGAAGCGCTGCGCATCCTCGTCAACGAAGCCTCACGCATTGGGCGCGCCCAGCATTTGCAGGCCATGCCCTACGAGCGCAGCGCCCAACGGGTCGACCGGGCTAACGGCTACAACGCTAAGACCATGCTCACCCGCTTGGGAGAAATCACCTTTGAGGTGCCCCAGGTGAGATCAGCAGATTTTTTACCCCAGCGCCTTGGAGCGCGGCAGCCGCTCAGAGCAATCGGTGAATCTGGCGCTGGCCGAGATGTACGTGCAGGGCGTCTCAACACGCAAAGTCATCGAGGTCCTGCAAAAGCTGGTCGGCCCCGATGTCAGCATCTCATCGACCCAGATCAGCCGCTGCACACAAAAGCTCGATGAAGGCTTCGACGCCTGGCGTAATCGTCCGCTGGAAGAGACGCCCTACCTGCTGCTCGATGCGCGCCTTGGCTGAGACAAATCTGGCCGAGGGCTTTACGGTGTTTGGTTTGCCACTCGAACACCGCGTACGTATGCGCACAACCAACGGCCTGGAGCGATTGAACAAGGAGATAAAGCACCGGTCGCGGGTGGCGACCTTGTATCCCAACTCGGCCAGCTGTCTGCGACTAATCAGTGCCATCCTGGCCGAACAAGATGAGGAGTGGATGACCGCAAAAATCTACCTGACCATGAAACCCTGACGCCGCGTATTCACAACAGTACAAAAACAGATTCCGGAAATTTACAGAAAAGAAGTTGCTTTATCTGGACGCTGGCAACACTCAGCGCTGGCTCGGCCAGGCGCTGCTTACGCACTGCAACGTTTGCGTAGTAGCCTGAACGGCCGACGCCGAGAATTCGGCAGACCTTGCTGACAGTCACAGCTTGTTGGGAACAACCCTTCTTTTGCAGGTTTTAACAAGCTGGTGGCTCATCGAAGTGCTCGGGCAAAGAAGGCTGACGCTTTTTTTAATATTTCTACATTGCCTCTGAGTTGCTCGTTTTCAAACTCTAGCTGCCTGATGCGTTGGTGCTATGCGGTCAGCGGTTTACCAATACCGCTTTGACCTGATTGCTCTGCCTCAAACTGCCCCAGCCAGCGCCTGACAGCGCTTTGTCCGAGCTTCATGTCTTTACATACCTGCCCGATGCTCAGGCCTTGGGCTTTGGGCTTTGGGCTTTGAGCGTTTGGACGAATTGCAGCTTGAAGTCAGTGTCAAATACTCGTCTTAATTTCCGGTTGCTCACGCTTTATGCCATTTCGGTTTTAACAACCTATCGGGCTGTCTGTTTTTATTAGACCACTACATGTTCCGCGCGACCATTGCAGTTTTTACCCGATGACAAACGTAGCGGCGGTTTCATTGGCAGGTTGTCATTGACACGAAAAATATCGCCTGAAGCTTGTGCGTTGCCCGGGCGACAAGCGCGCAGCCTTTCAGCTCGACGTCACAGGGCAGTTGATATGACGTTTCAACGACGGCGTCGGTCCGACTGCGTCGTCGTTTGAAGTCTGATAACTTCAGTATTGCTTACCTCTGAGCGGTCCAGGTGATGCCCACGTACACGCTGCGTGGCTGCTGGTTGTAGCCGTATACCGTCTGATAGGCCCGGTTTGTCACGTTGTCGAGCCGGGCCCTCAGTTCAACACCAGGCGACAGGCGATAAGCGCCTGTCATGTCAAGCAACGTGTACGACGGCAGGGTGGTGCTTACGGATTGAAACGTCGACACGTCCGTGTAAGTGTCTGGTCGAACACCGCTGTACTGCAGATCCGCACCCAGTCGAAGCGCACCAATAGGCTGTGACACGCCCAAAGAGGCAAGAGTCCTGGCGCGGCGGCTGAGTTGCTGCCCGGTCGTGTCATCAATGGGTTTTTGCAGCGTCAGGCTGGCGCGCAGGTCATTCACACCCCACTGCGTGGCTACCTGGCCTTTGTATGACAGTTCCACGCCGCTGTTTCGTGCCCGGTTGATGTTGGCAAACGCGGATGTGGTCAGGTCATACGTCAGCTGATCCCGGGTTTTGGTGTCAAAGTAGGTGGTACGCAGCAATTGCTGCTGAACGGCGTACTGCAAACCAAGCTCTTTGCTGCGCGCCAATTCGGGCTTGAGCAGGGGGTTCCCAAATCCGGGTCCATACAGATAGCCCAGTGGCGGCGCATTGAATGCTGTTGACACGCTGGCAGTGACTTTCAGCTGTTCGCTCAGAGGGTAGCAGTAGCCCAGATACCCGGTGCTCTGGTGCAGTTCACCGACTTTGTCATTGCGCACATTCAGCTGTGCCGCACCGCCTGCTGCCTTGCCTTCAATGCCAGCAAATACCGCAGTCGTGTTTCTCTGCCGCTCGTAAGGCGTGTCAAATGCCGAGGTGGTGCTGGTCGCCACTCGCTGACGCTGCTGCTCCACTCCTGCTGTCGCCAGCCAGTCGTTTGTCAACGCCACCGTATTGACCCAGTTCAACACGCTTGAGCGCGTGATGAAGCTGTCGGTCGAGCCGAACGAACCATTGTCAAGATAACGGCTTTTGTCAGACTGCTCGCTGAGCGACATGCGGCTGCGCCAGTTGCCGAAAGTGTTGTCTGTAAATAGCGACGTCTGGCTCAGGCGCGTGGTGGATACCTGAATGTCCGTCGGTGCGCCGAAGGCGTTGTCATAGGCAGTGCCGCTGTTGGCGTGAAACACGGTAGCGCCAAAGCGGTGGTCTTGTGAAACGCGGTGCGTGACTGACACATTGGCAGTAGTATTTTGGTAGGCGTCGGCGTCAGGGTTGGCACCGGGTTGCTGCGCCGGGTTGATGGCCGAAAAACCGTGCGTGATGACCCGCGACACATCAAGGGTGAAGGCGGTGTCACCTGCGGTAGCACTCAGGGCACCCGAAAGTTTTCGAAAAGCGCGCGGGCCCACGTCTGCTGACAGGCTCAGCGACGGCGTCGAGGAGCCCGTCTTCGTGAAGATCTGAATCACGCCACCAATGGCGCCCGAGCCATAAATGGCCGACACATTGCCGCGCACGATCTCCACATGGTCGACGTTGGCCAGCATGATGTGCTCCAGACTCACGGCGCCCGACGCATCTTGCTTGTTTTGTGCAATTCCGTCGATCAGGATCAGCGTGTCAAGCGACGCCGCCCCGCGAATGAAAATACTCGATGTCGTTCCAATGCCGCCGTTTTGCGTGCGTTGCAGCCCGGCTTCACGCTGCAGCAGCGTGACAAGATCAGTGGCCTGCGAGCGCGCAATGTCGTCCCGTGTGATGACGGTGGTGTGGGGCAATGCCGCACTGAGCAGTTGGGTATTGCGTGTTGCGGTGACCACTGTCTCAGGCAGCTGTATGCCTCCGGCGGGCAGCGTGGTCTGTGACAGCGCCGGGCCAGGCAAGCCAAGACAGGCAAATACGCCCGCAACGGTCAGGCCCCACGCAGCAGCCGAAGACGGTGCGGCGAGGCGCACACGAGAAACCATGGTTTTCATGAAAAGGTCGATCATCAACAAAGAGCTCTCACCGGCTTCCCCGCCAGTGCATGAGCGACAAGGACGCGCACCCTTTGGAAAAGCGCACGCATCCACTTTGTTGGCCGGTATCCGGGCTCGCGGCACAACCTCCATCGCCTTCCCATGCGCTTGTTCAAGGCGCTCAGTGGCTTGTAATGAAAGCAGAAGGTGTGAGCGGCCCACCGGCTTGCGCCAGTGCTGCTCAGCACCATTCGTCCGTTTACCGTTGCGGGGGCAGCGCAGGTTAGGCGCCTCGGCGCTCACGGCTCGACATTTGTCGGCGCGTGTGGCTTCAG
>JANLUZ010000068.1:0-11793 GCA_031363755.1 Polaromonas sp.
ATATCATTAGCAAGATTGCTTTGCACTATCGTCAATCCATCTCTAGACTACTACTCTTCAACCGTTGAAACCACCCCAGGAGAGCCCCCCGATGACCACCGAAATGAAATGTCCGTTCCCCCACGCGGGTGCCAAACCCAAGGCGGCGCTGCGCTCCAATGCGCAGTGGTGGCCGGAGCAACTCAACCTCAAGGTGCTGCACCAGCAGTCGGAAATGTCGAACCCGATGGGCGACGAGTTTGTCTATGCCCAGGAGTTCAAGACGCTGGACCTGAACGCAGTGGTGGCGGACCTGCATGTGCTGATGACCGACTCGCAAGGCTGGTGGCCAGCTGACTACGGCCACTACGGCCCATTTTTTGTGCGCATGGCGTGGCACGCAGCGGGCACCTACCGCATTTACGACGGCCGCGGCGGTAGTGGCAGTGGTGAGCAGCGTTTTGCACCGCTCAACAGCTGGCCCGACAACGGCAACCTGGACAAGGCGCGTCGTCTGCTCTGGCCGATCAAGGCGAAATACGGCCGCAAGCTGTCGTGGGCCGACTTGTTCATCCTGACCGGTAATGTCGCCATGGAGTCAATGGGCTTCAAGAGCTTCGGTTTTGCCGGCGGCCGCCCGGACGTGTGGGAGCCGGAAGAAGACATCAACTGGGGCGAAGAAACCGAGTGGATGGGCACCGACAAGCGCTACTCGGGTGACCGCGAACTCGCCACACCGCTGGGCGCCACCACCATGGGCTTGATCTACGTGAACCCGGAAGGCCCTGAAGGCAAACCGGACCCGCTGGGCTCGGCGCGCGACATCCGCGAAACCTTTGCCCGCATGGCCATGAACGACGAAGAAACCGTGGCGCTGACCGCTGGCGGTCACACCTTTGGCAAAAGCCACGGCGCGGTCGATGTGAAACACGTGGGCGTCAACCCCGAAAGCGCGGGCATTGAAAACATGGGCTTGGGCTGGATCAACAGCTTTGAAACCGGCTACGGCGTGCACACCACCACCAGCGGCATCGAAGGGGCCTGGACGAACAACCCGATTCAGTGGGACAACGGCTACTTCCAGAACCTGTTTGGCTACGAGTGGGAGCTGACCAAAAGCCCGGCGGGCGCGCACCAGTGGAAGCCCGTGGGCACCACCGGCGACGGCACCGTACCCGATGCCCATGACCCAAGCATTCGCCACGCGCCCATGATGACCACGGCCGACATGGCCATGCGCATGGACCCGGCCTACGAGAAGATTTCGCGCCGCTTCATGCAGAACCCGCAGGAGTTTGCAGACGCCTTTGCCCGCGCTTGGTTCAAGCTGACGCACCGCGACATGGGCCCGATCTCCCGTTACCTCGGCCCGCTGGTGCCGACCGAAGAGCTGATCTGGCAAGACCCGGTGCCCGCCGTGGACCACCCGCTGGTTAATACGCAGGACGTAGCCGCGCTGAAGGCGAGCATCCTCGCGTCCGGCCTGAGCACCTCGCAGCTGGTCACCACCGCCTGGGCGTCGGCATCAACCTTCCGCGGCAGCGACAAGCGTGGGGGTGCCAACGGGGCTCGCATTCGCCTGGCCCCGCAGAAGGACTGGGAAGTCAACCAGCCCGCCGAGCTGGCCAAGGTATTGGCCACGCTGGAAGGCGTGCAACAGGCCTTTAATGCCGCGCAAACGGGCGGCAAAAAGGTCTCTCTGGCCGATCTGATCGTGCTGGGTGGCGGTGCTGCCATTGAAGCCGCTGCCAAGAAAGCGGGCCAGACCGTGACCGTGCCCTTCTCACCAGGCCGCACCGACGCGTCGCAGGAAAAAACCGACGTTCAAGCGTTCGCGGTGCTGGAGCCAATGGCGGACGGTTTCCGCAACTACGTGCGCCAGGGGCATGAAGCCACCGTGGCCGAACAGCTGGTGGACAAGGCCAACCTGCTCACCCTGACGGCGCCCGAGATGACGGTGCTGATCGGCGGCCTGCGCTCCCTGGGGGCCAACGTTGGCGGGGCCAAACACGGCGTGTTCACCGAGCGCACGGACGAGTTGACGAATGACTTTTTCGTCAATCTGCTGGATATGAACACGAAGTGGCAAAAGTCGACCGACCGCGAGTTTGTTCTGGAAGGTCGTAACCGGCAGACCGGTGAGCTCAAACTCACAGGCACGGTGGTAGACCTGCTGTTCGGCTCCAACTCGCAGCTGCGGGCGCTGGCCGAGGTCTATGCCAGCAGCGACTCGGGCGAGGTGTTCATGCGCGACTTCATCGCCGCCTGGACCAAGGTGATGAACCTGGACCGCTACGACCTGGCGTGATCTGACAAGCAGCGCATTCACGCGCCCGGCCCCAGCAGCCGCCTGCGGGCTCCGATGATGTCGGAGCCCTGGCGGCTGTGTCGTCTGCAGCCATCAGCTTGGGGCTATTCAGGGTTAACCTCAAAGGCCGAACCAAAATTGACCTTGCAGGAGACTCGCATGTCCGCCACCCCACGCTACCCCGCCCCCGACCTGTCCAGCCTGCCCGAGGACATCCGCACACGCATTCTGGCCGTGCAGGAAAAAGCCGGCTTCATCCCCAATGTGTTCCTGGGTCTGGCCCGCCGCCCGGCCGAGTGGCGCGCCTTTTTCAGCTACCACGACGCGTTGATGCTGATTGAGGAAGGCTCCAACCCATCTGGAACTTTGACAAAAGGCGAGCGCGAAATGATCGTGACGACCACCAGCGCGGCCAACCATTGCCTGTACTGCGTGGTGGCGCACGGCGCGATTTTGCGGATTTACGAGAAAAAGCCGCTGGTCGCCGACCAGGTGGCCGTGAACTACCGCAAGGCCGACATCAGCCCCCGCCAGCGCGCCATGCTGGACTTCGCGATGAAGGTCTGCCTAGCTGCCCACACGCTGGAAGACGCCGACTTTGACGCCCTGAAAGCCCACGGCTTTGACGACGAAGACGCCTGGGACATCGCCGCCATCACCGCGTTTTTTGGCCTGAGCAACCGCATGGCCAGCTTCAGCGGCATGCAGCCCAACCCCGAGTTTTATACGATGGGCCGCGTGCCCAAGCCGCCAAAAAACTGAATGTTTTTCTAAACGCGGCCAGCGGTGGTCATCCGCTGTGCAAGCTTTTGTGCGGGCGACGTTGGCAAACTCCTGCACCACCCGGTAGCTGACGCGCCCCGTGCCAGCACCCAGGCGGGAAATGTAATGTTTCGCGTTGTCACCGTGTACACAGTCAGTGCGCACTGGCCGGTCCAAAATCGCTATTTGGGGATGATCGCTGTAGGCAAAAACCACACAAAAACGAACGATCGTTCTTTTTTTGTTTTCATTGCGTAAAATACGATTTACCCCAGCAGACACACAGCAGCCTTTTCACAACTATTTCTCAGCGAGACCTCCACCATGAACAGCCAAGAAATCCTGGCCCAATTCGGCCCCCGTGAAGCGATGGAGTACGACGTTGTCGTGGTGGGCGGCGGCCCGGGCGGGTTGGCCACGGCCATCCGGCTCAAGCAGCAGGCGGCGGAAAAAGGTGCCGACGTGTCGGTGGTGGTGTTGGAAAAGGGCTCCGAGCCCGGCGCGCACATCCTGAGCGGCGCGATCATGGACCCCAAGGCGCTGACCGAGTTGTTCCCCAACTGGAAAGAGTTGGGCGCGCCCTTGACCCAGCCCGTCACCGGCGACGACGTGCAGTTTTTAACCACCACCGGCACCATCAACACACCGCAGTTTTTGATCCCTGAGTGCCTGCACAACGAAGGCAATTACGTCATCAGCCTGGGCAACCTTGTGCGCTGGTTGGGACAGCAAGCCGAAGCACTAGGCGTTGAAATCTTCCCCGGCTTTGCCGCCGCCGAACTGCTTTACAACGACGACGGATCCGTCAAAGGCGTGGCCACCGGCAACCTGGGGCTTGGCAAGGACGGCGAGCCGACGGGCAACTTCCAGCTGGGCATGGAACTGCACGGCAAGTACACGATTTTCGCCGAAGGCTCGCGCGGCCACCTTGGCAAGCAGCTGCTGGCCAAATACAAACTGGACGAAGGCAAGGACCCGCAAACCTACGCGCTAGGCATCAAGGAATTGTGGGAGATCGATCCGGCCAAGGCCAAACCCGGCCACGTGGTGCATTCACTGGGCTGGCCCATGGACAGCAAAACCTACGGCGGCGGTTTTCTGTACCACCTCGAAGGCAACAAGGTCACGCTGGGCTTCATCACCGGGCTGGAATACAGCAACCCCTGGCTCAGCCCGTTTGAAGAAATGCAGCGCTGGAAAACCCACCCGGCGATTCGCCAGTACCTTGAAGGCGGCAAGCGGATCAGCTACGGCGCGCGGGCGATTACCTGCGGCGGGCTGAACAGCCTGCCCAAAACCGTGTTCCCCGGCGGTGCGCTGGTCGGCTGTGACGCCGGCTTTTTGAATTTCGCCCGCATCAAGGGCAGCCACGCCGCCATCAAAACCGGCATGCTGGCCGCCGACGCCGCGTACGCCGCCGTGACCAGCGGCCGCCAGCACGACGAGCTGAGCGCCTACCCCGAAGCATTCGAGGCCAGCTGGCTGCATGAAGAGCTGCTAACCAGCATCAACACCAAGCAGTGGATGAAAAAGGGCCTGTACCTGTCGTCCATCATGAACGGCATTGAGCTGTGGCTGTTGCCCAAGCTGGGCATGAAGCGCCCACCGTGGACAATTCACAGCCTAGTTCCCGACCACGCCAAGCTCAAACCAGCCGCTGAATGCCCGCAGATCGTCTACCCCAAGCCCGACAACAAAATCACCTTTGACCGGCTCAGCTCGGTGTTTGTGTCCAACACCAACCACGAAGAGCACCAGCCCGCGCACTTGACCCTCAAGGACGCCAGCGTGCCGGTCAACATCAACCTGGCGCTTTATGCCGGGCCAGAGGCGCGCTACTGCCCCGCTGGCGTGTATGAGTACGTGAAAAACCCGGACAACTCCGACCGCCTGCAGATCAACGCACAAAACTGTGTGCACTGCAAAACCTGCGACATCAAAGACCCGACGCAAAACATCGTCTGGGTCACGCCCGAAGGCGGCGGCGGGCCGAATTACGCCGGCATGTAAACGCTGCGCTGCGGTCACAAAAGAGCCCGAAGTGTTCGGGCTTTTTTGTGGATGCTGAATTTAAAACCGCTAAATTTAAACCGCCAAAATTGCTATGTTTTCAGTAGCAGCTCAGGCAATCAAGACCTGGGCGAAAGGGCTGTTGGGTATTAGTCCCCTCTCCCGTACGCGGGAGCGGGTCAGGGTGAGGGGAAACAACGTTGAAAATATGAACGGCTCGTGATGCAAGCCCGGCCTTCGCACGCGGACCAACGCGAACGCACGCTGCTGCTGCTAGCCGATAGCATCAAATCGGCCAAAGACGTCAGGCCTAGGTTTGAGGGGGACGGTCAGAAGATTGCACTTCAACTGCTGCAAGCCGGGTTTTGGCATCGCACCCTGCCAACAGCAAGGTCCCAATGCTGGCAGTCTCGCGCGTCTTGATGGCCCACATTGAAGTCGCGGCAGGCCGCGAGTGCGCCGACTCCATCGCCCAGCGCATCGCTACGCTGCTGCCCAGCAAGTAGTGCGGATTCGCTGTCCGGCTCGGAAGAGACTCGCTACCATCGCAGGTCACGCTTTCCTCCGACACACCAAGGACACCCCATGACGACCTATTACACCGACGACCACGTCTGGCTCAAGCTGGACGCTGGCCTGGCCACCGTCGGCATCACCGTGCATGCACAAGACACGCTGGGCGACATCGTGTTTGTTGACCTGCCTGTCGTTGGCAGCAGCTTCGCGCAGAAAGACACAGCAGGCGTCGTCGAGTCCGTCAAAGCCGCCGCCGACGTGTACATGCCCGTAACTGGCGAAGTCACCGAAGTGAACGAAGCCCTGCGCAGCGACCCCTCACTTGCCAACAGCGACCCGCTGGGCGCAGGCTGGTTTTTCAAAGCCAAGCTGGCCGACGCAGCGCAACTTGATGGGCTGATGGACGAAGCGAGCTATGCCAAGTTTTCAGCCAATGCTTGATAACCGCCGTCAAAAGCCGATTCAAGTCGATTTCAGACGGTTTTTGGCCAGTTTTTGACCTTTTCAAGCATCAAATCGCCCGCATGCCCTAGTGCAGCATGCCTGGGTAGCTACTGATTTAGTAGCAAACACAAGGCTGACACACAGCCATCCGGCGAAAGCGCAGTGCGGTCTAGTCTTCGTCAATGGCTAGCGCATCATCAGGTCGGCGCAACACGGTGATGCCCGCCAAGGCGCGCAAGGCAGGCGTCGAAGGACGCAGGAGCGTACAGCGCCATGATGCGTCGCCGCGATGTGAACTTACCTCTTCGTGAAAGCGTCAGAGGTTGCACATAGCCGTCCGCCAAAGCGCGCAAATTATGGCCTGCATGGCCTTGCCAAAAATTAACTTCGGTTTTACTTTTGAAGCCTCCAAGCTATGCAAACCTCCAAAATGTCAGCAAAAGGCACTCAGAAGTTGGTTTGGATGTCTTTGAAGCATCAAATAGTCGCCAAGTCTATGTATTTATTGCCTAAGCAGCTCCTGACTTGATAGCAGTTTTGGCGCCGAAAGCCATCACGATCCAGCGACTCGTTTCTGACGCAAGCAAAGGTAAGGCTGTCGGATTGCAAGCGTTCGCGCCGCCTATCGCCGCGTATCGCCGCGTATCGCTGATGGGAATTGCGTCGTTGCGCGCCATGGCGTTGATGAATCGAAAGGCCTATTTACCGAGTAAGGAGCCAAGCCTGCCCGCTGGAAAACTCCTAAAAAGCCTTTTCCAGGGCGTTTCAAACATCAAATCACCCCCTAGCCAAGGTAATCACTGCCTGAGCAGCTCCTGATTTAGGAGCAAATTCTTACCCTGGGTCCGCACGGCTTGACCGGCCGCCTGTATGCGGCCTGCGCCCGCATGACGAGCGACCGCCCCTACCTGGCCGACTTCGTGAGCATCACGCGCGAGAGCTGTTTTTTAAGCCTTCGGGGCATTGCGCTGTTGTAACAGCGATGACGTGGCGGCTTGCAGGGCGTTACGCCTGCGTTACAGACGCGGCGACAAAGCACCGCATAATCCGCGCGACAGTCTGTGGCCCGGGTGCCAAAACCCGGTCATCTGGCTCGGCTCTTTTCCTTTCACCCCTCCCTTCACAAGGACACCATGACGACTACCTTTTCCATCCGCACTCACGCCCGCTGCGCGCTGTCAACCCTGGCGCTGGCGGCTTTGTCCAGCGGCGCATGGGCAGTGGCCCCCGCTGAGACGCTGCCCTCGGGCGTGAAGGTCACCCACACAGCGGACGGCACGGGCGCCATGCCCAAAGCGTCAGACACGGTGAAGGTTCACTACAAGGGCACGCTGGCCAACGGCAAGGAGTTCGACAGCTCCTACTCGCGCGGCCAACCGGCCACCTTTGCGCTAACCCGCGTGGTGCCCTGCTGGACGGAAGGCATGCAGAAAATCAAGGTTGGCGGCAAAGCCACCCTGACCTGCCCACCCGCGACGGCTTACGGTGACAAAGGCGCTGGCGGTGTGGTGCCGCCCAACGCCACGCTGACCTTTGAGGTCGAGCTGCTGGCCATCGAGAAGTAAGACGTCAATTGCCCCTCGCCGCCGCAACACTGTGTTGCGACGGCAAAGCTCATTGAAAACCGCGTGACCGGCCAGATGTGTTGTGAACGCCGCTGCCGCGTTGGCAGGGTGTTTTCTGGTACCGCCCATGATCCCGTTTTCAGTTCTTGACCTGTCGCCCATCGTGCGCGGCAACACCGCCACCGACGCTTTTCGGAACACGCTGGCACTGGCCCAGCAGGCCGAAAAGCATGGCTACCACCGCTTCTGGCTGGCCGAGCACCACAACAACCCCGGCGTAGCCAGTGCCGCCACGTCGGTGGTGATTGGTCACGTGGCGGGCGGCACGCACATCATTCGCGTGGGCTCCGGCGGTGTGATGCTGCCCAACCATTCCCCGCTGGTGATTGCCGAGCAGTTCGGCACGCTGGCCGCGCTGTACCCGGGCCGCATTGACTTGGGCCTGGGCCGCGCACCGGGCACCGACCAGCTCACTGCCCGCGCCCTGCGCCGCGACCAGCAGCCCCATGCCGACACCTTCCCGCAGGATGTGCAGGAGCTGCACGACTATTTCGAGCCCGCGGAGCCTGGCCAGCGCATTCGCGCGGTGCCGGGCGCCGGGCTGCGCGTGCCGCTGTGGCTGCTGGGCTCCAGCCTGTATGGTGCGCAGCTTGCCGCCATGATGGGTTTGCCGTTTGCGTTTGCCTCGCACTTTGCACCCGACATGCTGCTGCAGGCCTTGGACATCTACCGCAGCACCTTCCGCCCATCCGCGCAGCTGCAAAAGCCCTATGCCATGGTGGTGGCCAACGTGCTGGCCGCTGATACTGACGAGGCTGCGTGCTACCAGTTCACGTCGGTGCAGCAGTCGATGACCAACCTGCTGCGCGGCACGCCCGGCCCCATGCAACCGCCCATTGACGACATCGAGGCGTACTGGTCCCCGTCCGAGAAAGCTGGCGCCCAGCGCATGCTGCGCTACGCCATTGCGGGCTCGGCCAGCACGGTGGAGTCCGGGCTGCGCCGGTTTCTGGCTGAAACCCGCGCTGACGAGCTGATGATCACCACCCACATTTATGACCCGGCCATTGCCCGACGCTCGCTGGAGATCAACGCCCAGGTGCGGCAGGCGCTGGCGGCGGTGCTTGAGCCGGCCTGAGCCCCCTGGCGCTGCGTGCAGAGCCCTGGCGGCGCGTTTCTTGCTGACTTGCTGGCACCATGCAAACCGTCTCCCCGCCCAAACGCCACTCCCTGTTTGACGATGCCCAGGGCATCTTCACTGGCACCTTGTTCGTCTCGCTGGCGCTCGTCATCTTCAACCAGGCCGGGTTGCTGACAGGTGGCACCGCCGGGCTGGCCTTTGTGCTGCACTACGCCACGGGCGTGAGTTTTGGCAAGCTGTTCTTTCTGGTGAACCTGCCGTTTTACTGGTTTGCTTGGCAGCGCATGGGCCATGAGTTCACCGTCAAGACCTTTTTGGCCGTGGGCTTGCTGGCGCTGTTGACGGAATGGTCGCCGCAGATGTTGGACATTGCCTCGGTCCATCCGCTGTATGCCGCATTGGTCGGCGGGCTGCTGCTGGGGTCCGGCGCTCTGTTTTTGGCCAGACACCGGGCCAGCCTGGGCGGCGCCACCATCGTGTCGCTCTACCTGCAGGAAAAACGCGGTTTTCGAGCGGGCAAGGTACAGATGGTGATGGACGCCTGCGTAGTGATGCTGGCGCTGTTTGTGGTGCCGCCTGGGCGGGTGGCGTGGTCGGTGCTGCGGCGGTGTTGATGAGCCTGTTTTTGTGGGTCAACCACAAACCGGGGCGTTACAACGTGACGTGATCTGCCGTCGATCTGGCAGACTGCTATCGATTAAATAGCTATACAGGCAATAAAAACCTGGGCTAGCGGCCTAAAATGCTTGAAATTAGCTTGCAATCAACCCAAAAACCGCCTGCACTGCCTAAGAACGGGCCGTTTCAGTCGCTGACCTTGCCGCGCAGCGATTTGGTTTCGCTGCGCTGGCTTTTGCCTTCCAGCCGCCGCTGTTTGGAGCCGTAGGTGGGCTTGGTGGCGCGGCGCGGTTTGGGCGCGCGGGACACGCTGTCAATCACTTCCTGCAGCCGCATCAGCGCGTCTGCCCGGTTCATCTCTTGCGTGCGGTGCTGCTGCGCCTTGAGCACCAGCACGCCGTCCAGCGTCAGGCGGCTGTCGGCCAAGGCCAGCAGTCGGGCCTTGATCTCCTCAGGCAGGCTGCAAGCAGCAATGTCAAAGCGCAGGTGAATCGCGCTGGACACCTTGTTGACGTTTTGCCCGCCCGCGCCCTGCGCACGGATGGCGGACATCTCCACCTCGCGTTCATCGACCAGGAACTTGGACGGCAGGGACATCGGGAGGCGTTGGGGGCTGGCCCGTTCAGTTAGCCGACGCGGCGTGCATATCGGCCAGCGCCTGAATCGCCAGGGCGTACCCAGTCACCCCGAACCCGGCCATCACGGCCTTGGCAGCCGGCGAGATGTAGGAGTGGTGGCGAAACGCCTCACGCGCATGCACGTTGCTGATGTGCAGCTCGATCACCGTGACGTTGGCGCCTTTGATCGCGTCGTGCAGCGCCACGCTGGTGTGGGTGTAGGCGCCCGCGTTCAGCACCACACCGGCCAGCGTGCCCGCGGCCTGGGCGCGCCCGGCTTCATGCAGCGCGTCGATCAGCACGCCTTCGTGGTTGCTTTGGCGAAAGTCCAGGCCCAGGCCGTGCGTGTCACAGGCCCGCTGGCACATCGCCTCAACGTCGGCCAGCGTGTGCGCGCCGTACACCGACGGCTCGCGCGTGCCCAGCAGGTTCAGGTTGGGGCCGTTGAGCACCAGCACGGTGGGCTGGGTGGCGGCAATGAGTTTGAGGGCGGTCATGCGTCGGCGCTTTCTGGGTCGTCATTGGCGTTGGAAAGGTCGTCTTCCTCGTCGGCAGCCAGGCTATCGAAAAAGTCTTCCAGCAACTGGGTGAAGGCCAGCGGCTGCTCGACGGCGCTCAGGTGCGCGGCGTCTAGCGTGACGAGCTGTGCGCCGTCAATGCTGTCGGCAATGGCGCGCGACATGGCCACTGGCGTGGCGTCGTCACGGGTGCCGCCAATCACCAACGCCGGGCAGGCCAGACGCAGATTGCTGGCGCGAAAGTCGATCATTGCCACCGCTTCGCAACTGAAGCCATAGGCGTAGCGGTCGTTGGCCACCAGCCGGGCCCGCAACGCCGCCACGCGGTCCGCGCCGCCGGCCAGCCCACCCACGCCGATGTCAGCGCGAAACTCGGGCGTCAACCAGCGCTGCAGGGCGGCGTCGGCAATGGCTTCCACGCCTTGCGCCAGCACCGTGGCCCGGCGCTGCAGCCAGATGTCTTTGGCTGCCTCGTCGTAGAACAGGGCCGAGTTGGCCACCGTGATGCTGCGCACCAGCGCCGGATGCCGGGCAGCCAGCGCCTGCGCTGCCATACCGCCCATACTCAGCCCCACAAAATGCACCGGGCCGCCCTTGGGAACTTCCTCCTGAATCAGGCGGGCAGCGTCGTCTGCCAGCATGTCGATGGTGTACGGGCCGGGTGGCACGCCAGACTGCCCGTGCCCGCGCGCGTCATAGCGCAGCACGGTGTAGCGTTTGGCCAGCAGCGCGGCCACGCCGTCCCACATGGTCAGGTCGCAGCCCAGCGCGTGGGCCAGCACCACCACGGGGCCCTCACCCTCGCGGATGCAGTGCAGGGAGGTGTCAGGAGTCGTCATGGGGTGTCCTTGGTCGGCAAAAGGCCTTTTTCATGGAGTATGGCGGTGGCCACGCTCATGGCGTGGTTGGCGGCAGGCACGCCGCAGTAAATCGCGGCCTGGTAAATCACTTCCTTGATGTCGTCGGCCGTCAAGCGCGACTCGGGCTCGCCGTCGAGCCCAGCGCGCACATGCAGGGCGAATTCTTCGTAACTCTTGAGTGCAATCATCGTCGACAGCACCATCAAGCGCCGGGTTTTGTCGCCCAGCGCGGGGCGGCCCCACACCTCGCGCCAGGCATAGCGGGCGATCAGGTTCTGGAACTCGGCGTTGAAATCGTTGCTGCCCGCCAGCGACTTGTCGACCCAGGCATCGCTCAGCACGCGGCGGCGGTTGACCATGCCCTGCTCATAGTGAGGGTCGTCTGCGGTGTCGGGCACTGAATCTTGACTCATGGCGTCGCTTTCGATGGAAGTGTCAATCAATCGCTGCCAGCG